>MUNB01000127.1 GCA_002154345.1 Streptomyces griseus
GGCCGGGGGGCGCGCGGCGTCAGCGGCGGGCCCGGGGGGCGCGGGCTTCGGCGCGTTCGAGGGCGCGGCCTTCTGCGGCGTGGCGGGGGCCGCCACGGGCTTGTCGGGCTGCGGGGCGGCGGCTGACTGGGCCTCGTCTGGCAAGAGCGCTCCTCGTGCGGATCCGGGGTACCCGGGAGCCCATGGTATCGATCCCCCGGCGGGACCTCGCCCGGGGACGGTGGGAGCCTGCACAACGAGGGATGGGCACCCGGTGTTCCCGGATGCCCATCCCTCGTGCCCGATGTCCGCCGCCGGACGGTCGCCGGTGGCTCAGACCGTGATCAGGGCCTCCAGCGGCGCCCCGGCGAGACCGGGCTCCAGACGGGCCCGGCCGTCGAGGAAGCCGAGCTCCATGAGGACCGCGACGCCCGCGACCTGGGCGCCGGCCCGCCGGATGAGCTCCAGCGAGGCCTCGGCGGTGCCGCCGGTGGCGAGGACGTCGTCGATGACCATGATCCGGTCCCCGGCATCGAGGTCCTCGGCGTGGATCTCGATCTCCGCGCTGCCGTACTCCAGCTCGTAGGACTGGCTCAGCGTGGCCCCGGGGAGCTTCCCGGCCTTGCGGACCGGGATGAAGCCGATGCCCGCCCGGACCGCGACGGGCGCGGCCAGGATGAAGCCGCGGGCCTCCAGGCCGACGATCTTCGTGGCGCCGTGCCGTACGCACAGCTCCGCGAGGACGTCGGTGAGCGCCGTGAAGGCCACCGGGTCCGCGAGCAGCGGGGTGATGTCCTTGAACATCACGCCCGGCTTCGGGTAGTCCGCGACATCGCGGATCCGGCTGAGCAGCAGCTCCCTGGTGGATTCGGTGGTGCTCGTCATCGCTCAGCGCTTCCCGGGGGTGCGGTGCGACCGGGGGCGGCCGATCGCCGTGCCCGCCGTCTCGGCGCTGTCGGGCGCGTCCTGGAAGCCGTCGTCCTCGGGGGACTCGCCCTTGGCGGCCGCGGCGGCCCGCTTGGCCAGGACGCGCTTCTTCAGCGCCTTCATCTGCGGGTCGCGTTCCTTGAGGTCGGCGACGAGCGGCGTGGCGATGAAGATCGAGGAGTAGGCGCCGGCCGCGAGACCGACGAACAGCGACAGCGAGATGTCGTTCAGCATGCCCGCGCCGAGGACACCGCCGCCGATGAACAGCAGACCGGCCACCGGCAGGAGCGCCACCACGGTGGTGTTGATGGAACGGACCAGGGTGCTGTTGATCGACCGGTTGGCGATCTCGCTGTACGTGAAGCGGGTCTGCTTGGTGATGTCCTTCTGGCCCTCCTTGAGGGAGTCGAAGACCACCACCGTGTCGTACAGGGAGTAACCGAGAATGGTCAGCAGACCGATCACCGTGCCCGGGGTGACCTCGAAGCCGACCAGGGCGTAGACGCCGACCGTGATGGTGATGTCGTGGATCAGCGCGATGAGGGCGGCGACGGCCATCCGCCACTCGAAGGCGATGGCCAGATAGATCACCACCAGGATCATGAAGACCCCGAGGCCGGTCCACGCCTTGTTGGCGATCTGCTCACCCCAGCTGGGGCCGACCAGGTCCGCGTTGATGTCGTTGGCCGGGATGCCGAGCTCGTCGGAGAGGGTCTCCTTGATCTCGTTGGCCTTGGCGGTGTCGACCTCGGTGATCTGGATGCGCAGACCGCCGTTGCCGAGCTCCTGGACGATGGCCTGGTGCCCGGAGGCCTCGGTCGCCACGTCCGTGGCCTGCGAGGTCGAGATCTGGGCCTTGGTGTCGGTCGTGAAGACCGCGCCGCCCTTGAACTCGATGCCCATGCGGAGGCCGCCGACCGCCACGCCGATGATGGCCGTGATGGTGATCAGGATCGAGATGCCGTACCAGATCTTGCGGTTGCGGATGAAGTCGTAACCGACCTCACCGCGGTAGAGCCGGGCGCCGAGATTGCCGAGTCGCGACATCTCACGCCTCCTTCGGTTCGGTGGGGGCGTTGACACGGCGCGAGCGGCGCAACGGCGGCTGGGCGCCGAGCCGCTTCGGGTCCAGCCCGGACCACGGACCGCCACTGGAGAAGAACTTCGTCCGGCCCATGAGCGTCATCAGGGGCTTGGTGAAGAGGAACACCACGACGACGTCGAGCAGCGTGGTGAGGCCGAGCGTGAAGGCGAAGCCCTGCACCTTGCCGACGGTCACGATGAAGAGCACCGCGGCGGCCAGGAACGACACGAAGTCGGAGACCAGGATGGTGCGCCGGGCGCGCGGCCAGGCGCGCTCGATGGCCGGTCGCAGCGTGCGCCCTTCGCGGATCTCGTCTCTGACGCGTTCGAAGTAGACGATGAAGGAGTCCGCCGTGATGCCGATGGCGACGATGGCGCCGCAGACCGCTGGGAGGTTCAGCGCGAAGCCGATGGCCGGGCCCAGCAAAGCCATGATCGTGTACGTCAGGATGCCGGAGACCAGCAGGCTGAGCAGGGCGATGAACGCGAGGCCCCGGTAGTAGACGACCAGGTAGATGATGACCAGCGCCAGACCGATCGCACCGGCGATCAGGCCCGCCTGGAGCTGCTCGCTGCCGAGCGCCGCGGTCACCGTGGTGACGCTGACCTCCTTGAAGGTCAGCGGCAGCGCGCCGTAGGACAGGATGTTGCCGAGGTCCTCGGCCGACTGCTGGGTGAAGCTGCCGGAGATCTGGGCGTTCTTGCTGAGCGCCGTGCGCACCGAGGGGGCGGAGACGACCTCGCCGTCGAGGACGATGGCGAACTGGTTCATCGGCGGCTGCTGCTGCGAGAGCCGGCTGGTGATCGTCTGGAACTTCTTCGCGCCCTTGGAGGTGAACTCCATCGACACGATCCACTCGCCGGTCTGCTGCTCGATGGCGCCCTTGGCGTCGTCGACGTCGCTGCCGGAGACCTCGGCCGGGCCGAGGATGTACTTCTCGTAGCTGCCCGGGACGTTCGAACCGCAGGCGACGATCGTGTCGGTGGGCTTGGCGTTCTTGCCCGCGTCGGTCCGCTGCTTGGGGTCGGTGCAGTCGAGCTTGGCGAACTCCTCCTGGAGCTTGGCCGTCGCCGGGTCCGCGGAGGGCGAGGCCTCGGGGGAATCGGACGGCTTCGGCTTGTCGGAGGCGCCGGGGGTCGGGTCGTCCTTCTTCAGGGCGCCGGTGACCGCGCGGCCCTGGGTGGTGGCGCTCGCCGAGGGCGTGGCCTCCGTGCCGGTGGCCTCCTCGCCCTCGGGCTTGTCCTCGCCCTTGGCCTTGTCCTCACCCTCGGCGGACTCGCCGGGCTTCGGGGTGGCGCTGCCCGAGGGCGTCGCCGAACCGGAGGGCGTGGGCGCCTCCGGGCCGCTCGCCTGCACCGTCAGAACAGGCCGGAAGTAGAGCTGGGCGGTGGTGCCGACCTGCTCCTGGGCCTGCTTGGAGTTCGTCCCCTTGGGGATGTTGACGATGATGTTCTTCGAGCCCTGGGTCTGTACCTCTGCCTCGGAGACGCCCAGACCATTGACACGCCGCTCGATGATCCCGACAGCGGTGTCCATGTTGGTCTGGTTGATCGCGTTCGGCTTGCCGGGCTGGTTCTGCGCTTCCAGCGTGATCGACGTCCCGCCGGCCAGGTCGATGCCCAGCCGGGGCGTGGTGTGCCCGGACAGGAACAACCCGCCGGTGAGCGCGACCATGGCGATGAGGATCAGAGCCAGGGCACGCCCCGGCCTGCCATGACCGCCGGACGGCCCTCGGCCCTTCTTGGGTGCTGCCACCTTCTCGTTTCTCCCTGTCCAACCGCCCCGCGCCGGGTACGCGCCCGAGCGGCCACGAAGTGTAGTGGGGACCCTGCCCCCCGCAGACGACCGCACGGTCCCGGGGACGCCGCGCGCCGGTGGGCGCGCGACGTCCCCGGGATCGTGAAACTACTTGGAGTCGGCCTCGCCGTCGGTCTTGCTCTCGCCCTTGGCGTCCTTGACGTCCTTGGCGGCGGCGTCCTTGGCGGGCGCGTCCTCGGTCTCGGCGTCGTCGGCCGCGTCGTCCTTGCCCAGGTCGATCTTGGCGACCTCGGCGGCGTCGGCGTCGGGCTCACCGGTCAGCGAGGAGGCGTCGTCGGGAACGACCGTGCCCTCCGCGTCCAGCTCCGGGTCGTCGCCGTGCACGATGCGGTTGTACTCCGCGTCGTCCAGGACGGCGCCGATGGCGTTCTTCGCGTAGATGGCGTGCACGCCGGGGGCGACCTCGAGGAGAACGGTGTCGTCGTGGACTTCCTTGACGGTCGCGTACATGCCCCCGATCGTCCGGACGCCGGTACCGGGCTGCATGTCATTGCGCATCTGCGCGGCGGCCGCCTGCTTCTTCTTGGCGGAGCGGGTCATCAGGAACATGGCCCCGATGAGCACGATGAAGGGGAGGAGAGTCAAGAGATCCACGGGACGGGAATTCCTTCGCACGACCGCGCTGGAATGCGGCCTGTATATACGGGGGTGGGTACACCGACCGGTAAGGGCGGCGTCGGCGGAGTCTAAGCGAGTCCGCATCGATGGAACAACGCCCAGCATGACACCGTGGTTCCTGTACACGCGAACCTGTGACGCATCACGCCCCGAACAGACCCTGTTGTCCCTTTGCTCCGTGCTGCGGCGGGACCAGGCCCAGATGCGCCCAGGCAGCGGGGGTCGCGACCCGGCCGCGCGGCGTCCTGGCCAGCAGTCCTTCCCGTACGAGGAAGGGCTCGGCGACCTCCTCGACGGTCTCCCGCTCCTCCCCCACGGCGACCGCCAGGGTGGACAGGCCGACCGGGCCGCCGCCGAAGAGCTTCAGCAGCGCGCCGAGGACGGCACGGTCCAGCCGATCGAGTCCGCGGGCGTCAACCTCGTACACCTTGAGGGCGGCCGCGGCGATCTCACGGTCGATCGCTCCCTCCGCCTTGACCTGGGCGTAGTCGCGGACCCGGCGCAGCAGGCGGTTGGCGATACGGGGGGTGCCGCGGGAGCGTCCGGCGATCTCGGCGGCGCCCTCCACGTCGATCTCGACGTCGAGGAGGCGGGCGGAGCGGTGGATGACGCGCTCCAGCTCGGCGGGGGCGTAGAACTCCATGTGCCCGGTGAAGCCGAAGCGGTCGCGCAGCGGGGGCGGCAGCAGTCCGGCCCGGGTGGTGGCCCCGACCAGGGTGAAGGGGGGCAGCTCCAGCGGGATCGCGGTGGCGCCGGGGCCCTTGCCGACGATGACGTCGACGCGGAAGTCCTCCATCGCCATGTAGAGCATCTCCTCGGCGGGCCGGGACATGCGGTGGATCTCGTCGAGGAAGAGGACCTCGCCCTCCTGGAGGGAGGAGAGGATCGCCGCGAGGTCGCCGGCGTGCTGGATGGCGGGGCCCGAGGTGATGCGGATCGGGGCGTTCATCTCGGCGGCGATGATCATCGAGAGGGTGGTCTTGCCGAGGCCGGGGGCGCCGGAGAGCAGCACGTGGTCGGCGGTGGCGCCGCGGGCGCGGGCGGCCTTGAGGACCAGATCGAGCTGTTCGCGGACCTTCTCCTGGCCGACGAACTCCTCCAGGTCCTTGGGGCGCAGGGCCGCCTCGACCGCGGTGTCCTCACCGTCCGCGTCGGCGTCGACCAGCCGGTCGTCGAGGACCGGGCCGGTGGGCTCGTCGGTCTCGGGTCCGGTCTCGTCCCAGTTCATCAAGGGCCTCTTCGGTGGTTCGGTGCCGGTCAGCGGGCGCGGTTGAGAGTCTGCAGGGCGGCCCGCAGCAGCTGCGGCACGGGGGGTGCGGCGCCTTCGGCGACGGCGGCCTCGGCCTGCGGGGCGACGGCGTTGACGGCTTCGTCGGCCTCGCGGCTCGCGTAGCCGAGGCCGATCAGGGCGGCCTGGAGCTGGTCGCGCCAGCCGGAGGTGACGGGGGTGCCGATGCCCTGCTGGCCGATGTGCGCGCCGACCGGTTCGCCGAGCCGGTCCTTGAGCTCCAGGAGCAGCTTCTGGGCGCCCTTCTTGCCGATGCCGGAGACGGCGGTGAGCGCCTTCTCGTCGCCGGTGGAGACCGCGAGCCGCAGGGCGTCGGGGCTGTGGGTGGCGAGCATCGCCTGGGCGAGGCGGGGGCCGACGCCGCTGGCGGTCTGGAGCAGCTCGAACACCTGCCGCTCGTCGTCGTCGGCGAAGCCGTAGAGCGTGAGCGAGTCCTCGCGGACGACCAGCGAGGTGGCGAGCCGGGCCTCCTTGCCGACCCGCAGATCGGCGAGGGTGTGCGGGGTGCACTGGACGGCCATGCCGATGCCGCCGACCTCGATGACGGCCGTGGTCGGGGCGAGTGCGGCCACCGGGCCGGAGACGAAGGCGATCATGCGGTGCGGCCTTTCAGCGTGCGGGAGGTGCCGGTCGGGCGCGGGGCGCCGGGCGTACGGGAGGCGCCGGGTGCGGCCTGGGTGCGGTGCGCGGCGACCGCCTGCTGGAGGCGGTTCTGCGCGGGCGCCCGCCAGATGTGGCAGATGGCGAGCGCGAGGGCGTCGGCGGCGTCGGCGGGCTTGGGCGGTGCGTCCAGCCGCAGCAGCCGGGTCACCATCGCGCCGACCTGGGCCTTGTCGGCGCGGCCGGATCCGGTGACGGCCGCCTTGACCTCGCTGGGGGTGTGCAGGGCGACCGGGATGCCGCGGCGGGCGGCGCAGAGCATGGCGATGGCGCTGGCCTGGGCGGTGCCCATCACCGTACGGACGTTGTGCTGGGCGAAGACGCGCTCGACGGCCACACGGTCCGGGGAGTGTTCGTCGAGCCACTGCTCGATGCCGCGCTCGACGGCGACGAGCCGGTCGCCGAGCTCCGCGTCGGCCGGGGTGCGCACGACGCCGACGCCGAGCATGGTCAGCGGGCGGCCCGCGACCCCTTCGACCACGCCGACACCGCACCGGGTCAGCCCCGGGTCGACACCCAGAACCCGCATGGAGCTCCCCCTGTCCGCGACGCTCGCCGCGCCCGCTCGATCATCTGTTCCCGCAGGCTATCGGCTCGCACTGACAAACCGTCGTGTGAAGCCGTGCCGGCCGTGCCGTCAGGCGTCGACCTTCTCCATGACCTCGTCGGACACGTCGAAGTTGGCGAAGACGTTCTGCACGTCGTCGCTGTCCTCCAGCGCGTCGATGAGCTTGAAGATCTTGCGGGCGCCCTCTTCGTCCAGCTCGACCTGCATGGTCGGCAGGAAGTTGGCCTCGGCGGAGTCGTAGTCGATGCCCGCCTCCTGGAGCGCGGTGCGCACCGCGACCATGTCGGTGGCCTCGCTGACCACCTCGAAGGTCTCGCCGAGGTCGTTGACCTCCTCGGCGCCCGCGTCGAGGACCGCGCCGAGGACGTCGTCCTCGGTCAGCTCGCCCTTGGGCACGATCACGACGCCCTTGCGGTTGAACAGGTACGAGACGGAACCCGGGTCGGCCATCGAGCCGCCGTTCCGGGTCATCGCGACACGTACGTCGGAAGCGGCGCGGTTGCGGTTGTCGGTGAGGCACTCGATGAGCACCGCGACACCGTTGGGGCCGTAACCCTCGTACATGATCGTCTCGTAGTCGGCGCCGCCCGCTTCGAGACCGCCGCCGCGCTTGACGGCGGACTCGATGTTCTTGTTCGGGACGGAGCTCTTCTTCGCCTTCTGGATGGCGTCGACGAGCGTGGGGTTGCCGTCGGGGTCGACGCCGCCGGAGCGGGCCGCGACCTCGATGTTCTTGATCAGCTTCGCGAAGAGCTTGCCGCGCTTGGCGTCAATCACGGCCTTCTTGTGCTTCGTCGTAGCCCATTTAGAGTGGCCGGACATCTGCCTTCTCCTTCGCGTCACCAAAATCGAGTCGAACCCGAGAGATCCTACCGGGGTCCGCTCAGTTCACTGCGCGCACCATGTCCACGAACAGAGCATGTACGCGATGATCGCCGGTCAGTTCGGGATGGAACGAGGTGGCGAGGGCGTTTTTCTGCCGGACGGCCACGATGTGCCCGCCGTGTTCGGCGATGACCTCGGCCTCGGCCCCGACCGACTCGACCCAGGGCGCCCGGATGAAGACGCCGTCCACCGGACCGCCGTCGACGCCGTCGACCTCGACCGCGGCCTCGAACGACTCGTTCTGCCGGCCGAAGGCGTTGCGCCGCACGATCATGTCGATGCCGCCGACGGTCTCCTGGCCCGAGCGGGGGTCGAGGATCTTCTCGGCCAGCAGGATCATTCCGGCGCAGGTGCCGTAGACCGGCATCCCGGCCCGGACCCGCTCGCGCAGCGGCTCCATCATGCCGAAGAGCACGGCCAGCTTGGACATGGTGGTGGACTCGCCGCCCGGGATGACCAGGCCGTCCACCTCGGCGAGTTCCTCGGGGCGCCGGACCGGCCTGGCCACGGCGTCCGCCGAGGCCAGGGCGATCAGATGCTCCCGTACGTCACCCTGGAGAGCCAGGACGCCGATCAGGGGGGTGTCGCTCATCAGTGGTTACCAGCCGCGGTTGGCGTAGCGCTCGGACTCGGGCAGCGTGTCGCAGTTGATGCCGACCATGGCCTCGCCCAGGTTGCGGGAGGCGTCCGCGATGACCTTCGGGTCGTCGTAGAAGGTGGTGGCCTTCACGATGGCGGCGGCGCGCTTGGCCGGGTCGCCGGACTTGAAGATGCCGGAGCCGACGAAGACGCCCTCGGCACCGAGCTGGCGCATCAGCGCGGCGTCGGCCGGGGTGGCGACGCCACCGGCGGAGAACAGCACGACGGGCAGCTTGCCGAGCTCGGCGACCTCCTTGACCAGCTCGTACGGGGCACGGAGGTCCTTGGCGGCGGCGTACAGCTCGTTGTTGTCGAAGCCGCGCAGCCGGGCGATCTCGTTCTTGATCTGGCGCAGGTGGCGGACGGCCTCGACGACGTTGCCGGTGCCGGCCTCGCCCTTCGAGCGGATCATGGCCGCGCCCTCGGCGATCCGGCGCAGGGCCTCGCCCAGGTTGGTGGCGCCGCAGACGAAGGGGGTGGTGAAGGCGAACTTGTCGCTGTGGTTGACCTCGTCGGCCGGGGTGAGGACCTCGGACTCGTCGATGTAGTCGACGCCGAGGGACTGGAGCACCTGGGCCTCGACGAAGTGGCCGATGCGGGACTTGGCCATGACGGGGATGGAGACGGCCCCGATGATCTCCTCGATCATGTTGGGGTCGGACATCCGGGCCACGCCGCCGTCCTTGCGGATGTCGGCGGGGACCCGCTCCAGGGCCATGACGGCCACGGCGCCCGCGTCCTCGGCGATCTTCGCCTGCTCGGCGTCGACGACGTCCATGATCACGCCGCCCTTGAGCTGCTCGGCCATGCCGCGCTTGACGCGGGCGGTGCCGATGGCGGGGGACTCGGCGGACTGCGGGGTGCTGGGAAGCGTGGACACGGGACCTCACTCGGTGAAAGACGCTGGATGCTGCATCGCCGAGCAAACGCCGCGGGACCGGTCCACAGCAAGGGCCAATGAACAGGCCGTGGATCGTTTTGGCCCCGCATCCACCGCCGGGCCCGCCTTCGGACCCGCCCCGGGCCCGCCCCCGGACTCAGGTGCCCGGGCGGTCCGCGAGGGCCACCGGCGGGGCGTCGTCCATCTCGAAGGCCAGCGGGAAGGGTGCGTGCCCGGCGAGCCGGAAGAGCCGGACGGTACGGTGCCGGCGCAGGGCGCGGGCGGCGCGCACGGAGTCGTTGTGGAAGCGCCGGGCCATGGGTACGCGGCGTACGGCGGCGGCCAGTTCGGTGGCGGCCTCCTCGCCGCCGGGGATCTCCTTCACCGCGTCGACCTGGGCCGGCTCGCCGAAGACGGCGCGCAGGGCGGTGCTCAGCTCGCTCTCGGCGACCTCGCGGTGGTCCTCCTCGGACTGCCGGGCGGCGTGCGCGGCCTCGTACAGGACGATCGATGCGGCCGGGTCCAGGACGCCGGAGGTGGCCAGCTCCTGGGTGACCGAGGCGCGGCGCAGCAGTTGGGCGTCGAGGGCGGCGCGGGCGGCGTCGATCCGGGAGTGCAGGCGGTCGAGCCGGCCGGCGGTCCAGCTGAGGTACACGCCGATCGCGATGAGCGCGAGGACGATCCAGACGATGAGGGTTACGGTCACGGGCCCACACGCTACCGTCGCCGACCGCCCCCGGTTCACCAGGAGGCCCCGGGGCCGCGGACCGGGGCCCGGGCCGCGCCACCGTCAGCCGCGGCCGCCCGGGCTCAGTCCCGCGCCAGCCCGAACCGGGCCCGCAGCCCGGAGCGTTCGTCCGCGGCGACCGAGGCGGCCCCGTCGGTCACCGTCTCGTACACCGCGAGGATGTCGGCCCCCACCGTCGCCCAGTCGAACCGCCGTACGTGGGCCTCGCCGCGCTCGCGCAGCCCCTTCCGGCGCTCCGGGTCGCCCAGCAGCCGGATCGCGGCGGCGGCCAGCGCGTCGGCGTCCTCGTTGGCGAACAGGTCACCGGCCGCGCCCTGGTCCAGGACCTGCGCGAAGGCGTCCAGGTCGCTCGCGAGGACGGGCGCACCGGCCGACAGCGCCTCGACCAGGATGATACCGAAGCTCTCGCCGCCGGTGTTCGGGGCCACGTACACATCGACGCTGCGCAGCAGCCGGGCCTTGTCCTCGTCACTGACCATGCCGAGGAACTCGACGCGCTCGCGCAGTTCCTTCGGCAGCGAGGCCACCGCCTCCTCCTCGTCGCCCCGCCCGGCGACCAGCAGCCGGGCCTCGGGGCGGGCGGCGAGGATCGCGGGCAGCGCCTTCATCAGGACGGGCAGGCCCTTGCGGGGTTCGTCGATGCGGCCGATGAAGCCGAGGGTCTGGCCCTGCCATTCGGCCTTCGGCTCGGCTTCGGCGAAGAAGCCGACGTCGACGCCGTTCGGGATGACGACGGCGTCCCCGCCGAGGTGTTCGACCAGCGTGCGCCGGGCGTACTCGCTGACCGCGATCCGCGCGCTGATCTTCTCCAGCGCGGGCTGGAGGATCGGATACGCGGCGATCATCGCCCGGGAGCGCGGGTTGGAGGTGTGGAAGGTGGCCACGATCGGCCCCTGCGCCGCCCAGCAGGCCAGCAGGCCCAGCGACGGCGAGGTCGGCTCATGGATGTGGATCACGTCGAACGTGCCGTCGTGCAGCCAGCGGCGCACTCGGGCCGCCGAGAGGAAGCCGAAGTTCAGCCGGGCGACGGAGCCGTTGTACGGGACCGGGACGGCCCGGCCCGCCGAGACGACGTACGGGGGCAGCGGGGTCTCGTCGTCGGCGGGGGCCAGCACGGAGACCTCGTGGCCGAGCCGGATCAGGTGTTCGGCGAGGTCCCGGATGTGGAACTGCACGCCGCCCGGTACGTCCCAGGAGTACGGGCAGACGATGCCGATCTTCACGTGGGTTCCCCCCGGGGGTCCAGGTCGTCCAGCCAGAGCCGCTGGAGCATGTGCCAGTCCTCCGGGTGCTCGGCGATGCCGCCGGCGAAGGCGTCGGCCAGGGCCTGGGTCATGGCGGAGGTCTTCTCGGCGCGGGTGCCCTCCTCCGGTTCCTCGACCGCCGGGTGGACGCGTGCGCCCATCACCGGCGTGCCGTCGTACCAGAGGGTGACCGGCAGCAGCAGCGCACCCGTCTGCTGGGCGAGCAGCGCCGGGCCCGCGGGCATCCGTGCGGTGGCGCCGAAGAACGACACCTCGACGCCGGAGGCGGACAGGTCCCGGTCGGCCACCAGGCAGACCAGCCCGCCCGCGCGCAGCCGCCGGGCCAGGGTGCCGAAGGCGGCGCCGCCACTGTGCGGCAGGACCTCCATGCCCAGGCCCTCGCGGTAGGCGACGAACCGGTCGTAGAGCGTGGCGGGCTCCAGCCGTTCGGCGACGGTGGTGAAGGGGACCTTGAGGTCGGTGGTGACCCAGGCGCCCGCGAGGTCCCAGTTGCCCAGGTGGGGCAGGGCGATGATCACGCCGTTCCCGGCGTCCAGGCCCTCGGTCAGATGGTGGGCGTCCTTGACGTCGATGCTCGCCTTGATGCGCTCCGGCGTCCAGGCCGGCAGCCGGAAGGACTCCATCCAGTAGCGCATGTAGGAGCGCATCCCGGCCCGGGACAGCTCGGCCAGCCGCTCCGGGCCCGCGTCGGGGACGACCCGGGCGAGGTTCGACTCCAGGCGCAGCACGCTCTTGCCGCGCCGCTTCCACGTCTGGTCCGCGATGGTGCGGAAGAGGCGGGCGGCGGCGGGCTCGGGCAGCTTCTTGACGGCGCCCCAGCCCAGTCCGTACAGCCCGTCGGTGATCCGGCCCCTCAGGTCGGACGCGCCGGCGCTCACCGGTCGGCCTCGCTCCCCCGCCCGGCGGCGTCCGCTCCCGCCGGACCGGCGGCGGCCTCCGCGGCGTCCGCCTCGGCGGATTCGCGGCGTACGGTCACCACGCGCTGGATCAGCGTCACGAGGCTGCCCGCGGCGACGATCCACAGCGCGATCGGCAGCAGGACGTCGATACCGGGGACGCCGAAGGTGTGCAGTCCGGCGAGACCGGCGGCGACCAGCGAGATGACCAGACGCTCGGCGCGCTCCACGAGGCCGTTGACCGCGACCGGCAGGCCGATCGACTCGCCGCGCGCCTTGGTGTACGAGACCACCTGGCCGCTGGCCAGGCAGAAGATCGCGACGGCGCACAGGATGTTGTCGTCACCGCTGCCCGCGTACCAGAGGGCGAAGCCGGCGAAGATCGCCCCGTCGGCGACCCGGTCCAGCGTCGAGTCGAGGAACGCGCCCCACCGGCTGGAGATCCCGGCCTGCCGCGCCATGTTGCCGTCGACGAGGTCGGAGAAGACGAAGATCGTGATGACGATCGTGCCCCAGAAGAACTCCCCCATCGGGAAAAAGACCAGCGCACCTGCCATCACTCCGGCCGTGCCGATGAGAGTGACCGCGTCGGGGCTGACCCCGAGGCGGAGCAGCAGAGCGGCGAACGGTGTGAGGACACGCGTGAAGAATGCACGCGCGTACTTGTTCAGCATGGCCTTCCCGAGGGTTCGGTTCGCCGGAGGGCCCCTACGGCCACCGGCTGGCCCATCGTAGTCACCACCGGTGCCTCACACCGGACGGGCACCCGCCGCCGGGTGTCACACCGGCTGCCGCCCGGCCCCGCGGCGCCGGTGCGCGACGTATGGACGGGGCCCCGCTCCGGTGCCAAGCTCGAAGGACCGCGGGCGTCGCCGAAGCCGCCGCGGCGGCCTCCCCGTGCCCGTGACCACCGCTGCTCCGCGCGCGGTCGCCCTCCCCCGCACCGCGCCATCGACCGGGAGGCACGCACCATGGGCGACAAGGCACACGCACATTCCGGAGCCGCCGGAGGAGCACCGACGGCCGACCACCCCGCCGCCGTACGGAACGTGGTGCTGGTCGGCCCCAGCGGCTCGGGCAAGACCACGCTGGTCGAGGCGCTGGCCCTGACGGCGGGGGCCGTGAACCGGGCCGGGCGGGTCGAGGACGGGGCGACCGTCTCCGACTACGACGAGATCGAGCAGCGCCGACGGCGTTCCGTGCAGCTCTCGCTGGTTCCGGTGGCCTGGGACGGCTGCAAGATCAATCTGCTGGACACCCCCGGTTACGCGGACTTCGTCGGCGAGCTGCGGGCCGGTCTGCGCGCGGCGGACGCGGCCCTCTTCGTCGTCTCGGCGGCCCAGGACGCCTCGTCCGTGGCCGCGACCACCCGGGCCGCCTGGGAGGAGTGCGCGCTCGTCGGCATGCCGCGCGCCATCGTCGTGACCCATCTGGACACCGCCCGCACCTCCTACCGGGAGATGAACCGGATCTGCGCCGAGGCCTTCGGGGGCGACGACCCCGACGCCGTACTGCCGCTGTACCTGCCGGTGCTCGGCCCCGAGGGCGCCGACGGGCACGCCCCGCTCACCGGCCTCACCGGGCTGCTGAGCCGGCGGATCCTCGACCACTCCTCGGGCGAGCGCGCCGAGCTGCCGCCCGCGCCCGACCAGGAGGAGCCGCTGCGCGAGGCCCGGGAGCGGCTGATCGAGGGGATCATCGCCGAGAGCGAGGACGAGTCCCTGATGGACCGCTACCTCGACGGCGAGGACATCGACGTCGCGACGCTGATCGCCGATCTGGAACGGGCCGTGGCCCGGGGCTCCTTCCACCCCGTCCTCACCGCGGCCCCGGCGGCCGACGGAGCCCGTCAGGGCATCGGCACGGTGGAGCTGCTGGAGCTGATCACCCGCGGCTTCCCCACCCCGCTGGAGCGCACCCCGCCCGCCGTCACCACTCCGTCGGGCGCGCCGCGCCCCGCGCCGGTCTGCGATCCCGGGGGCCCGCTGGTCGCCGAGGTCGTCAAGACGGCCTCCGACCCGTACGTGGGCCGGGTCTCGCTGGTCCGCGTCTTCTCCGGCACCCTGCGCCCCGACGACGCCGTGCATCTGTGCGGCCACGGCCTGACCGCGACGGGCCACGCGCCGCGCCCCTGCCACGAGGCGGAGATCCGGGTCGGGGCGCTCACCTCGCCGTTCGGCCGCCGGCAGCACGCCCTGGACCGGTGTGTCGCGGGCGATCTGGCGTGTGTGGCCCGGCTCGGCGAGGCGGAGACCGGCGACACGCTCTCCCCCGCCGACGACCCGGTCCTGATCGAACCCTGGACGACCCCCGACCCGCTGCTCCCGCTGGCCGTACGGGCGCACGGCAAGGCGGACGAGGACAAACTGTCGCAGGGCCTGGCTCGGCTGGTCGCCGAGGATCCCACGCTGCGCCTCGAACAGAACCCGGACACCGGCCAGGTCGTCCTGTGGTGCCTGGGCGAGGCCCATCAGGAGGTCGCGCTGGAGCGGCTGCGCAGCCGGTACGGCGTCCAGGTCGACGCCGAGCCGCACCGGGTGCCGCTGCGCGAGACGTTCGCGGGCCGGGCGGCCGGGCGCGGACGGCACGTCAAGCAGTCGGGCGGGCACGGGCAGTTCGCGATCTGCGAGATCGAGGTGGAGCCGCTGCCGCCGGGCTCCGGCATCGAGTTCGTCGACAAGGTCGTCGGCGGTTCGGTGCCGCGTCAGTTCATTCCCTCGGTGGAGAAGGGCGTCCGGGCCCAGGCCGCCCGGGGACTGGCCGCCGGGCATCCGCTGGTCGACGTACGGGTCACGCTGCTGGACGGCAAGGCGCACTCGGTGGACTCCTCGGACGCCGCCTTCCAGACCGCCGGGGCGCTCGCGCTGCGGGAGGCCGCCTCCGACACCCGTATCCAGCTGCTGGAGCCGGTCTGCGAGGTGAGCGTCCTGGTTCCGGACGACTACGTGGGCCCGGTGATGAGCGACCTGTCGGGGCGGCGGGGCCGGGTCGTGGGCACCGAACAGAGTCCCGGCGGGCGCACCCTCGTACGGGCCGAGGTGCCGGAGATCGAGGTCGGCCGGTACGCGGTGGACCTGCGCTCCTTGTCCCACGGCACCGGCCGCTTCGACCGTGCGTACGCCCGGCACGAGGCGATGCCGCCGCAGCTCGCGGACCGGGTCCGCGCGGAGCGGGCGGACGGGTCACCGGGCGTGTGACCGGCGAACGGCGGTCCCGGCCCCCGGCCGGGCCCCCGGCGCGTGACCGGCGCACGGTCGCACACACCGTCCGCGTCCACGCCGGTGACGCGTGGTGGTGTGATCCGGACGATACGCTGTGGTCGCAGCTCAGAAGGTATGCCGCGTACGGTAGTTGGGCACACCGCAGGAGCAGACGTGCGGCGAGTGGGGGCGACAGGTGGCCAACGACGGATTCGACTTCTCACCCGGGGCCCAGATCCCGATCCAGGGCTCGGGCGGCCAGACCGTGGCGACCAACGCCCTGGCCTCGGCGGCGTATCGGGACAGTCCGGTGGAGACGATCCTCGACGCCAACAGCGAGTGGCACACGTCGCAGGTGAAGCCGGGCTCCTCCAAGCTCTTCAAGTCCGACTACTTCAAACCGAATCTCGGTGAGGCGTTCGCCCGTGCCGTCCAGGAACGCATGCTCGGCGGCGCCCGCAAGGCGCTGATCCAGTCCTTCGGCACGGACCCGCAGACCGTGGTGGAGCACTGTCTGTCGGCGAACAACCTGCGCAAGGCCCGCGACACCCGGCTCACCCTGGTGACCGTGGTGTTCGGCGTCCTGTTCCTGCCCGGCATGCTGGCCTGGGTGATCGCCTTCCGGATCCGGGACGCGCTCAACAAGTCCAAGGACACGGCGTTCCGCGCGGTCGGCACGGTGCTGCTGGCCGCCTTCGGGATCGGCGCGCTGGTCCTGATGATCAGGCTCCCGCTGGACGGGCTGCTCGCGCTCTACATCCGGGGCGCGCTCGTCGCCCCGGTGATCGGCTGGCTGCTCGCCAAGCGGATCGCGGAGACCTCGGCCAAGGACCTGCGGGCCCGCTGGGAAGGCCTGCTCTCCGGCACCGGGGTGATCGCGAAGATCCCCGAGGCGGTGCCGAAGAACCCCAACGAGACCGCGCGCGAGGCCCTGCGCCAGGGTCTGGAGAAGCTGTCGGCCGAGCAGCAGTCGAACTCCGTGTTCTACGCCGGCCCCAAGGGCGTCCTCGGCATGGGCACCCGCTGGGGCAGCTGGCAGCTGGCGGAGGAGCTGATCCCCAAGGACCCGACGAAGGAGATCCACCAGTTCCGCAGCTGGGACCTGATCCGGATCATCCACGACCAGCTGAAGATGCTGGAGCGCGGGCCGCTGAACACCGGCGGCTTCCCGAAGCCGTCCGTGAAGCACTGGATCGTCTCGCCCATCGGGGAGAACGCCGACTCCGTCACCCGCCCCGACGGAGAAGACGTCGCCACCTTCCAGGTGAAGCCGCACGAGATACAGCGGATCTGCAACCACCAGCAGTTCGGCAGCGGTGACCGGCACTATCTGGGCGTGCAGTTCACCCTGTGGGACGGCCAGCTGGTGATCACCATGATGATCACGGTCACCGTGCTCCACGAGACCCTGCGCATCGAGGTCACCGGCCATGCGCTCGGGCCCGTGCACGGTCTGTTCCTCACGAAACCGGCCGCGAAGACGAAGACGGTCAACAAGACGGTCCGCTTCTGGGAGACCCGGGACATCCAGCTGGCCCTGGTGGACGCCAAGGAGGTCGTCCGGCTCGCCCTGCGGGCCCCGCTCACCTGGTATCCGCCGCTGCTGGACTACCTGGGCGGGAAGATAGTGCTGCCCGAGCCGTTCGGACTGCGGCACGCGTGGGCGGCCAAGCCGTGGAACCACCGCTTCATGGCGGACGACGCGATGCGGGCCGCCACCCCGGTGCTGCGGGCCGTCCACACGGCGGCGATGCGCGTCCTCACGGAGAACGGCGTCGACACGGAGCGCTTCGACAACCGCTCGATGATACTGAGCGGTCTCGTCCAGGACGCGGCTCCGCGCAAGGCCGACGTCTACGACGCGTAGGCGCGCGTACACCGGAGGGCCCCCGCCACGGCGGGGGCCCTCCGCGTTCGACGTCCTACTGGACGGCGGCGGGCCAGGCGGCGGCCAGCATCGCCCGGGTGTCGCCCAGCAGCTGGGGCAGCACCTTGGTGTGGCCGATGACGGGCATGAAGTTGGTGTCGCCGCCCCAGCGCGGCACCAGGTGCTGGTGCAGATGCGCGGCGATCCCTGCGCCGGCCACCGAGCCCTGGTTCATGCCGATGTTGAAGCCGTGCGCCCCGGAGGCCGCCCGCAGCGCGACCATCGCCCGCTTGGTGAAGTCCGCCAGCTCCGCCGTCTCCGGCCCGTCCAGCTCGGTGTAGTCGGCCACATGACGGTAGGGGACGACCATGAGGTGACCGCCGTTGTACGGGTAGAGGTTCAGCACCGCGTAGACGTGCTCCCCGCGGGCCACGACGAGCCCGTCCTCGTCGGATTTCGCGGGAATCGAACAGAACGGACAGCCGTCCTCGGCACCCGGGCCGGTCGGCTTGTCCTGACCCTGGATGTACGCCATCCGATGGGGCGTCCACAGACGCTGAAACGCGTCGGGCGTCCCCACGCCGATCTGCTGCTCCGGCTCACTCGTCATGCCGATCAGCATATTGCGTCACCCCGGCGGAGCGTGTCGCCGGGGCCGCTGCGCCCGGCCGCCCGCGATGCTGAGGCGATGAGCGACCGACCCGCCTCCGAAGCGCCCGACCGGCTGACGCGCTGGGAACAGCGCACGGAGGTTCCGCTCTTCGCCGCGGGCCTGCTCTTCCTGACGGGGTACGCGGTCCGGGTGCTGGCCCCGCACGAGGCCGAGCCCTGGAACGACATCGCCCTGATCTTCGTCTGGTCGACCTGGCTGCTGTTCCTGGCGGACTACGTGACCCGCCTGCGGCTCAGCGGCCTGGGCGCGCGCTTCGTCCGCACGCACTGGCTGGACACGCTGGTCCTGCTGCTGCCACTGCTGCGTCCGCTGCGGATGGTGCAGGTGTATCTGGCGGTGCAGCGCCGACGTGACCGGCCGCGGCTCGACCTGTACGCCCGGGTGATGGCGTACGCGGGCCTGACCGCCGTCCTGCTCGGCTTCGCCGCCTCGCTCGCGGTCTACCACCTGGAGCACCGGGCCCCCGGCGCCTCCATCCGGACGTTCGGCGACGCGGTGTGGTGGGCGTGCGCGACACTCACGACGGTCGGTTACGGGGACGCCGCACCGGTCACGTTCTGGGGGCGGGTGGTCGCGGCGGGGCTGATGGCCTGCGGTCTGGCACTGCTCGGCGCGGTGACGGGGTCGTTCTCGTCGTGGCTGATCCAGGTGTTCGCGCGGGAGGACGAGAAACGGCCCCCGGAGCGGGGTTAGCGCTCCGGGGGCCGTTCCTTCCGTGCGGATCGGGCCTCTGCCGTACGGATCAGACCTGTACGCGGTCCTCGACGGCCTTCGCGATCTTGGCGATGGCCTCGTCGACCGGGATGCCGTTCTCCTGCGAACCGTCGCGGTAGCGGAAGGAGACGGCACCGTTGGCCATGTCCTCGTCACCAGCGATGATCATGAACGGAACCTTGTTCTTCTGCTGGTTCCTGATTTTCTTCTGCATCCGGTCCGACGACGCGTCCACGTCCACCCGCAGCCCCTGCTTGCGCGCCTTGGCGGCGAACTCCTGGAGGTACGGGATGTGGGCGTCGCCGATCGGGATGCCGACGGCCTGGACCGGGGCGAGCCAGACCGGGAAGGCACCCGCGTAGTGCTCCAGGAGCACGGCGAAGAAGCGCTCGATGGAGCCGAACAGAGCACGGTGGATCATGACCGGACGCTGCTTCGAGCCGTCCGGGCCGGTGTACTCCAGGTCGAACCGCTCCGGCAGGTTGAAGTCGAGCTGCACGGTCGACATCTGCCAGGTGCGGCCGATCGCGTCCCGCGCCTGCACCGAGATCTTCGGCCCGTAGAACGCGGCGCCGCCCGGGTCCGGGACCAGGGGCAGGCCCTGCTTCTCGGCGACCTGACGGAGCGTCTCGGTGGCCTCTTCCCAGGTCTCGTCGGAGCCGACGTACTTCTCCGGGTCCTTGGTGGAGAGCTCCAGGTAGAAGTCGGTGAGCCCGTAGTCGCGGAGCAGGTTCAGCACGAAGGTGAGCGTGCGGTCGAGCTCCTCCGCCATCTGCTCCTTGGTGCAGTAGATGTGCGCGTCGTCCTGCGTGAAGCCGCGCGAGCGGGTCAGGCCGTGCACGACGCCCGACTTCTCGTAGCGATACACCGTGCCGAACTCGAAGAGGCGCAGGGGCAGTTCGCGGTAGGAGCGGCCGCGCGCGTCGAAGATCAGGTTGTGCATCGGGCAGTTCATCGGCTTGAGGTAGTAGTCCACCCCGTCGTCGAGCTGCATGGGCGGGTACATGCCGTCGGCGTACCAGTCCAGGTGGCCGGACTGCTCGAAGAGCTTGCCCTTGGTGGCGTGCGGGCTGTAGACGAACTCGTAGCCCTCCTCCTCGTGCCTGCGGCGCGAGTAGTCCTCCATGGCCCGGCGGATGACGCCGCCCTTGGGGTGGAAGACCGCGAGGCCGGGGCCGATCTGATCGGGGAAGGAGAAGAGGTCCAGCTCGTTGCCGAGCTTGCGGTGGTCGCGCTTGGCGGCCTCCTCCAGGAACTCCAGGTGCGCCTTCAGCTCGTCCTTGGTGGGCCAGGCGGTGCCGTAGATGCGCTGGAGCATCGGGTTCTTCTCGCTGCCGCGCCAGTACGCCGCCGCGTTGCGCATCAGCTTGAACGCCGGGATGAACCGGGTGGTGGGCAGGTGCGGACCGCGGCAGAGGTCCTTCCAGCACAGGTCACCGGTCTTGGGGTCGAGGTTGTCGTAGATGGTCAGCTCGCCGCCGCCCACCTCGACGTCCGCGCCGTCGTCCGAGGAGGCGGAACCCTTGATGCCGATGAGCTCCAGCTTGTACGGCTCGTTCGCGAGCTCCTCGCGGGCGTCCTCGTCGGAGACCACACGGCGGGAGAACTTCTGGCCCCGCTTCTGGATCTCCTGCATCTTCTTCTCGATGGCCTTGAGGTCCTCGGGCGTGAACGGCTTCTCGATGTCGAAGTCGTAGTAGAAGCCGTCCTTGACCGGCGGGCCGATGCCGAGCTTGGCCTCGGGGAAGAGCTCCTGCACGGCCTGGGCCATGACATGCGCGGTGGAGTGGCGCAGGATGTTGAGGCCGTCCTCGGAGGAGATCTCCACCGGCTCGACGCTCTCGCCGTCCTGGAGGACGTAGGACAGGTCCTTCAGCTCGCCGCCGATGCGCGCGGCGACGACGGTGCGCTGACCGGGGAAGAGCTCGCCGGCCGTCGTGCCCGTCGTCACCACGTGCTCTTCCCGCTCGGAATCGCGTTGGATGATCACACGGACGTCTGACACCGGTCTCTCCTGACTGAAGGGGTTGCCTGACTTCGTCATGCCTAGGCAAGACGAATCGTACCGAGCCGTCAGCCCCCGATGCGAACGCCTTCCGGGCCGCGCTACCCCTCCTCCCCCGCGCACGCCTCCTCGAAGAAGTCCACGTTCTCCTGGAGCGCCTTCATCAGCCGGTCCCGCTCCGCCTCGTCGACCTGGACGGGCGCGACCTGCGAGGCGCCGGTGAGCCGCCGGAAGCCGCCCCGGTTCTCCAGTCGCCCCTCGACCCGCAGCGGCAGCCCCACGAGGTGGGCGTGGCCCGCGATGCGGTACGCCTCCTCGTCCAGCTCCACGCGCACGTGCGCG
>MUNB01000128.1 GCA_002154345.1 Streptomyces griseus
GCCGGGCCCGACCGCGTCCCCGCGCCCGTCTCCGGCCGCTTCCCCGGCCACGGGCACGGCCCCGGCCGTGCCCGCCTGCGGCCGGGCGGACGGTCCGGGCGCTCCCGGGACCTCCTGGTCCCCGACGTCCACCCGCTTCGGCGAGGCGGGCGGCTACGACCCGTACGTCGGCAACGGCTATCTCGGCCACCGCGTCCCCGCCACCGGCGCCGGATACGCGGCCACCGGCGAGAAGACCGGCTGGCCGCTCTACACACCGCGCTACGACGGAGCGTTCGTCTCCGGCCTCTACGCACGGGACAAGGCCGTCACCGAGGGCCGCGAAGTGATCGCCGCGCTGCCGAGCTGGACCGGCATCGACGTGCGCGTCGGCGAGGAGACCCTCGGCACGGACACCCCGGCCGGCCGGATCTCGCACTACCGCCAGACGGTCTTCCTCAGCTGCGGCCTCGTCCGCACCTCACTGCGCTGGACGACCGCGGACGGCCGGGCGACCGACCTCTCCTACGACGTCCTGGCCGACCGCTCCGACGTCCACACCGGAGCCGTACGCCTGCGGATGACCCCGCGCTGGAGCGGCACCGCGACCGTCACCGGCCGGCTCGACGGCCGGGGCGCACGCCGGATCACGCTCCGCGAGGACGGCACGTTCCGCACGCTCGGCACCGGCGTCGAGGGGGCCGTGGCGCAGGCGATGCGGCGCGGCTCGGGCGTGGTCGAGACGCTGCGGCCGGACGCCCGTACGTCCCCGAGGCGGACCCCGGTCCGCGCGGGCCGGACGTACACCTTCGAGAAGTACGTCGGCGTCGACACCGCCCTGACCTCCCGCACCCCGGCCGAGGACGCCCGCGAGGCGGCGCACCGGGCGGCACGGCGCGGCTGGGCCCGGGTCTTCGCGGCGAACGAGGCCGCCTGGCGCGAGGCCTGGTCCGCCGATGTGCTGGTGCCCGGCGACCGTGAGCTCCAGGGTTGGCTGCGCTCGGCCCAGTACGGACTGCTGGCGAGCACCCGGCGCGGCTCCTCCGACAGCATCGCCCCGGCCGGTCTGACCAGCGACAACTACGCGGGCCTGGTGTTCTGGGACGCCGAGACGTGGATGTTCCCGGGGCTGCTCGCCACCCGCCCGGAGCTGGCGCGCTCGGTCGTCGAGTACCGCTACCGCACCCGGGACGCGGCCCGCGCGAACGCCGAGAAGCTGGGCCACGACGGCCTGTTCTACCCCTGGACGAGCGCGAGCCGGGGCCGGCTGGACTCCGAGTGCCACAGCGTGGACCCGCCGCACTGCCTGACCCAGAACCACCTCCAGGGCGACGTCTCGCTCGCCGTCTGGCAGTACTACCTCGCCACCGGCGACCGCGACTGGCTGGCGGCACGCGGCTGGCCGCTGCTGCGCGGCATCGCCGACTTCTGGCAGTCTCGCGCCACGGCGAACCCGGACGGCAGCTACTCGATCACGAACGTGGCCGGACCCGACGAGTACAGCAACGGCGTCGACGACGGCGTCTTCACCAACGCGGTCGCCGCCACGGCCCTGCGCAACGCGACCCGCGCCGCCCGCCTCCTCGGCCGGACCCCGCCCGCCGGCTGGAACCGGGTCGCGGACCGTCTCCGCATCCCGTACGACGCGGAGAAGAAGGTCTACCTCCAGTACGCGGGCTACAACGGCTCCACGATCAAGCAGGCGGACACGGTCCTGCTGACCTACCCGCTGGAATGGCCGATGGAGCCGGGCGCCGCGGCGGCCACCCTGGACTACTACGCGGCGCGCACCGACCCGGACGGACCCGCGATGACGGACTCGGTGCACGCGATCGACGCGGCGGAGACCGGTGAGCCGGGCTGCTCGACGTACACGTATCTCCAGCGTGCGGTGCGGCCGTTCCTGCGGGGCCCGTACGACCTGTTCTCCGAGGCGCGCGGCGAGAAGTCGGGCGCCGAGGACCCGCTGTCCGGCTTCCCGGCCGAGGACTTCCTGACCGGGAAGGGCGGCTTCCTCCAGGTGTTCACCCACGGCCTGACGGGCCTGCGCCTCCGCGAGGACGGCGTACGCCTGGCCCCGACGCTGCCGCCGCAGCTGCGCGAGGGCGTCACGCTGAAGGGCCTGCGGTATCGGGACGCGGTGTACGAGGTCGGGATCGGCCCCCGGACGACCACGGTCCGCCTGATCTCGGGCGCCCCGTTCACGGTCCACACGGCACAGGGGCCGCGCCGGCTGTCCTCGTCCCTCACGCTTCCCACCCGCCGCCCGGACCTGACCCCGACGGCCGACGCGGCGCGCTGCCGCCCGGTGACGGCGACCTCCGAGACCCCGGGCCTGTACGCGGAGGCGGCGGTGGACGGGGCCCCGGCGACGTCCTGGTCCCCGGACGGCGCGTCGGGATCCCTGACGGTGGACCTGGGCGCCCGGCCGCTCCGGCTCACCTCCGTGACCCCGGTCTGGAGCGACGTACCACCCGCCTCCCACACGGTGGAGACCTCCGTCGACGGCCGCTTCTGGCGCCCGTACCTGGCGGGCGACACGGCCCGCAAGGTCCGGGTGACGGTCCGCTCGGAGGACCCGGAGAAGCCGGCGGGGGTGGCCGAGCTGCGAGTGGGGACGGCAGGGCGGTAGGACGCGCCCGAACCCCGCATCGGGTGGAGCATGGAGGAAGGGGCGACAACCGAACATCTGGAGGTGTACGAGCCATGGGCATGTACATGGATGTCCACCGAGGAATGAAGGGCATCACGTCCGCGCAGCTGAAGGAAGCCCATGAGGCCGACGCGGCGATCGAGAAGGAGGAGGGTGTCCACTTCGAGCGCGCCTGGGCCGACCCGCAGTCCGGCACGGTCTACTGCCTGTCCACGGGCCCCTCGGCGGAAGCGGTCCAGCGCATCCACGAACGCGCGGGCCACGCGGCGGACGAGATCCACGCGGTGCCGCTGAAGGTGTGACGAGGCGCGCGGTGCCCGTCGGCAGTGTGACCGGTCACGCGGTGCCCGCCGGACCGCGTGACCGGGCCCGCCCCGAGCACCGCCGGACCGTGTGACCGGGCCCGCCCCTGGCGCCGCCGGACCGTGTGACCGGGCCCGCCCCTGGCGCCGCCGACGGGCACCGCCGGACCGTCCCGCCGTCTGCCCGGGCGGCTGATCGGCCTACCCGGTCGGAGGCCGCACTCTCGGAGGGCGCTCCTCCGGAGGCCGCACTTCCAGGACCGTCGCCGTGCCGCCGGGGAGGGCGTTCTCGTACAACGTGATCCGGTCACCCGGCACGAGGTGCGTCCACCGCACCGGGTCCAACGGCAGCAGCCGCACCGGGGCCCGGGCGCCGGGCGCCAGCTCCCGCGCGAACTCGACCCACACCCGGGCGATGTCCAGCACGGCGGCACCGTCGGGCCGCCGCCCGCCGGTGTCCCACATCGGGCGCAGCACCCCGCCACCGGGAATCGGGGTGCTCCGGGGCCCTTCGCCGGCGGGCAGGAGGGCCAGGTCGGCCCGGAGGACACCGGACCGCGTCTCCGTCTCCCGCCACCAGCACCACTCCCGGCTCCGCTCGAACCCCAACGCCTCTGCCGCGTGCGCCAGTTCGCCCCAGAAGCCCACGGGCGCGGTCCATGCGTCGCCCAGCTCCTGGAGCAGATCGAGCGCCACCTCCCACTCGTCGTGCGCGAGGTGGTCCCAGACATCGGAGGCGGTCACGTCGTTGTCGGTGGCGACGCCCTCCGGCACCAGCAGCGACGCGGCTTGGAGTATCCGGACAACATCCATGCGCGCATTGTCCACGCACCCGCCCGTCCACCGACGGTCCGCAGGTCCGGACCTCGTCCCGGCCTCATCCGGGCCTCATCCGTGCCTCATCGATCCGGGCCTCATCGATCCGGGCCGGAGGGTCTACCGCCCCGGCAGCCGCGTCTCTCCCGCCGCCTCGGCCTCGGCCTTCGCGTCGCTCACCGCGGCGGCGGCCTGCTTCGCGGCCTCGTCGGCGGCGGCGACGGCATCCAGCGCGAGCGTCGAGTTCGGCTCGATCTCCGGAACGCCGACGTTGTCCTTGTCGCTGTCCGCGACGTCGGCGGCGGAGTCCTGCTGCCCGGCCACCGGCGGACCCGCGGCCGCCGACTGGTCGCCGAACGCGGTGGTGACCGTACGGATCGCCTCGGTCAGCTCACCCGGGATGACCCAGAACGTGTTGTTGTCGCTCTGCGCCAGATGCGGCAGCGTCTCCAGATACTTGTAGGCCAGCACCTTCGCGTCGGCGTTGTTGCGGTGGACGGCCTGGAAGACGAGCTCCACCGCCTTGGACTCACCGTCGGCCCGCAGGATCATGGCCTGCTGCGTGCCCTGTGCCTCCAGGATGTCCTTCTGCTTCGTGCCCTCCGCGGTGAGGATCTTGGCCTGCCGCTCACCCTCGGCGTGCAGGATGGCCGCGCGCTTGTCACGCTCGGCCCGCATCTGCTTCTCCATCGCCTCTTTGATGGTGTTCGGCGGATCGATCGCCTTGATCTCGACCCGGTTGACCCGGATGCCCCACTTCCCGGTGGCGTCGTCGAGCACGGCACGGAGCCGGGCGTTGATCTCCTCACGCGAGGTGAGCGTCCCCTCCAGGTCCATGGAGCCGATGACGTTACGCAGGGTGGTCACGGTGAGCTGGTCGATGGCCTGCAGATAGTCGGCGACCTCGTAGGCCGCCGCCCTCGGGTCGGTGATCTGGTAATAGAGCACGGTGTCGATGTTGACCACGAGGTTGTCCTCGGTGATCACCGGCTTGGGGTCGGACGAATACACCTGCTCACGCACATCGAGTTTGGTGTTGACCCGGTCCGCCACCGGCAGGACGAAATTCAGGCCTGGCTGCAGCGTTCTGCGATACCGGCCGAACCGCTCGATGTTGTAACGGCGCGCCTGCGGAACGATCCGCACGGTCGCGGCCACGAGAAAAACCACGACGAGCGCCGCCACGAGAATCGGGATGACCACCGGATCCATGCTTCCTCCTTCGCTGCTCGCTTACGGAAGACGTGTCCAGCCGTTCACGGAAGGAGCTCACGGGGATACACGACCGCTGTGGCGCCTTCGATCTCCATGACGTCCACCAGCGCTCCGACCGGGATCACATGGCTTTCGTCGAGGGCGCGGGCGGTCCATTCCTCACCGGAGAGCTTGATCAGCCCATGGGTCGCGGTGACCTCCTGCATGACCTCGGCGCGCTTGCCTATGAGCGCATCGCTGCCCTCGCGCGTCAGGGGCGTCCGGTCCATGTACCGCAGGGCGACGGGGCGTACGAGAGCGAGGCCCGCTGCCGACGCCAGACCGAGCGCCACGAGCTGTCCGAGCAGGCCGATGCCCATACCGGCCACGACGGCAGTGACCAGCGCCGCTCCGGCCAGCAACCCGAAAACCAGCGTCAGAGTGAAGAACTCCGCGGTGCCGAGCGCCGCAGCGGCGAGCAACCATGCGAACCACGGCATCGAATCAGCCTCCCCTAGGGGACTTACTCACCTACTACCCTTTCAGACCCCGCAGGGAACCGTTTGTCCCGCCCGATCTACGATCGGCCGGGTGGATCACTCCGGCACCTGCCCGGAACACGGTGAACACCAAAAGCACCGGAACACCGGAACACCGGAACACCGAATCGTCGAAACGCCGAAACGCCGAGGGAAACGGAACGCAATGCGTTGGATACGGGGGCGGCGCGCATGGCTTCCCGGTGCGATAGCGGGTGGTGCGGTCGCCGCGCTCACGGCGGGCGGGCTGATCTGGGGCTTCGGCCCGTGGGGCAACGGCGCGGGACAGGACCCGGCCGACACCTGCCGGGGAGCGCTGGCGGCCGCGGAGGCCGAGGAGTTCTTCGGCGGAGCGGAACTGGAGTTCCGCGGCAACACCGGGCAATGGATGGACTACGAGACCGAACGCTGTACGGCACAGGTCCGTGGCCAGGAATCCGGCAACGTACGACTCGAACTGACCCTCCGCCCCTCGGCGGCCCACCGCTCCAGCCACGCGGCGGAGGAGACCTCGGCGGCACCGATCGGACACGGCTGGAACGGCTCCATCGTGCCGGGCTACTTTCCGCAGGCCGCGGTGCTCGTCGACTGCGCGCCGGTGCCCGGCGACGGACTCCTCGTCCTGGCCGACGTATCCGGCAAGGACATCAGGAACCTCTCCGCCGAACAGGCCCTCGCCCTGGCCCGTTTCACCACCGAGTCGGCGCGCGGTGCGGCAGAGCGCTTCGGCTGCGAAGGCGCCCTCGGGAAGCGCCCCTCGACCGTGGACCGCACCGAACAGCGGAAGCGCCCCGTCGCGGAGGCGGAGGGCACCTGCGGCGGAGTCGTCAGCGAGCGGGACTCGGCCCGGCTGCGGCTCACGACGGCTTCGGAGATGCCGGCCGGCCGCGCGCTCACCGAGGAGTGCTCACTGAAACTGCCGGCCGAGAACCACAGCATCCGCCTGTCCGCGTACTACGGCCCGTCCGCCCAGCAGGAGATGTACCTGGACAAGCGCTACCCCGGCAGCGTGAAGGGCGCGATCATGCGGTCGCACCCGTGCGAGGGGGCGCTGGACACGGCGTACTTCAAGTTCGAGGAGCTGCCGCTGCAGGATGCCGGGAAGGACGTACCGCGCACGGTCCGCAGCGAGGACGGACAGCGGCTGCTGACGGCGTTCACCACCGCTTCGGCGGCTCGGCACGGGTGCCCGGCGACCTGAGAGAGCGCGTGGGGCCGCCCCGTGGGGTCAGCGCGATCGGTAGGCCACATCCAGGTTGGGAATCTCGACGGAGGAGTGCAGGGTGACGCCGTCGGCCGGCTTGACGTGCTCGGCGATCAGAGCGAGTACGGCGTCCGCGAGGCGGATCTTGTTCGCGTCGGTACGCCCGTGGAGCAGGCCGATCTCGATGTGCAGCACCGCGCGGCCCTCGGTTACGGCGCCGACGACGAAGTCGTCCACCCGGCGGAAGCGGGTCTTGCAGGCCTCCAGCCGGGCGTCGACCGTGGAGACGACGAGCGGGTGCAGGGCGAGCGCGAAGGCCTGCCGGTCGAAGGCCCCGTCGAGCGCGCCGGAGTAGTCGACGGTGATCTGCGGCATGGCAGGCAACTCCTCGGAGAACGGAACGTGTTGGAAGATCCACCGGTACGGGTCGAACGGTAGCCGAACACGCGGCGAGTAGCCTCGGCTTTCCGACGGGCAACGAGTACGGAGGCCAGGCTGTGCGCAGCGCGCGTGTGACACCCGGTGGCGACCGGATCCGGTGGGTCGAACTGCCGGGCACGGACCCTTCCCGTGTCTACGTACACGGGCTCGGCGCCACATCGCCCGCCTACTTCACGGAGAGCGCGGTCCACCCTCTGCTGGCGGGGCGCCGCTCCCTGCTGATCGACATGCTCGGCTTCGGCATCAGCGACCGCCCGGTCGACTTCGGCTACACACTGGAGGCGCACGCCGACGCGCTCGCCGCGGCGATGGAGGCGGCCGGCGTGACGGGGGCCGAGCTGGTCGCGCACAGTATGGGCGGCTCGGTGGCCATCCTCCTGGCGACCCGGCACCCGCACCTGGTCTCCCGGCTCGTCCTGGTGGACGCCAACCTCGACCCGCTGGTCCCCGCCCCGGGCCCGGGAAGCGCGGGCATCGCCGCCTTCACGGAGAAGGAGTTCCTGGCGGGCGGCTGGCAGGAGGTACGCGACGCCGCCGGCGCCCACTGGTGGTCCACGATGCGCCTGGCCGGCCGGGAGGCGCTGCACCGCAGCGCGGTACACCTCGTACGCGACACCGACCCGTCCCTGCGAACGCTGCTCACGGAACTGAAGATCCCGCGCACGTACATGCTGCCCGAGAGCGACGGCCCGCTCCGCGGAGCGGAGCTGCTGGAAGCGGCAGGCGTGAGGGTGGTACCGATCCCGGACTGCGGGCACAACATCATGCTGGACAACCCGGAGGCTTTCGCCCGCGCGACGGCGAGGGCGCTGGCGGGCTAGCCGGGCGTCGACCGGCCGACGGGGCGACGCCGCGGGCACGGACGGGGACAGGGAACAACCGGGAGCGAAAGAGGCAACAGGCAACACCGCCGAACCCTGATTCTCCCGGCACGCGTCGTGCCAGACTCACTTTCGGATGCGGATCGGAACCACGCCGTCACACCGGGTGTTCGCCGTCGGGCTTCTTGCCGACCGGTGATCGCCGGACGACGGCTCCCGTGAGAGCGGACGACTCTCGTGGCCACCGTTCAAGAGGAGGTTGATGATGAGCACGAATTTACGTTTCGGCCCGGAGCTTCGCCGATTACGAGTAGAGGCGGGGCTGACTCTGACCGAGTTCTCCGTCGCGCTCACCTACGACAAGGGGCACCTCAGCAAGGTCGAGCGCGGGGAGCGTTCCGCGTCCCCCGAACTGGCCCGGCGGTGCGATGCCTTCCTCGGCGCGGACGGAGAACTGCAGCGCCTGGTCCCGCGTTCCGAGGCCGACCCGGGCGCCGCCGAACCTCCCGCCGGTCCGAGCCGCTGGAGCGTCGGGCGCCGGGCGGTCCTCTCAGCGGGTACGGGAGCGCTGATCGATCTCGGCCTGAATCTCGGCAGTCGGGAGGTTTCCTCCACCGACACTCCCCTCCTGCTCTCCTTCCGCATGCAGTTCGACCAGCTGCGGATACTCGGCCAGTCCACTGCGCCCAGGGCCCTGCTGCCTCTGCTGGAGACGCAGACCCGCATGATCACCGGGCTGGCCGCCGACGCCCAGCACGTATCCCGCGCCCCCGCGCCCCCGCACTCCTGCTCGCCTCTCGGTTCGCGGAGTTCACCGGCTGGATGGCCCAGGAGGCCGGGGACGGCGACGCGGCACTCGGCTGGACGGGCGAGGCCGCCGAACTGGCGCGCGCCGGGGGCGACCCGTACCTCGGTTCCTACGCACTGGTGCGGCGTGCCCTGGTCACGATGTACGGCGGGGACGCGGCCGGCACCGTCGCCCTGGCCCGCCGCGCTCAGAGCAGCGAACTCCCGCCGCGCATCCGGGGGCTCGCGGCCCAGCGGGAGGCCCAGGGGCACGCTCTGGTGGGCAACGAAGTCAGCTGCCTCCGCAGCCTCGACAGGGCGCGGGAACTGCTTGCCGCCGACGACGCGCACAACGGCGAGCCCGTGATCGGTACCTCCCATGTGAGCGATCCGGCGGCGATGTCGACCGGCTGGTGCCTGCACGACCTCGGCCGCCCCAAGGCCGCCGCCGAGGTGCTCGACCGGGAGTACCGCCGTCTCCCGCCGCACGCGCTGCGTACCCGCGCCCGGTACGGATTCCGCCGGTCCTTGGCCCATGCCGCTTCCGGGGAGGTCGAGCACGCATGCGAGATCGCCGGGGATCTCCTGGGCATGATGCCGGCCGTGCCCTCAGCGACGGTGAACAGCGACGTCCGGCGTCTGGCACGGGAACTCTCCCGGTTCCGGAGCAGCCGCGCGGTACGTGATCTGCAGCCCGCGCTGGCACGCGTACTCGCCCCCGCGCACGACTGACCGGCGCTCCACGGCCGACGCGGATTCGAGCCGCCCGGCCCGCCGGGCCCCCGGGTCCCTCTGGCCCTCCGGATTTCACGGCCTCCGGCACAACCCTCTGACCACCGCTCGACGCGTCGCGCCGCGCGCCCTGCTTCTTCGGGTTGCCCGCGACCGGTGACGTATCGGCGGCGGCCCTCCATCCACACACCCTCGCGTGGATGCGCCATGCCATCCACACGGTCAGAGCCCCACGGCTCGGGCGGACCGGAACCCCGGCCCACAGCCCCGCGCCCGTTCACCCGTCCTCCTTCACGAAGGGAACCTTCATGCCCGACGTCTTCGTCAACTACCGCACAGGCGACGAGGAGTCCGCAGCGACCATGATCGCTCGGGAACTCGCCCGTCGGTTCGGCGACGAGCGGATCTTCTTCGCCAGCAACTCGATCGAACCCGGACACCGTTTCCCGGTGGAACTGGTCCGGGCGGTGGAGGAGTGCGAGGCCCTCCTCGCCGTGATCGGCCCGCGCTGGGCGGAGGTGCGGGGTGCCGACGGCCGTCCCGCCCTCGAGGCCGAGCAGGATTGGACCCGTCGCGAGATCCAGACCGCACTCGACCGCGGAGTTCTGGTGATCCCCGTGCTCGTCGGAAAAGCCACGAGGATCGACCGCGCCGTCCTTCCGGACGATCTGCTGGAACTGGCGGACTGCCAGTACAGGCGGTTCGATCACCGCAACGCCGGGTCGGACCTGACGGCACTCGGCGACACCCTCGCCCGGCTCCTGCCCGAGCTGGGCGCGGTGGACCGGGACGCCCGCGCGGTGCGGGAGCGGGCGGAGGCGAAGTCCCGTAAGAAGCCGACCCGGGACACCGGAACCGCCAGGATGCGGACGCGCGATGTCGAGCAGCGCGTACGCGGCGGCATCGGCAACCTCAACGGAGACCTGTCCGGCACCTTCGTCAACGAGCCGCAGGGGCCGGTGAACACCGGCGCGGGCCATCAGTACAACGCACCTCACTTCGAGGGCGACAACACCGGGGTCCAGTTCACGGCGGGCGACAACAGCGGTACGGTCCACCAGCGCTTCGAGCGCGAGCGCCGCCCCTCGGACGACGGACGATGACCGAGCAGGACCGCGTCACCGTCAACGATCCGCGCGGCCCGGTGAACAACGGTGACGGGCACCAGTACGTCTTCTATGGGGCCGGCACGGACTGGATGATCCGCAAAGGCGTCGCGTCTCTCCGGATCACCCGCGAGGACAGGGTGCGGCTGGCCGACCGGTTCGCTCCGCCGATGGGCTACCGCGAGGCCGCCGACCGGTTGGAGAAGCCCGGATCCGTGGTGCTGCTGGGAGGGCCGCCCGGCTGCGGCCGCCGCGCCGCGGCGATCATGCTGCTGCACGGGTTCGGCGAGGACGGGGGTACCGACGAGGAGGGCATCCGGTTCGAGGAGCTTCCTGCCACGGGCACGGACGAGAGCCCTCTCGTTCCCGGGACGGGAGACCGTTTCCTCCTCGACCTCTCCGGGATCGTCGACGAGGAGGCGTACGACCACGCCCAGCGCCGTCTGGCCGTGCGCCGGTCACAGGTCCAGGAAGCGGGGGCCCACATGGTCGTCGTCCTGCCGTCGGGGATGGAGCACGCCCACCCGCCGGACCTCGACCCGCACACGGTGAGACTGGGACGCCCCAGGGGCGTCGCCGTCGTCACCCGGTACCTCCGCATGGACGGGATGCCCTTCCGCCCCGCGGATCTGGGGAGCCCGGACCTCCAGCACCTGTGCGACCGGTCTCCCATGCGGGAACTGGCGCGACTCGCGGGGCTGGTGAGGGCCGCTCGCGACAGCGGCCGGTTCGGCACCGACTTCGCCGGATGGCTCGACCAGGCGATGCACGCGGTGACCGACCGTGCCGGCGAGGTGGGCCGGCAGGTGGCCGCCGTCCGCACCGCACCCGAGCGGGCTCTGCTGCTCGCGACGGCGATGTTCGAGGAAGCCCCCGCCGACACCGTCTACGAGGCGTGGCACGGTCTGATGAAGACGGTGAGGCACGAGGAGGAAGCGACGACCGAGCTCGCGCGGAAGGACTTCGGAGAGCGGCTGGCAGGACTCGGGATCGAGCGGGATCCGGATGGACGGCTCCGCTTCGACCGGCTTGCCTACGCCGACGCGGTACGAACGTACTTCTGGGCGAACTTCCCCGGGGTACGCGATGACCTCCGGGACTGGATCGGCCGCGCCGCCGGGCTGCGCGGTCTGACCACGGACGACCGGGTGAACGTCGTCGTCCGCTTCGGCGAGCGAGCCCTGGCCGTCGAGCGGCCCGACCACCTCTTCGACCTCGTGGTGCGCTGGGCGGACCGCACGACCGGAACGCCCTGCGATCCGCGAGCCGTGGCGGCCCTCGAACTCGGTCTCGGCCACGAGAGATCCGGGGGGTGGTTTCGCAAGCGGATGTACGAGTGCGTCGCGAGATCCGGCTCCTTGTCGGACGGTCTCGCCCGCGTCCTGACCACGGCATGCGTCCAGAGCCTCAGCACGACGCACCCGGATCAGGCGGTAGTACGACTCCACTATCTCGCCGTACGGCAGGGGGAAGCGGGGCGCGAGGCCCGGGAGGCGCTTCTCGGCCTCGCCGGTCGCGACCGGCGGCTCTACCGGCTGCTGATCGACCGCCTACGGGACCGGGCGCGTCGGGAGCCGCGCGAGGCCGATCCTCATCTTCAGTTGCTCACCGAGCTGTTGAGGAACGGCCGAGCACCGGACCCGCCGCCGTGGCCGGACCTGTTCCTGGGCTGGGAGGCGGTGTTCTCCCAGCCGCCGACACCGCTCTGGAACCCGCTGGTGAGCAGCTGGCTGGACACCGTGGCGGACGACAGCACCCAGAAGATGGCGCTGGACGTGATGGTCGGGGCGACGCGCGGCCGTGCGGCCGCCCTCCACCGCCTCTACGCCATCGCCTGCGACTGGGCGGGGTCCACGCACCACCCGTCCCGCGCGGCGGTCGCCGCCCTCTTCTGGCACCACATCGACCACGTGCAGTACGGCCGTACGGAGCGTACGACCGCCGGACCACGGACCACGGAAGAGGCACGATGAGACACCGCTTTTCCAGCTTGTTGTTCGTCGCTCTCTGCGGCCTCACACCGGCTGTGCTCGGCAACGTCCTGCACTGGTCGGCGTGGCTGTGGGGCTTCATGTCCATGGTCACGGCCTCGGGCTCCCTGCTGCTCGTGATGTCGGTGCTCAGCAGTGGGCGCCCGTCGACCGACCCGTACGAGCCCGGGGAGCCCGAGCCGCCCGCGTCACCGGTGGAGCAGCCGTACCAGGAGACACAGGTGATCGACGCGGCGCTGCCGAGCGCGCTGGACGGCTACGACTTCCTCTTCTCGGCAACCGTTTGGTGGAAGCCGTTTCCGGATCACGCCGGCCGGTCCGACGACGCCTCCCCGGCCCTCGCCGTCTCCTCGGTCGTCAGCCGGGCCCGCGAGGTCGTCCGCCACGAGGAACCCGGCCGGGCCAACTTCGCGCAGTACCTCCTGGACGGGGAGTTGGGCATCCTGCTCCCGGACCGGAACGAACGCGTGAAAGCCCTGGCGGCCGACGTGAAGCTGACCCTCGCTCCCGCGGACCGCGACCGTCTGCGGAAGCTGAACGATCTCCGCAAGGACGAGGAGATCTGGGAGTACGAGCGCGAACACGAACGCAACAAGCGGCGCTACCTCGGGGACGACGTGCTCAAGAGTGCGGGCAGCGCGGTGGTGTGGTGGCTGGCCCGTCATGAGAACGAGATCGAGAAGGCGGTCCACATGATCGGCCCGCTCGCCCAGATCGCGGCGGCGGCCAACGACGAGGAGGTGCCTGAACTCTTCCGCCACCTGCTCGTTCCGCCCGCGGGCAGGCAGCTGTGGGACGAGGGGGGACCGGGAGACGAGATGTTCGACCGCGAGGAGGAAGTGGGGGTCGCGGATCGGCTGCGCCTGTTGCTGACGGCTGCGGGCCTCAAACCGGACATGGACGGCTACACGGTGCTCGTACACCGGGTGATGCGGTCTCTGCAGGCAGAGGGGCTGGACGAGGCCGCCGAGGAGATCAGGCGGTCCTTCGGCCTCGCCCCCGACGAGGCACCGGAAGACGAGCCTCCGAACGCGGGGAACAGCACGGGCCCCTGGCCGCCCCGCTCCCCCGCCCCTGAGGGCCCGTCATTCACCGATACGGACGCGGATCCGGACGCCGAGGCGGGCGGAGAGACGTTCACACCCTGGGCGGCGGAGGGCGGCTCGGCCGAAGGGTCCGGCGGCCCGTGGCAGAGGGACGGGGAAACCATGACGTCCCACCACCTCTGGGACCCCTCGCACAGCCCGCACCGGCCCGCCGAACCTCGTACCCGGGACGAGGACAGGGTCTGATCCGGCAGACGGTCCGCTCTCCGGGGCTCCCCTCGCCGCACGCAGCGGCAGGGGAGCCACACGGGACTCCACCACAACCACTCACAGCGGCCAAGCGGTCAGCACCTCACCGCGACTCGCCGTACGGAAAAGAACAGGGGTCCGACCCCTGAGTGTCGGACCCCTTCTGACCTGCATGCTTCTCGGTCAGCACGGCGGCACTGCTTCGCCCGCTCAGACGTTGAAGCGGGATTCCACGACAAGGCCCTGACCTGCGGAAATGCGGGCGCATCCCAGCACCATCCCAGCACGGGCGCCACGACAAAGGACAAGAAGATCCAATGGCGCCGAGACTACGCCGCTGGATGCGGGCTGCGCGGCATTCCACCCGATGTAATAGTCCCTGTACTAGACTGGCCCCATGAAGTCACACCGCCCCGGCGGCACGGAGAACATCTCCGTCTCGATGCCCTCGGAACTCCTCGGTGCTCTGCGTACGCGCACGGGTAAGCGCGGTGTGTCCGCCTACGTGACCGCAGCGGTCCGGCACCAGCTGGCGATGGACGGCCTCGCCGAGATCGTGGCCGCCTACGAAGCCGAGCACGAACCGCTGAGCGAGGCCGAAGTCCAAGCCGCACAGCACGAACTGTTCGGTGACGCACCGGCTCCGTACGCGTCCGGCGACAGCGCCGCATGAAGGAGCCCGCGGCCAGGTCCCTGGTGCTCGACTCCCAAGCGCTGTCGCTGCTGCTGCGCAATGACCGCCAGATGATCACCCGGATCGAGGCCGCCCGGCGAGTAGGCGTACCCGTCCTCGTGTCGGCCCTGACGGTGGTGGAAGCTGTCTACGGGAAGACGGATACCGCCCGGCTGCACTGGATTCTCTCCCGTCTTCAGGACCAGGACGTCACCCAGGCGGACAGCCTCACCGCGGTACAGCTGCTGAGCGACGCCGGCGGCCTGCACGGCCACAAGTACGCCATCGACGCTCTCGTGGCCGCGATGGCGCTCCGCGCCCCGGCACCCGTGCTCGTACTGACCTCGGACCGCGACAACTGGTCGAAACTGTGCGGCGACCGCGTACAGATCAAGGACGTCTGAGCGCGCCGAGGAGAAGCAGGCCGCCCGCGAGCGGGCCGAGCAGTTCGACATGCCGCCGCTCGAAGGCCCCGAGAAGGCGCTCGCCTGCGGCGAGCGCTCCCGGCACCAGCTCGTCACCGCCGCGTACAACGCGCTGGTGAGTGAAGGCTTCTCCGTCAAGTCTTGCGTGTTGAGTTGAGGGCCGACCGGGCCTGTCGCGACTGTTCTGACCCACGTGAACCTGTACAGCAGGTTCGAACTCGACATGAAAAACCAGCTCAATGGCCGCCGTGGCCAATCCTCGGATGGAGCCCTTTCGCGGAAATCGGCTACGGCCTCGACTAAGGCCATCGGCTCCCGGACCACAACAACGATGCGGATCGCCCCTGGTGGCCGTGTCCCTGAGACGTTCAGCGCCAGTTCACGGCCATAGGGGCGCCCTTACTTGACAACGTTGACCCTGCGTAGGGCGGCATGCGCGGCCCAGTAGCCTGACATGCCGTGTGCGCCGGCTCCTGGGGGCGTGGCGGCCGAGCAGATGAAGATCCCGTCGGCCCCGGTGGCATAGGGGTGCAGAGTGACGCGGGGACGGAAGACGAGCTGCAACGGGTCGTTGGAACCCGACACGATGTCGCCGCCGACGTAGTTGGCGTTCTTGCGGGACATTGCGGTGGTGCTGCACACGGCCGTGCCACGGATGCGGTCGCGGAAGCCGGGCGCGAAGCGTTCGATCTGGGCGACGATTGCCTCCGTCGCGTCCCCGGTGTAGCCGGCCGGCACGTGGGCGTAGGTGTAGAACGGGTGCACACCGTCGGCGGACCGCGACGGATCGGCGACGTACTGCTGCGCGGCCAGGACGAATGGCCGGTCCGGCATGCGGCCACGGGCGACAGACGCTTCGGCTGACGCGATCTCCTCGAACGTTCCACCGACGTGCACCGTGCCGGCTTGTCGGCTCGGCTCGTGCGTCCACGGCACACCGCCCTCGACGGCGAAGTCGACCTTGAAGACGCCCGGGCCGTGGCGGTAGGCACGGTACGCGCGCGCGACGTGCCGTGGGAGCCGGTCGCCGATGATGTCGGCCGCGGCGCCGGGGGCGGTGTCGAGCATGACGACATCGACGGGTCCAAGCTCGTCGACGCTGGTGACGGTGCGGCCGGTCTCGAACAGCACGCCCCGCTGCTTCGCCGCGGCGATCATCGCCGTGGAGATGGCGGCTGAGCCGCCCACGGCGGCACCCCAGCCGTAGCGGTGGGCGGCGGTGCCGAGCGCTACGCCGATTGCCGAGGACGCGAGGGTGTCGAGCGGGCGGAAGGCGTGCGCGGCGAGTCCGGCGAGCAGAGCGCGGGCCTTGTCCTGGTGCCAGCGCCGGGCCAGGAGCGAGGCGGGCTGCCCGGCGTACAGCCCGAAACGGGCGAGGTGGAGCGGATGCCTGGGGACGTGGAGCACCGGCTGGAGGAACTCGTCGGCGATCGTGTCGAACCGGTCATCCAACGACCCGAACACGCGGGTCCAGGTGCGGCCGTCGCGCTCGCCGAGGCCGCGGCCGGTCTTCTCGATGGATCGGTAGGCGGCGGCGCCGCGTCCGTGGTCGAGCGGGTGGGAGTACTGCACGGGCGGCTCCGCCCACGACAAGCCGTGCTCGGCCAGGTCAAACGCCTTGGAGAACCGGGTGGCGATCGCCAGGGGGTGGATCGCGGCGCACAGGTCGTGGACGAGTCCGGGGAGGGTCAGTTCCGCCGAGCGCGTACCGCCCCCCAGGGTGTCGGCGGCCTCCATGACGCGCACGCGAATCCCGGCGTCGACCAGGACGAGGGCGGCTGCGAGGCCGTTGGGACCGCTCCCGACGACGACAGCGCTCGTCACGGCGTTTCCTCGTCCCGGCCCATGGCCGAGGTGCTCGTCAGCGCGAGGGTGGTGCGCAGTCGCGGTTTGTCGAACTTGCCGACGGGGTTCTTCGGCACCTCGTCGACGAAGATCACGGAGGTCGGCAGCTTGAACTTGGCGATCCGGTGCGTCAGGAACGCGACGAGTTCGTCCTCGTCGAGGGACGTGCCGTTCTTGAGGGCGACGAATGCGATGGGCTCCTCGCCCATGACGGGGTGGGGGCGGCCGATGACTGCGGCTTCGAGGACGGCGGGGTGTGCGTGGAGGGCCTGCTCGATCTCCTGGGGGTAGATGTTCTCGCCACCGCGGATGATCATGTCTTTGATCCGGTCGACGATCCGCAGGTAGCCGTCCTCGTCGAGGACACCGACGTCGCCGGTGTGCAGCCAGCCGTCTTTGAGGGCCTGGGCGGTCTCCTGGGGCCTGTTGAGGTAGCCGCGCATCACGGTGGGGCCCTGGATGACGATCTCGCCGCGCTCGCCGGGCGGCATCAGGGTGCCGTCGGGGGCCATGACGGCGACCGTCTGGCCGGGGAGGGCGACGCCGACGGTGCCGGGCTTGCGGACGCCGTTCAGCGGGTTGCTCATTGAGGCGCAGGTGCCCTCGGAGAGCCCGTAGCCCTCGATGAGCACCACGCCGAAGCGTTCCTCGATCCGCCCGATCAGTGCGGCCGGCATCGGGGCCGCTCCGCAGGCGACGAAGCGCAGCGAGCTGGTGTCCGGCTCAATCTGTGCAGGTAGGTTCGCGAGCAATGTGTAGATCGCCGGAACTGCGGAGAAGTAGGTGGGACGCGCGGTCTCCAGCGTCGTGAGGAAGGTCTGCGGGTTAAAGCGGCCGGCGATGGTCGCCTGCCCGCCCGCGCGCAGGGGCGACAGCACGCTGACCACGATGCCGTTCACGTGGAAGAGTGGCAGGATCAGCAGGCTGTGGTCACGCTCGTCGAGCGACAGCGCCTCGACCATGGTTCCCGTCATGGCGTCGAGGTTGGCGTGGGTGAGCTCGACGCCCTTGGGGCGTCCGGTGGTGCCGCTCGTGTAGACGAGAAGGGCCAGGTCGTCGAGGTCCGGTTCGGCCGGGCCCGCGTCGACTGCTGCATCGGGCGTGGTGAGGTCTTCGGGTGAGAGTGTCGTGACGCCCTCCAGCGCAAGGTCGTCGTGAGTGACAAGCACGTGTGAGCCGGAGTCGGCGACCTGGTAGCCGACCTCGCCGCGGGCCAGGGCGGGGTTCACCGGTGTGACGGCGGCGCCGAGGCGCCAGGCGGCGAAGAGCGCGACCACGAGGTCCGTACCGTTCGGCAGTCGGACCGCGACCACCGTGCCGCGCGTCCCCCCGTGTGCCGCCAGCACGCGGGACGCGGCCTCGACTCGTGCCGCGAATGCCTGATTGGTGAGCGTGCCGACGGTCTCGTCGGACAGGCACGGGCCGTCGGGCCGGGCGTCGGCGCGCAGGGAGGGAAGAGATGCGAAGTGCATGGGGCGTCCTTCGAGGAGAGGGGAACGGCCAACGAGGGGTCAGACGGGTGTCTCGTCGGGACGGCTCGGGCTCACGTCGAGGGTCCGCTGGCGGTGGTAGCCGGGGGCGGTCCAGGTGACGCTCAGCGGGACGGGACCGCCTGGCAGCCACGGCTGCTCCGCCACGCAGTCGGCGACCTTCCACGTCCCGCGCTCGACAACGCCCAGAGCGGCGTCGATCACCTGATACTGCTGGATGCGCCGGTGGATGGGCTGGGACTCGACCCAGACCACGACCAGGTCCCCGGGCTCAAGGCCGAGGCGCTTTTGCACGGCCGCGACGAGGCGGGCGTCATGCATGTGGCCGTCGCCGAAGTTGAAGCCGAGGATGCTGTTGCACACGAACTCGCCCTCACGGACGGTGCGTGTCTCGATATCGGCGAGGTGCGTGTACAAAAGGGAGAACAAGCCGCGCCCCTGGCTGTGCATCGAGCGCCAGGCAAGCGACTTCTGCAACGTCATCTCGGCATCGTCGCGCTCGTAGGGAGTCGGGAGCATGCGCTGCAGCTGGTCGATCTGGTTCTCCACGCCGGGCAGCTCATTGAGCCGCTCCTCCACGCCGGGCTTCATCGCCCACACCGCCGAGGCCCAGTTCCCCGCGTACTGGCGCATGGAAGGCAGGAAGGAGACGAGATCGGGACGCAGATTGCCCAGAACCGGCCCGAACATCAGCAGCGCGAAGACCGGGACGAGCAGCAGCGGCTCGGAGAAGTTCCAGACGGTGTACGTGCCGGGATCGAACCCGACCCACAACACGATCGCGATGAACCCGAAGAAGACATTCCACTCCAGCGGGACAGCGATCGGGAACGTCGAGGCGATGAAGATGTGGAAGGCCAGCATGCACAGCGCGCCGATCAGCGCCACGGTCGCGCTCGTGGTGAGCAGCAGGGTGATCGGGATGATGATCTCGACGGCGGTGCCGCCGGCGTGCGCCATGAAGTAGGCCACGCGGGAGGGACGCAGATCATTCGGGGCGTCCCGGTAGTGCAGACGCTTGACGGCTCGTCCTGGCATGGCAGGGCTGTTGGAGACCATCGGCGGCACGACGTTCTCGAAGTGCGCGCCGAACTTGGACACGCCGGCGCCGATCCACACGACGCAGATGACGATCTTGAACACCACGACCAGGTCGACGAAGTCCGCGGCGGCGCCGATGGTCCCCAGCAGCGCGGAGAACAACATGATCGGCAGGTACTGCTCGGACCGGCCGGCCAGGAAGACGACCTTGTCACGCAGGCCCATAAGGGGCATGAGGGCGAGAACGGGGATGAAGTAGTGCGGCGCGATGAGTTCCTGCGCGCCGGTGCCCGCCGGAAGGAACTTGCTCGGCACAGGCTCGGCGTGCGCGGCCAGCGGGTAGAGGAGGCTGGCGAGCACGCCGACGTAGAGCGCGACGTCGAACCAGGTGCGCTCGTCGCCGCCGGTGAGTGGCACGCGGCTGCCCCAGGGCGCCATGCGGATGGTGCCGGGGCGGATCCAGTACCGGATGTTGCCGATCATCGGGCGGAAGTGGCCGCACAGGGGGCCGAACGCGCCGCCGAGCCCGATCACCTCAAGCAGCATCAGCCACACGGCGAGCTTCTGGTACACGACGATGTTGTGGTACCAGGAGCCGATGTCGGTGAACTCGATCCCGGAGGTCGCCGACGCGATCCAGATGCCGACACCGAAATAGAGGCCGAGCATCTTGAGGGTGTAGACGATGCTCAGCACGCGCGGTGTACCGAACCCGTCGTCGACCCAGTGGGCGCTGAGGATGCGAACACGCTCGCGCAGGGCAAGCCCCAGGAACGCCGCCGGCTCGACCGGCTGCGGCGACGGTTTGATGAAGCCCATAGGTGCTCCTCGCAGTGGTGGTCCGGGCGGCACGCATCGGCCGCCGCCCCGCCGGGGTTGGCGCGCCATCGGCTTTCAAGGCCGCGTCACGCGAACCGGACCCACGGACTTTAAGGACTCGGCGAGACCTGGGACACTGTGCCCGCGAACCAAAAGAGTTGGCCGGGATTGGTTTCCGTGCGGGGTCTCTCGCGCAAGAGCCCGCCGCGCTCCTGTACCCGGGGACCGACGCACGGCGAAAGGGCGACCATGGATTCCTCGACGGACCGCGAGGAGATCGCCCGCCGTGCGACCGCCCGCGTCGCGGACATCGCCTCAGCCACCAGCGCGCAGCTCGACGACGTGGCGCGCGAACTGCAGGTCGAACTCGCCCAGTCGATCTCGGAGCTTCGCGGAGACCCTCTGATGCTCGACCTGCTCTACGCGAGTGTGGAGAGCAACGTGAAGACCTTTTTCCACGTCACGCAGTACGGAGTCCCCATCGACACGGTCGAGGCGCCGTGGCCGGCCATCGAGTACGCGCGACGTCTTGCGCAGCGTGAGATCTCCTCGAACGCTCTGCTGCGCGCCTACCGACTCGGTCACCGGCGCGCCCTTGATTGGGTGGCCGGGGAACTGGCCGGCGTCGAGCCGGACGGCAGGGTCTCCTTCGCGGCGTTGCAGATGCTCCAGGACGCCGCCTTCGCCTACATCGATCGGGTTTCCGAACAGGTCGTGGAGGAGTACGAGACCGAGCGGGAGCGGTGGCTGACCAATCGCAGCACGATCCGCATGGCCACGCTCAGCGCGCTCCTGGCCGCAGACGAGGTGGACGTGGCCACGGCGGAGCAGGTACTTGGCTACCGACTCCGCCATGACCACCTCGGACTTGTCCTCTGGGCGGACGAACGGATGGCCTCGATGGGCCCGCTGGAGCGTCTCGGGCAGCTGACCAGCGCGATAGCCCAGGAAGTTGGTTCGGAGTCGGCACCGCTGTTCGTCCCGCAGGACCGCTTGCTCGGCTGGGGCTGGGTGCCCCTGCGCACAAGGGCGAGTATCGACCTCGACCGCCTGGCCCGAGTCCTTGGTGAGGCGGGGGACGAGGTGAAGGCGGCGATCGGCTCGGTCGGCACGGGACTCGCAGGCTTCCGTGCGACACACCGCCAAGCGTTGCAAGCTCACCAGGTCGCCGTCATCGGAGCCGATCAGGCCCATCAGATCACCTCGTTCACCGCCCCCGGAGTCCGGGCAGCCGCGATCCTCGCAGGCGACCTCACCAATGCCCGCGACCTCGTCACATCGATGCTCGGCGGACTCGCGCAGGACGACGAAAGTGTCGAGCGCTTGCGGGAGACCCTCACCGTCTTCCTTCAGGAGAACCAGAGCTTTGTCGCGACCGCGGCGAGGGTCCATCTGCACAAGAACACGGTCAAGTACCGGGTGGACAAGGCAGTGCAGCTGCGGGGGCGACCGATCGACGAGGACCGGTTCGACCTAGAACTCGCGCTCGCCGCATGCCGCTGGCTCGGCCCCGCCGTGCTCACCCGAACTCTGTGATCTCCACCGGATCCCCGCACGGCAGAGAACACACTGGTCCACGACCACGGCACGAGCTGCACTTTTTGGTGTGTCCGACCAACGACTTCTTCTTCGCCACCAACGAGTCTGGGCGCCTTGCCACGAAGGCAACCACGCCGTGCACCGCAAGGATCACCGCACCGCCTATGGCGCGGTGCCGGCGCGGCGACCGCAGGAGCAGCGCGCGAGGGCGCGAGAGCCGGCGCCCGCAGATCAGCACCATCTATCGCCTTGAACGTCACTCAAGACGATATGCCGAGACGAGGAGAGCACCATGGCCGAGCCGTTCAACGGCACGTTCACGACGTCGGAGGAGTGGTTCGACTCCAGCGGCAACCGCTGCGCTGCGCGCCTCTACCGACCCACCGCCGCAGATCGGCCACTGCCCGTCGTCGTGATGGCCCACGGCTTCGGATCGGTACGTGCGCTGCGGCTCTACGCCTACGCGGAGCGCTTCGCCGCCGCCGGATACGCCGTCGTGGTCTTCGACTACCGCAACTTCGGAGACAGCGAGGGGGAGCCGCGCCAGGTTCTGGACATCGCGATGCAGCACGAGGACTGGCGCGCCGCCCTTGACTACGCCAGGTCGCTCGAGGGGGTCGACCCCACCCGAGTCGTGGCGTGGGGGACATCGTTCGCCGGCGGCCACGTCATCACCATCGCCGGGCAAGGAGAGCCCCTCGCCGCTGTCATCGCTCAGGTCCCGCACGTCAGCGGCCCGGCAGCGGTGAGGTCGACCGGCCTGCGGCCCGCTCTCAGGCTCGCCGTGCCCGGGATTCGTGACACGATCGCGGCCCTGCTCGGTCGCGAACCTGTGTACGTCAACAGCGTCGACCGTCCCGGCCAGACCGCGATGATGAGTTCGCCGGACGCCTATCCAGGCATGCACACGCTCCTGCGCGAATCGGGGCTGAAGGAGGACGCCTACCCCCACACCGTGGCAGCCCGCATCGCGGTCAGGATTGGCCTCTACTCACCGCAGCGCTGGGCCGGGAAGATCAAGTGCCCGGTACTCGTCCAGATCGTCGCGCAAGACGCGATCACTCCCAAGCGCGTCGCCGAACGCGCAGCAGGCAAGATGCGGCACGCCACCGTCCGCGTCTACGAGGGTGGCCACTTTGATCCTTATGTCGAGCCCTTGTTCGACACCGTCATGGCGGACCAGATCGAGTTCCTGCGCCACCACGTCCCTTCTCTGCCAAAGGAACCCGAATAAACTCCGCCCCCAAACAGCTCTATATAGGCGGAGTCCTATGACCGCACTCACCATCCTTTTCCTGGCGCGCACCCGTCGGCGGCACCCTCTGACACAATCACTCCCTGCACATTCGGCGCATAAGGTGGTGTCCCTTTGACCGAAGGACGCGCCGACGTACGCGCGCATGATCCGGGCCGATCACGCCCGGCGCACGCTGCTCATGTACGCCGACCGCCTCACCCACACCTCCGCCGACATCACCTTGCCAAACCCGGCTGCCACCACCCTGGCCCAGGCCGACAACGCTCGCGCAGTCCCTAGACACACTCGCCGGGCAGTCCGCCCCACACCCCGGTTCCCTGCCGCGCACCGTGGTGCCGGGCACCCCCAGCGGCCGCCGCCGTGAGGAAGCCCGCGACGAGGAACGCTTCCTCCTCGCCACGCTACTGCGCACCCGGCAGAGCTGAAGGACACGCGCCGGCTGCAGCCCGACGACTACACGCTGCCCCTGCACGCCACCCTCTGGCCGTGCCTGACCACCCTGGGCCCACAACGGGGAACCCGTGGACCCCGTCACCGTGCTCTGGGAAGCCCAGCACCGCGGGCTCCTCGCCGACGGACTAGACCCCGGCGACCTCATCGCCCTGGTCTCCACTCCCGTCGGCTCACCCGAATACTGGGGGGAGCGAGTCCTTCAACGCGCTCCGGCACCCGTGCCCCGCTTGTACTCCACGATCGCGGGCGCACCGTTCTCGTCGAGACCCAGCGAGTCGATAAGCCCGCCGTCGACGCAGTCGATCATGTACTCGCTCGCGAGGAACGTGACGCCCAGCATCGTCTGAATGTGCGCCTCGACGAGGTCCTGCACGTCTGCCTCGACAGCAGCAAGGCGCGGCGTGACCTCAGCCACGCCGCTATTCGTCGTGTGGAACATCTTCAGCCCCGACACCTTCCCCTCCTCGGCCAGGAGATCCACAACGTCGGGCGGGTGCAGATTTGCTTCCGGACGGGGGCCACGGAGCCATGAAGAAACAGTGGAGATGACACCTCTCCCTGCTCACCCGCCGCACCAGGCAACGCACTGTCCGAAACCCAGCACGGGCGTTCCCATCCCATCCCAGCACGATCCCAGCACGGGAAAAAATAGGGGCCCGACCCCGAAGAGCCGGCCCCTCTCCGACCTGGACGTTTGCCAGATCAGCGACGTGGTGATGTGTCAGCCGCTACACGTTGAAGCGGAACTCCACCACGTCCCCGTCCTGCATCACGTACTCCTTGCCCTCCATGCGGGCCTTGCCCTTGGCGCGGGCCTCGGCGACCGAGCCGGTTTCCACCAGGTCGTCGAAGGAGACGATCTCCGCCTTGATGAAGCCCTTCTGGAAGTCGGTGTGGATCACACCGGCCGCCTCGGGGGCCGTGGCGCCCTTCTTGATGGTCCAGGCGCGGGCTTCCTTCGGGCCTGCCGTCAGGTAGGTCTGGAGGCCCAGGGTCTCGAAGCCGACGCGGCCGAGGGTGGCGAGGCCGGGCTCTTCCTGGCCCATGGACTGGAGCAGTTCGAGGGCCTCGTCGTCGTCGAGTTCGATCAGCTCGGACTCGATCTTGGCGTTCAGGAAGATCGCCTCGGCGGGGGCGACCAGGGCGCGCTGCTCGTTCTTGAAGTCCTCGTCGACCAGTTCGTCCTCGTCGACGTTGAAGACGTACAGGAAGGGCTTGGTGGTGAGGAGGTGCAGCTCGTGGAGGAGCTTGCCCTTTTCGGTGCCCGCCGTGATGCCCGCGGCGAACAGGGTCTGGCCCGTCTCCAGGATCTGCTTCGCCTCCTCGACCGCGGCGAGGACCGCGACCTTCTCCTTCTGGAGGCGGGACTCCTTCGTCAGGCGCGGGACGGCCTTCTCGACGGACTGGAGGTCCGCGAGGATCAGCTCGGTGTTGATCGTCTCGATGTCGTCCTTCGGCGAGACCTTGCCGTCGACGTGCACGACGTTCTCGTCCTTGAAGGCCCGGATGACCTGGCAGATCGCGTCGGACTCGCGGATGTTCGCGAGGAACTTGTTGCCCAGGCCCTCGCCCTCCGAAGCGCCCCGGACGATGCCGGCGATGTCGACGAAGTCCACCGTCGCCGGGAGGAGCCGCTGGGAGCCGAAGATCTCCGCGAGCTTGTTCAGGCGCGGGTCCGGGACGCCGACCACGCCGACGTTCGGCTCGATCGTGGCGAACGGGTAGTTGGCCGCCAGCACGTCGTTCTTGGTCAAGGCGTTGAACAGGGTCGACTTGCCGACATTCGGCAGACCGACGATTCCGATCGTGAGCGACACTTTGGCGACTTCCTGGAGTGAGGCGGGGAGGGCAGGGAGCAGAGGGCCTCCGGGCCGGCTCGGCCGTTGGGGGCCGGGGGCTCGGAGTGGACCGATTCTCCAGTCTACGGGCCTGCTCGGTCCGACTCCCGCCGGTCCGGGCAGGCCGGCACCCGGACCGCTCCTACCGGGCCGACCCGTGCGGCTTTTCGGCCGTGTGACATCGAACGCAACCCCAAGGTCGGCCAAAGCGCGTGTCCAACGCCTGATTCCCCGCCCTCCGCGACCTACGTTGTGCAGGTGGAGCAGCACAGGACACGACCCCCGCAGCGCAGGCAGCCCCCGCAGGCCGCGCCCGCCCCGCCCGCGCCGGGTGGCATGCCCGGCGAGAGTTCCGCCGTGTACCGGGTGCGGGTGCGCAGTGTGCCGCCCGTGGTCCTCGCGCTGCGGCGGTTCCCCAACCCCCGGCTCACCGGGATCGGGGCCGGGCTGTTCGCCGCGCTCACGATGTTCGTACTGGCCTGTGTCGACCGGCTGCTGTTCGACAGTTCGGAGCTCGTCTACGGGCTGCTCTTCCTGCCCGTCAGCGCGCTGACGGCGCTCTGGGTCCGGCCCGCCGATCTGGTCACCGCCCCGATCAGCGTGCCCATCGCCTTCGCCGTCGGAGTGTTTCCGATCTCCGGGGGGTCGGAAGGGCTCGGCGGGCAGATCATGGGGCTCGTCACCGCTCTCGCCGTGCACGCCGGCTGGCTGTACGGCGGAACGCTGGTCGCGGGCCTCATCGCCTCCGTACGCAAGGTGCGGCAGATGCGGGCCCGGCGGCGGTACGTCCTGGCCCAGGGGGCCAAGGGATCCCAGGGGGCCAAGACGCCCCAGGG
>MUNB01000129.1 GCA_002154345.1 Streptomyces griseus
GAGGTCGGCTCCACCGACATCGGGCTCTACTCCGTGGGCCGTGACGGCCGCGCGGTGACCGTCGTCGAGTGGGGGCAGCTGGGCGAGCTGGACGGCGCACCGCTGGAGGGGTTCAAGAAGACGACCCGTACCGCCGTCGCCAAGCTGTACTGATCCCGCCTCCGCGACCGGCCGCCACAGGGGAGTGGCCGGTCGCCGGAGGTGCGGGGTACCCCGGATCGGGAGCATGCTGGCTGTGTGGCCCGGCACGAGACGCCCCGGCATCCCCCGCCCACCGGAAACGGGACCGCGGCCGGGGGATACGACGGTGCCCGAGTGCCCGGCGAGCTGTCGCTCGTGCTCGCACAGGCCCTCGTCAGCGCCGTCGAGTCGAGTGGCGGCCACGCGGGCGGCGTCTACCTGCGCAGCGGGACGCCCGGGCTGCTGCGGCTCGCGGTGCTCGCCGGACTGCCGGGCCCGGTCTTCCGCCCCTGGTGGCGGATGCACGTGAACCGTCCGTTCCCGGTGTCCGAGGCCTATCGCTCCGGGCGGCCCGTGCTGCTCGGCGACGCGGAGGAGGCGATGCGCCGGTTCCCCCAGCTGATGGCCGGGCTGCCGTTCCCGTTCGGTTCGCTGTGGGTGCCGATCACCGGGCCCCGGGGCAGCCTGGGTGTGCTGGCCGTCCTGCGCGCCTCCACCCCCGGTAAGTCCGTCGCGCCCGCCGACGGCGACCGGCTGCACCGCCTCGGCCACCGGCTCGGGGACGCGCTCACCGATCTGGAGCGGCGGGGCATCGGCTGCGTATGGGACACGGAACCGCTCCCCGTGCAACTCCCCGCCGCGACCGCGCCCCCGGTGCGGGCCGGCCGCTTCGACTGGGACCTGCACTCCGGACGGGTCGCCGCCGACGACGACCTGTGCGGGATCCTCGGCTTCGAGCCCGCGGCCTTCCCCGGCACCGTCGACGCGCTCGCCGAACAGCTGGTCCCGGAGGACGTCTACGGGCTGTGGGCCCTGGCCCGGCAGACGGTCGAGTCGGCCGAACCGGTCGTCCGCCGGATGCGGCTGCGCGGCCCCGACGGCCGGTCCCATCTGCTGGAGCTGTCCGGCCGCTGGACCCACCCGCACGGCGACGCGTCCTCCAGCCATCTGACCGGTTTCCTGGTCGACCTGGGCGCGGGCCCCGTCGTGCCGGAGGCCGCCGACCGGCTGCCCCGGGGCATCCTCTCCCTGGACCGGCTGGGGCGGATCACGTACGCCAACGGTCTCGCCGAGGAACTGCTCGGACACTCCCGGGCGGAGCTGATCGGCCATGTGGTGTGGCGGGCCCTGCCGTGGTTCGGGCACGAGGCCTACGAGGACCACTACCGGGCCGCTCTGATCGCCGACGAGCCCGTCCACTTCCTCGCCCAGCGCCCGCCCTCGCGCTGGCTGTCGGTGTCCCTGTACCCGGGCCACGACGGGGTGAGCGTCGTCCTCCAGGCGACGGACCAGCCGGCCTACACCCCCGGCTCCGTGACCGCGCCGGGGCTGGGCATCGGCTCGACCGCGGACCGTTCCTCCGCGCTGTACCGCCCGGTGGCCCTCGCCATCGCGCTGACCGAGGCGGTCACGGCCCGGCAGGTCTCCGCGGTGGTCACCGAGGAGCTGCTGCCCGCATTCGGCGGCCGACAGCTCGCCATCTACCTGCTGAACGAACGTCATCTCCATCTGGCCTGGGAGACGGGGTTCCCGAAGGGGTTCCTCGACCGCTTCGACGGGGTCGGGCTCGACGTCAGCATTCCCGGTGTGGAGACCCTGACCACGGGCCGTCCGATCTTCTTCGAGTCCATGCAGCGCCTGGCCGAGGCCTATCCGGGCATCCCCATCGACGCGGACGTCGGGGCGCGGGCGTTCCTGCCCCTGATCGCCTCGGGGCGGCCCGTCGGTTCCTGCATCCTCGGCTTCGACCGGCCGCGCGGCTTCAGCCCGGAGGAGCGTACGGTCCTGACGGCCCTGGCCGGTCTCATCGCCCAGGCCCTGCAACGGGCCCAGCGCTACGACAGCGAGGCGGCGCTCGCCCGCGGACTCCAGGACGCCCTTCTGCCGCACCGGCTGCCGGAGGTCGACGGCGTCGACACCCTGGGCCGCTATCTCTCCGGCACCCAGGGCATGGACGTGGGCGGCGACTGGTACGACGTCATCGAGACCGGCAACGAACTGGCCCTGATCATCGGCGACGTACAGGGCCACGGTGTCTCCGCCGCCGCGACGATGGGGCAACTGCGCAGCGCGGTAAGGGCGTTCGCGCTGAGCAACCACGATCCGCAGGAAGTGATGAGCGGCACCAACCGGCTGCTCATCGACCTGGACCCGGGGCAGTTCGCCAGCTGCTGCTACATCGCCCTCGACCCGGCGACCGGTGTGGCCCGCGCCGTACGGGCGGGGCATCCGCAGCCCGTGCTGCGGCGGCCCGACGGCCGGACGGAGGTACTGGACCTGCCCGGCGGCATCGTGCTCGGGGTCGACGGGAACGCGACCTACCCGGTCACGGAGATGCGGCTCGACCCGGGAGCGATGCTCGCCCTCTTCACGGACGGGCTGATCGAGCGCCCCGGCACGGACATCGACGAGGGCATCGAGCGGCTGCGCGCCACCGTCGAACGCATCGGCGCGGTCCCGCTGTCCGAGACGGCCGACCAGGTCATCGGCGAGGCCAGGGCAGCCGTCGATCGCCCCGACGACATCGCGATCCTGCTCGCCGCCCGGTGGGCCGAGGCTCCGGCGGTACGGCGACCCCCGCCGGCGCGGACCTTCGGACCGGACCTGTGGCGCACGTTCCGGGGTCCGGGTCCGGGGCACTCCGCAGCCCCGGACCCGGCCCCCTAGGGCCTGTCAGGCGTCTGCCGGGCGCTCGGCCGGCACGAAGGCCTCGGAGGCCTCCAGCATGCCCTCGCGCTCCACGACCTTGATCCGCTCACGGCCCTGGGCCGCGCCCAGTGCCTGCTCGTGGGCGTCCAGCTTGTGCCAGCCCTCCCAGGTCGTGTAGCGGACGCCGCGGCCCTCCAGGAAGGCCTCGACGGCCTCCGGGGCGGGCGTGGCCGGCTCGGGCAGGCGGCCGGCGGCGCGGTCCTCCAGGACGCAGGCGACCGTCTCGTTGGCGTCGCCCTTGGTGTGCCCGATCAGACCGATCGGACCGCGCTTGATCCAGCCCGTGACGTAGACCGAGGCCATGTGCTCCTCACCGGCGATGACCCGGCCCGCCTCGTGCGGGACGGTGCCGGAGGCCACGTCGAAGGGGAGCTTGGGCAGCTCCTCGGAGTAGTAGCCGACGGCGCGGTAGACGCTCTGCATGTCCCAGTCGGTGAACTTGCCGGTGCCCCGGACATTGCCGGTGCCGTCCAGCTCGGTGCGCTCGGTGCGCAGCGCGGTGACCTTGCCGTCCTCGCCGAGGATCTCGACCGGGGACTCGAAGAAGTGCAGGAACAGCTTGTGCGGGCGGTCGCCGACGTCGCGGATCGCCCAGTTCTCCAGGGTCTGCGCGACCATGTTGGCCTGCTTGTTCTCCCGGCGGGTGGCGATGGAGCCCTCGTCGTACTCGATGTCCTCGGGGTTGACGATGACCTCGATGTTGGGGGAGTGGTCCAGCTCCCGCAGCTCCATCGGGCTGAACTTGGCCTGCGCCGGGCCACGCCGCCCGAACACATGCACCTCCAGCGCCTTGTTCTCCTTGAGGCCCTGGTAGACGTTGTCCGGGATCTCGGTGGGCAGCAGCTCGTCCGCCGTCTTGGCCAGGACACGGGCCACGTCCAGGGCCACGTTCCCGACGCCGAGCACGGCGACCTTCTCCGCGGTGAGCGGCCAGGTGCGCGGGACCTCGGGGTGCCCGTCGTACCAGGAGACGAACTCGGCGGCGCCGTAGGAGCCGTCCAGCTGGATGCCGGGGATGTCGAGCGCCCGGTCGGCCTCGGCGCCGGTGGAGAAGATCACCGCGTCATAGAAGGACCGCAGGTCGTCCAGGCCGATGTCGTGCGGGTAGCTGACGTTGCCGAAGAGCCGGATCTGGGGCTTGTCCAGCACCTGGTGCAGGGCCTTGACGATGCCCTTGATGCGCGGGTGGTCGGGTGCCACGCCGTAACGGATCAGGCCGAAGGGCGCGGGCATGCGCTCGAAGAGGTCGATCGAGACCCCCGGGTCCTGGCAGACCTCGGATTTGAGCAGCGCGTCCGCAGCGTAGATACCGGCGGGGCCGGCTCCGACAATGGCGACGCGGACGGGGCGTGTCATGGCGTGGTGATCCTTCGGGGCGGGCGAACGCGGGCAGGTACAGCGTACGTCGGAGGTAAGGGTGGGCTTACTAGTCTCCACCCCACACCGTAAGCGATCGTCCCGCGGGCCCTTCGACCGCCCCCACCCAGAGTGTCCGATTGGCCCGTTTCGTTATGCCTATATGGTCGATTTGCTTCTTTTGCTCTGTCTATCCGTAAAGGTGTTTCCAGGCCTTTTGATGCATTTGCCTGGGCGTGTTTTCGCCATCGCCGCGAGCGAGTGGTGAGCGTCACGTCCGAGGGGGCGGACGCAGAAGTGGAGGCATCGGTTCCCTTCTGTGCGAAGAAAGTTGACGCCGTGACGGTGCGGCCCGATCCGGGAATTCCAGCATTCGATCATGCGGGGAAAGGGAATCCGGAATGCGGGGCTTGTTCTGTCCCGCGTTTCTCGCCTACGGTCACCGTCAATCCGGATGGAACGCCGAATCCTGCCGCCGTCCGGGAATCCGAAACCCACTCACGTACGGCAGGAGCGGGGGACCCAGGTAAGTCGCCGAACCGTAACCGGAACGGCTTGGGGTGAAGTCGCACGACCGTGCGGCCAGACATCTCCCGTCTGAACCCGACAGCTCACCTCGCAGGCGCCGGAGAGGAAATCCCCCATGCCCGCAAAGGGTAAGCACCGCCGTACCCAGTCCACCTCGCTGCGTCGTGGCCTCGCCGCCGTGACCACCGGCGGAGCCGTTCTCGCGCTCCCCGTGATCGGCGCCACCAGCGCCTTCGCGGCCCCCGCTCCCACCGCCGCGCCGCAGGCCGTGGCCCCCGCCGCAGTGGCCCCCCAGGCGAATTCCGCCGTACAGGCCGCGCCCGCCCAGCATTCCGTGGTGGCCGGCGAAACTCTTTCCAAGATCGCCCGCGAGCATTCCGTGAGCGGCGGATGGAAGAAGCTGTACGAAGGCAACCGGAAGATCGTCGGAGGGAATCCCGATCTTATTCACCCGGGTATCAAGCTGACGCTCGGAAACAAGGCCGCCGCCCCGTCGGACGCCAAGTCCGCCAAGGCTTCCGACGCCACCGCACGTGGTGCGTCGGCGGACCGCGCCGACCGTTCGGAGCGTACGAACATCGCCCCGGTGGCGAAGGCCGCTCCGGCCGCCGCGAAGGCCGTCGCCTACACCAACGACCTCGACGGCTGGATCAAGGAATCGCTCGCGGTCATGGCCCAGCACGGCATCCCCGGCACCTACGAGGGCATTCACCGCAACATCATGCGCGAGTCCTCGGGCAACCCGGCCGCGATCAACAACTGGGACTCCAACGCGGTCAAGGGCACCCCGTCCAAGGGCCTGCTCCAGGTCATCGACCCGACCTTCCAGGCCTACCACGTGCCCGGCACCTCGACCGACAGCTACGACCCGGTCGCCAACATCACGGCCGCGTGCAACTACGCCGCGGACCGCTACGGCTCGATCGACAACGTCTTCGGCGCCTACTGATCCTTCGCGCCCGGCCCGAAGAGGCCCCGGACCACACGGTCCGGGGCCTCTTCGTCATGCCGGTCCGTCCCGCCGGATCTCCTGCCGGGCGGCACCGGGAAGTTACCCTCAAGTTTCTAGTGACTTACCACGCGATCGACAGTAGAACCTGTTGCACTCTGTCGAGAGTGAGGGATGTCACATGAGTGACACTACCGTGCAGGACAGCGGGACAACGGGTGTCTCGCGTCGAAGATTCATCACTGGAACAGGTTCTCTTCTGGGGGTCGCGGCGCTGGCCGGGACCGCCGCCCCGGTGTGGGCGAGCGCCCGGGCGGCAGCAGCGCCGATCGGCTCCGGGGCCCATGTGCCGGTCCTGGTCGTCGGCACCGGATACGGCGGCTCCGTCGCCGCCCTCCGGCTCGCCCAGGCCGGTACGGACGTCCACATGGTCGAGATGGGCATGGCGTGGGACACCCCGGGCGCGGACGGCAAGATCTTCGCCAACACCACCAAGCCGGACGACCGCTCCTACTGGCTGCGGACCCGGACCAAGCAGCCGCTGAGCAACTTCCTCGGCTTTCCCCTCGACAAGGACGTCAACCGCTACACCGGCATCCTGGACGCCGAGGAGTTCGGCGGCATCACGGTCTACCAGGGCCGCGGCGTCGGGGGCGGATCCCTGGTCAACGGCGGCATGGCCGTCACCCCGCGCCGGGAGAACTTCGGCGCGATCCTCCCGACGGTGAACGCCGAGGAGATGTACCGCACCTACTACCCGCGCGCCAACAGCGGGCTGGGCGTCACCACCATCGATCCCGCCTGGTTCGACACCGTCGACTGCTACCAGTACGCCCGGGTCGGCCGAAAACACGCGCAGCGCTCCGGCTTCCCGTTCCTCTTCGTGCCCGCCGTGTACGACTGGGACTACATGAAGCAGGAGGCGGCCGGAACCGTACCCAGGTCGGCGCTGGACGCGGAGATCCTCTACGGCAACAACCACGGCAAGAAGTCGCTCCAGAAGACCTACATCGACCGGATCAGGGCCACCGGCCGGGTCACCATCTCCCCGCTCCACAAGGTCACCACCGTCACCCCGGCCCCCGGCGGCGGCTACACCGTACTCATCGACCAGCTGGACACCGGCGGCCGGACCACCGTCACCAAGACCGTCACGGCGGACAAGGTGTTCTTCGCCGCGGGCAGCGTCGGCACCAGCAAGCTGCTCGTCGGCCTCAAGGCCACCGGCGCCCTGCCCCTCCTCAACAACGAGATCGGCAAGGGCTGGGGCGACAACGGCAACGTCATGTGCGGGCGGGCCAACCACCTCTGGGATCCGACGGGGAAGGTGCAGTCGTCCATCCCGACCGGCGGCATCGACAACTGGGACGCCGGCGGAGCGTTCGCCGAAGTCGCTCCGCTGCCCACCGGCATCGAGACCTGGGCCTCCTTCTACCTCTCGATCACCAAGAACCCCAACCGGGCGCAGTTCACCTGGAACGCGGCGGCGGGCAAGGCCGAACTGAACTGGCAGACGGCGTGGAAGCAGCCGTCCATCGACGCCGCGAAGACCATCTTCGACAAGATCAACCAGAAGGAGGGGACGATCTACCGCACGGACCTCTTCGGCGTCTACAAGATCTGGGGCGACCACCTCACCTACCACCCGCTGGGCGGTGCGGTTCTGGACAAGGCCACCGACAACTACGGCCGGCTGCACGGCTACCCCGGCCTGTACGTCATCGACGGCGCGCTGATCCCCGGCAACACCAGCGTGAACCCGTTCGTCACCATCACCGCGCTCGCCGAACGCAACATCGAACGGATCATCGCGACCGATCTGTAGGCGAACCACGAAAGAGCCCGGGGCCGGGAGTGCCAACCCGGCGGCCCCGGACTCCGTCCGTGGGGGCCCCGCCCCTCACCCGTGACCGGGCAGCACGCACACCGCGTCGATCCCCAGCACATGGTTGAGCCGCCCGAACGCCAGCCACGAGCCGATGCTCATCGTCAGCTCCACGATCTCCGCCTGGCTGTAGTGCGCGGTCATCCGCTCCCAGAAGGCGTCGTCCAGACCGTGATGGTCGAGCGTGTACCGCTCGGCGTACTCCGCCGCGAGCCGGGTCCGCTCGTCGAAGGCGTCGGTCGTCCGCCACTCGGTCACCGCCCCGGCGAACTCCTCCTCGACCTTCGCCCCGTCCCGCTCGGTCCGCCAGTCCAGGCAGAACAGGCACCCGTTGATCTGCGCCACCCGCAGCCTCGCCGCCTCGAACTCCCGCAGCCCCAGCGTCGTGTGCTCGTACACCGACATGGAGAACGTGGCGGCGGCCATCCCGATGCCGGGCACCATCTCCCCCCATACATAGCCGATGGGCTCCTGGCCCTCCGGAACATCGATGATCATGCCGGTCTCCTTCCCAGCCTGCCGACCGCAGGCCGCAGCGGAACGTCGAGCGCGTCGTACAGGCCCGGCTTCGCGTCCACCAGCCAGTCGATCGCCGAGACGAGCCGCCCGACCGCGGTGGCGTTCCCGCCCGCCGACCGGTTCTCGCCCTCGTCGGACGCCTCCACCGTCACCTCGATACGGGGACGGCCCTCGATCACCACCCGGTGCGCGCCCACCCCGTCGGGCGGCGACGGCCAGTCCGGGGCGCACGAGGGGTGGATACGGGTGATGTGCTCGATGACGATGCGGGGCTCGCCGTCCACGATGCCCTGCACCTCGAAGCGCACCGCGCCCTGGGTGCCCGCCGCGAACGCGCCCATCGTGCGCGTGGTCACCGCCGTCTCCAGCGCCCGGCGGTCCAGCGTCTCGCGGATCTCGTCGAGCTCGACGCCCAGCGCCCGCGCCATGAGCCGTATCTGACCGCCCCACACCATCGTCGGAACGCTCTCCGCCAGCATCAGCGGCTCGTACTCCATCGGGTGCCCCATCCCGATCAGATGGCGCACCGACTCCTCCTGCTCGTACGTGGAGTAGTCGAAGATTTCCTGGCAGCGGATGACGTCCACCTCGGTGCCGAGACCGCTGACCAGCAGCGGCAGGACGTCATTGCCCCAGCCGGGGTCGACGCCGGAGACGAAGAGGGAACCGCCGCCCTCGGCGACGGCGGCCAGGACCGGGTCCCGCAGCTCCGGCGGGGCGTTGCGCTGGTCGTAGAGCGGATAGAGGGAGGGCGTGACGACCACCGCGCCGGCCCGGATCGCCCGGCCGATGTCGGTGAGGGCATCGTCGGGACGGATATCGCCGGACGCCGCGTAGACCACCGCGCGGGGGCGGCTGGCCAGGACGGCGGCGATGTCGTCGGTGGCCGCGACCCCGAGCGTGCGCCCGAGACCGCCGAGCTCGCCGGCGTCGCGGCCGACCTTGGCGGGATCGTGCACGAGGACGGCGGCGAGTGTCAGTGCCGGATGGGCCGCGACGGCGCGGATCGCCGCGCGGCCGACATTGCCGGTACCCCAGACAACCGTGGGAATCATGCGCGGAGGGTAGCTCCGGGGCCTTGTACTTCCCAGAGCCGTGACTCCACCAAATCGGCCGGGTTCTCGTACAGTTGCCGCCACCCGTCATGCGGCGCTGAGTTCGGCGGTGCAGCGTAGGGCCGGTGCCGTACGCGGGATTGCCGAAGCCCCGGTTCGGGCACCGAGGAGCCGTCGATGCTGGACCGGGATGTGCTGCGCGCCGCGCGCCTGGCGGGTTACGGGACGGTGAGCACACAGCTCTCCCTGTTGAGCGATCACCGGCTCGGGGAAGTCGTGGCAGCCGTTGCCCCGCTCGGGTCGGGCATCGGCGGCAGGTCGGCAGAGCTGGACGTCAACGGATTGCGCGTCTTTGTCAAGCGGCTCCCTTTGACGGACTCCGAGCTGAACCACGCCCCCGACACCGTTACCGGCGAGACGGCTCTGCCCCATCCGCTCCAGGACTGCAGCTCCATCACGGTCCGCTCCATGACGGGTGGCGGCAGCTGTACGAGAACACGGCCGAACCCACCGGGAGAAGAGGGGGGGTCCCGGGCCGGCGGGGGAGCCGCCGGCCCGGGAACAGCTCAGAGGGTTCAGCGCTTCGCGCGGGCGCCGCTCGGGGTGCCGGTGATGGTGAACTGCGAGCCGGGCTCGATCAGTACAGCGCCGTCGCGCGAGTCGGTGATCGTCACATCGGTGAGCGTCGCGTTGCCGCGGGCGCCGCCCATCGCGAGGATGCCGGATCCGTTGTTGGACGTGTCGATCCGGACGTTCTCGATCGTGACGTCCGGCATCAGCCCGCCGCCCGTCTTGAACTGGATGCCGTCATAGGTGGAGTCGATGATGTCCGTGTCGCGGATCGTGACTCCGGGGATCGGCAGATTCTGCGGGAAGAGGGTGATCGCGCCGAACTCCTGGTCCTCGTTCCAGAAGGCTCCGCCGGTGCGGTACAGGGCGTTGTTGGCGATCAGCGTCTGCCCGGAGAAGGGCAGCGGGTCGTGGTCGGTCGCCAGCATGATGGCCGGGTAGTTCATGGTGTCGGAGATGATGTTGTTCTCGATCTTGTTGCCGTAACCCCCGTAGATCGCGATGCCGTTGGCGCGCCACGGCAGCTGGATGGTGTTGTTGCGGAAGCTGTTGTCGTGGCCGATGTCGACGGACTGGTCCTTGACGTACTTGCTGGACCAGACGGCGAGCGCGTCGTCGCCGGTGTTGCGGAACGAGGAGTTGTAGACCGTGGAATTGCGGGTGCCGTTGGCGAAGTTGATGCCGTCGGCGTAGGTGTTGCGGATCCGCATGCCGGTGAACTCGACGCCGTCGCCCGGGTTCCACAGCTCCTGGATGTTGTCGAAGTCGCGGCCGGCCCAGACGCCCACGTTGGCGTGCTCGATCCAGACGTTGCTGATCTTCGTGTCCTTGCCGAACCGGCCGTTGAGCGCGACGCCGCCCTCGTGGTTGCCGTCGCCGCCGCGGATGGTGCCGGAGCCGAAGATGGCGATGTCGGAGATGCGCGTGTTCTCGTCGATGTCGAAGCCGAAGTTGCCCTCGTGCGGGTGGTTGATGCCGCCCGCCTCGTGCGGCGGGGTCAGCGTGTAGAGCTGGGAGTGCCACATGCCCGCGCCCCGGATCGTCACGTCCCGGATGCCGACCTGGTTCCACTGGCCCCGGTCCAGCGGGTCGTCGGTGAGGATCTTCTGCTCCTGGCGCCACTGGCCCGCCGGGATCCACACACAGTCGATCTCACCGTTCTGGTTCGCCGTCACCGCACGCTGGATCGCGTCCGTGTCGTCGATGCCGTCGTTCGCCACCGCGCCGTACGTCGTGATGGACACACAGCCCGACGGCTGCGACGACGGCGCCGCCACCTGCTCCAGGTCGATCAGGTCGATGACGTAGAAGGAGGCGTTGTCGCTCGCGTCCCGCTGGAGCCGGAACTTGGTGCCCGCCGGGTAGGTCTGGGTGAGCAGGGCGTGGGACTCGTCGAACAGCCGCCGGGCGTCGCCGCCGGGGGTGTTGGTGAGTCCTTCGGGGCTGTCGGTGTTCCCGTACAGCCAGCTGTGCTTCGAGGAGAGGTCGAGCTTGCGGACGAACTCGCCGTCGGCGTACAGGCTGATGGTCGCCTCACGGCCACCACCGCCCGGCGCGTCCGGGATGGAGTTGCGGACGACGACGGAGTTCGACGGGGCGGTCGAGGTGAACTCCACGAACTCACCGGTGGAGTCGAGCCGCACCGACTCGCGGCCGGAGGACTCGGTGGCGTAGTTGGTGTGCCCGAAGGTGCGCACGGCGTCGGACTGCAGCAGGGTGCCGTCGTACTCGGCGTCCTCCGCCTCCAGTTCGGTGTACGGCACGGCCGCGCCGCGTCCGACGACGATGGAGCGGGCGAAGACGTTGTTGGTCTCGCTGGTCTCCGCGACCAGGTCCGTGGCGTCCGCGGTGGCGGTCAGCGTCGCGCCGCCGCTCGCCGCCGTCCAGCTGCCGCCGAGCGTGACGTTCGCGGTGGCGCCCGCCGCGATGGCCGGGGTGGTGCCGTTGAGCGTGGTGGAGCCGACGGTCAGCCGGGTGACGGTGCCCGCGCTCACCGCGCTGGTGCCGCGGTTGTGCACCGCCACGGTGAAGGTCACCGCCGCGCCGACCGCCGGGTTGGCCGGGCTGGAGGTGATGGAGCGGACCTCCAGGTCCGGGCCCGGGCTCTGCCCGACCACCAGCGGCGAGGCGGTGGTACGGCTGTTGTTGGCGTTGTCCGACTCGACGACCGTGTCGGTCGGGTCCACCAGCGCCGAGACGGTGTATGAGCCCTCCGGCCGCTTGCCGACCTCGACCGAGATCCCGGCCGACGCTCCCGCGGCGAGCGGGCCGACCGGGGCGCTGCCCACGACCACGCCGCCCAGGCTCACGTTGACGGTCGTCGAGGGGGAGGCGGCCGAACCGATGTTGCGTACGGTCCCCTCGACCGTGATGTCATCCGTCTCGGACGGGGCGGACGGGCTCCAGGAAAGCGCGCTCACGGTGAGGTCGGGGTTGGGCGCGGCCGTCCCCAGGACCTGGATCTCGGCCACCTGGGCGCCCGGCGCCCCGGTGTTGGAGAAGAACCTGAGCTGGAGGTCGGCGACGCGTCCGTCCACCGGGATGGTCACGGTGTTGCTGTTGCCGCTCGGGTCGAACGCATAGCCGGCGCGGGCCCGCAGCGAGGTGAACGCGGTGCCGTCCTGGGCCCGGCCGAGCACCTGGATGTCCTGCGTCCGGCTCGCCCAGATCGGGTCCGGGTTCAGCTTGACCACCACGGACTCCAGGTCCGCGTCTGCCCCGAGCTTCACCGTGAGGTCGGCGGGGAGCCCGTTCGACTCCCAGTAGCTGTCGACCTTGCCGTCGTTGGCGTTGGCGGCCGGGAACTCGCCGTGCGACCCGCTGGCGGCGACGGTCTTGCCGCGGGCCAGATCGGTGGCCTCAGCCGCGCTCGCGGTGACGGGCAGGAGTCCGACGGAGACCATTCCGGCTATCAGAAGCCCGGTGATCGACCGTCCGGTGAGTCGTTTCCATCTCATGATGTCCTCTGCTTCCACAATATTTGAGGCGGCAAGTCAATCTTTTGCGGTCGGAGGTTCATAGATTTCTGCGCTGTTTCGGATTTGTCAACGGTCCTCGCATGGGCATGTCATGCGGGCGCAGAAACTGATGAGGCGTCAAATCTGAGGTTGGGTGGGCCCGTTCAGGATCCGGTCGCGCCCCGGGCCAGCAGCAGCGCCAGATCCACCGCCGCCACCGCCACCGCTCCGGCCAGCGCGGCCTTGCGCCACCGGTGGCCGAACGCCGGTCCCACGAGTGCCGCTCCAGCGGCGAGGACCAGCGCCGCCACGCCCGAGGCGTCCACCGGTCCGGGCGGCCCGAACGCCAGCACCGCCGTGGCGCCGAGGAGCGGCAGCGGCAGCAGCAGTCGGGTCCCCGCGTCGCCCAGCCGGTGCGACAGCCCCCGGATTCCGTCGGCCCGGTCCGCCGCGATGTCCGGGAGCGTGTCGGCCAGATGCGCCGCGAACCCGAGCAGGGCCCCGGCCGCCACCGTCCACCACCGGGGCCACCCTCCGCCCGGCCCGGAGAGGGCGACCGCGGCGGGCAGGGCGGCGAATCCGGTGACGTACGGCAGCCAGGACAGGGCGGTCGCCTTGAGCCGCAGGTTGTAGAGCCAGGCGGCCGCGACCGCGGCGAGGTGCACCGTACCGGCGAGGATTCCGCAGGCCAGTGAGAGCGGTACGCACAGGGCGAGCGCCACGCCGGCCGCCGCCCACACGGTGCCCGGCGCCACCGTGCCGTCGGCCGCGGGCTTCCCCCGGCGGCCCGCGCGGGCGTCACGCCGGGCGTCGTACGCGTCGTTGCACCAGCCCACCGAGAGCTGGCCGGTCAGCACCGCCACCGTGACCAGCGCGGAGCGCGGCCCGCCGAGACCGGAGCCGAGGGCGAGGGCGCAGGCGAGCGCGGTCACCGCGAGCGCCGGCCCCGGGTGACACGCGAGCGCGAGCCCCACGACCGGGCCCCGCCGCAGGGAACCGACCGGAACCGCGTCCGCCGGCATCGCGCGGGCCCCGGCGGCGTCCGCCGGAACCGTGCCGGCCGGATCCGCGCCCGCCGGATCCGCTCCGGCCGTAACCGCATCCGCCGGGCTCACCCCGTCCGTGGCGTCCATCGGGCGATCGTAGGGGCCTGTCGCCCCGTCAATGCGGCGACCGGGCGGGTCCTTTGCCACGATTCATCACCTTTTGTGGGAAGGATGGGGGCATGACGCCACCGAAGCAGGAGGCAGGATGACCCGCATCGCCGCGGTGCACGGGGCCCTGCCGCCCCACCGCCACACCCAGCGCGAGGTCACCGACATGGTGGCCCGGACCTGTCTGCCGCCCGGCGCCGACCGCCGGGTCCTGGACCGGCTCCACGAGAACGCCCGGGTCCGCACCCGGCACACCGCGCTGCCGCTGGACGCCTACCGCGAACTCGACGGCTTCGGCGCCTCCAACGACGTGTTCATCCGGTCCGCCGTCGACCTCGGCGCCCAGGCCGTACGCGGTGCGCTCCGGGCGGCGGGGCTGCGGCCCACCGATGTGGACCTGCTGATGTTCACCTCCGTCACCGGCATCGCCGCCCCCTCCGTCGACGCCCGGCTGGTGACCCGCCTCGGCATGCGGCCGGACGTCAAACGGCTGCCCGTCTTCGGCCTCGGCTGCGTCGCCGGGGCCGCCGGGACGGCCCGGCTGCACGACTACCTCCTCGGCCACCCCGACGAGGTGGCCGTGCTCCTGTCGGTCGAGCTCTGCTCCCTCACCTTCCAGCGCCACGACACCTCGCCCGCCAACCTGGTGGCGACCGCGCTGTTCGGCGACGGCGCCGCCGCCCTGGTCGCCCTCGGCGGCCGCCGGGCCGTCGCCGGACCCGAGATCGTGGCCACCCGCAGCCGGATGTACCCGGACACCGAGCACGTCATGGGCTGGGACATCGGCGCCACCGGCTTCACCGTGGTCCTCGACCCGGCGGTGCCCGACGTCGTCCGCCGCTATCTCGCCGACGACGTACGGGAGTTCCTCGACGAACACGGCCTCAAACCGAAGGACGTCGCCCACTGGGTGAGCCACCCGGGCGGCCCCAAGGTGCTGGAGACCGTCACCGAGGTCCTCGATCTGCCCGACGGCGCGCTCGACGTCACCTGGCGCTCGTTGGCCGACGTCGGCAACCTGTCCTCCTCCTCGGTCCTGCACGTCCTGCGCGACACGATCGAGCAGCGCCGCCCGGAACCGGGCACCCCCGGGCTGCTGCTGGCCATGGGCCCCGGATTCTGCTGCGAACTGGTGCTCCTGCGCTGGTAGGACGGAGAGACCCGATGGCCCGCCACCCGCGCCCGCCCGTGAACGGGAGCCCCGTATGACCTGGTACACCCTCCTGGTGCTGGCCGTCGCCGCCGAGCGCCTCGCCGAACTCGTCGTGGCCCGCCGCAACACCGCCTGGAGCCTCGCCCGCGGCGGCACCGAATCGGGCCGCGGGCACTATCCGGCCATGGTCGCCCTGCACACCGCCCTGCTGGCCGGCTGCCTGGCGGAGGTCCGGTTCGCCGACCGTCCCTTCCCGCCCGTCCTCGGCTGGGCCCTGGTCGCCGTCGTCGTGGCCGCGCAGGCGCTGCGCTGGTGGTGCATCCGCACGCTCGGCCCCCGCTGGAACACCCGCGTCATCGTCGTCCCCGGCCTGCCCCGCGTCACCGGCGGCCCCTACCGGTGGCTGAGTCACCCCAACTACGTCGCCGTCGCCGCCGAAGGCCTCGCACTGCCCCTGGTCCACGGGGCGTGGGCGACCGCCCTGGTGTTCACCGCCCTCAACGCCGCGCTCATGGCCGTACGGATCCGGTGCGAGGACCGGGCCCTGGCCCGCCTGTCGGCCGTGGACGCACCGGCGTGATCGACATCCTGGTGGCCGGCGGCGGACCGGCCGGACTGGCCGCCGCGATCCGGGCCGCACAGGCGGGCCTGGAGGCGGTGGTAATCGAACCGCGCACCACCCCCGTGGACAAGGCGTGCGGCGAGGGCATCATGCCGGGCGGCGTCGCCGCCCTGCGCGACCTCGGCGTCCGGGTGACGGGCCATGAGCTGCGCGGCATCCGCTACACCGACGGCCGGCGCAGCGCGGAGGCCGCCTTCCGGGGCGGCCCCGGCGCGGGCGTCCGCCGCACCGAACTCCACACCGCCCTGCACGAGCGGGCCGCCGCCCTCGGCGTACGCGTCGTCGCCGGAAAGGCGGGGGAGATCCGCCAGGACGAGCGCACTGTCACCGCCGCCGGACTCACCGCGCGCTGGCTCATCGCCGCCGACGGCCTCCACTCGCCGCTGCGCCGCACCCTGGGCCTCGACCGGCCCGTCGCCGGGCCCGGACGCTACGGGCTGCGCCGCCACTACCCGCTCGCCCCGTGGACCGACCACGTCGAGGTGCACTGGTCGCGGCACGGCGAGGCGTACGTGACCCCGGTCGGCGAACGCCTGGTGGGAGTGGCCGTCCTCAGCCGCGACCGCCGCCCCTACGACCAGCACCTGGCCGCCTTCCCCGCCCTCGCGGCCCGCCTCGCGGACGGACCCGGGGCCACCCCCGTACGCGGGGCCGGTCCGCTGCGGCAGCGGGCGCTGGACCCGCGGGCCGGGCGGATCCTGCTGGTCGGCGACGCCGCGGGCTATGTGGACGCCCTGACCGGGGAGGGCATCGCCCTCGCGGTGGCCACCGCCACGGCCGCCGTCGACTGCCTGACCGCCGGGCGGCCCGAGGACTACCCCCGCCGCTGGGCCCGGGCCACCCGACGCTACCGCCTGCTCACCGTGGCCCTGCTGGGCGCCGCCGGCCACCCGTCCTCGGGGCGGCTGATCGTCGCCGCGGCCCACCGGGCGCCCGCCGTCTTCCGTGCCGCGGTCCACGCGCTGCAGTGAGCCGAGAGGCCCGCGCGGACCCGCCGACGGTTCGATTGGCGAGGCCCCGGGTTCCGTCATAACGTCGGTCGGGCGAACGTCCGCGTTCACCCGACCGACGCGGAGACCGGCCGCTCCCACGGGGCGAAACGCCCTCGGCACGAGAGACGAACCGCACTATGACGGGCTCCCACGCGACCCCCGCAGACACGGCAAAGACCTCTGACCGACACCGGGGCGGACTGGCACTGCTGGTCATCGCCTCGTGCCAGCTGATGGTGGTGCTCGACGTCACCATCGTCAACATCGCGCTGCCGCACATGCAGAAGGACCTGGGGTTCTCCACCGAGAACCTCTCCTGGGTGGTCAACGCCTACACCCTGACCTTCGGCGGACTGCTGCTGCTCGGCGGACGCCTCGGCGACATCCTCGGCCGCCGCCGGGTCTTCATCTTCGGCGTGCTCCTCTTCGTCTTCGCCTCGCTGCTCGGCGGACTCTCCCAGGAGGGCTGGCAGTTGCTGGCCGCCCGCTCCCTCCAGGGTGTCGGCGGCGCCATCGCCTCGCCCACCGCCCTGTCGCTGATCACCACCACCTTCCGCGAGGGCCCGGAACGCAACCGCGCGTTCGGGGTGTTCGCCGCCGTCTCGGCGGGCGGCAGCGCGATCGGGCTGCTCGCCGGCGGACTGCTGGTGGAGTGGCTGGACTGGCGCTGGGTCCTGTTCGTCAACGTCCCGATCGGTCTGTTGATCGCCTTCGCGACCCCGCGCTTCATCCCCGAGTCCGAACGCCGCCCCGGCCACTTCGACGTCACCGGCGCGCTCACGTCGACGGTCGGCATGGTGCTGCTCGTCTACGGCTTCATCCGTGCCTCCGAGGACGGCTGGACCGACCCGCTCACCCTCGGCTCGTTCGCGGCCGCCGTGGTGCTCCTCGCGGTGTTCATCATGGTCGAACGCGGCTCGAAGCAGCCCATCACGCCGCTGTGGATGTTCCGCGACCGCAACCGCGCCGGGTCCTACGCGATGATGCTCAGCCTCGCCGCGGCGATGTTCGGGATGTTCTTCTTCCTCACCCTGTTCGTGCAGAACGTCCTCGACTTCAGCCCGCTGCGGGCCGGCCTCGCCTTCCTGCCGGTGAGCGCCGTCATCGCGGTGAGCGCGGGACTGGCCTCGCAGCTGCTGCCCCGCTGGGGACCCAAACCCTTCATGGTGGTGGGCGCGCTCCTGGCCGCCGCCGGGCTCGGCTGGCTGACGCTGACCGACGTCCACAGCTCCTACCTCGGCTCGATCCTCGGCCCGATGCTGGTGTTCGGCTTCGGCATGGGCATGCAGTTCGTGTCGCTGACCCTGATGGCGGTCTCGGGCGTCGACCCGAAGGAGGCGGGCGCCGCCTCCGGCATCCTCAACGCCACCCAGCAGGTCGGCGGCTCGCTGGGGCTGTCGATCCTGGTCACGACGTTCGGCACGGCCAGCCGCAACGCGGCGACCGACCAGGTGCCGGAGTTCCTCCGGGAGGGCACCCCCGCCCAGCTCCTGGAGTTCCGCAGGACCGGCGAGCTGCCGCCGCCCTGGGGCGACGAGGTCCTCACCTCCGGTGTCTCCAGCGCCTTCGTCGTCGCCGCGTGCTTCGCCGTGTTCGCCGCTCTGGTCGCCCTGTTCATCATCCAGGTCCGGCCCGCCGACCTGGCCCGCCTCCAGGGCGGCGCGACACCGCTCGGCGGGGACACGGAAACGGCAGCGGCGGACGGCGACGCGGACACACCGCGAACAGCCTCGGACACATCACGATCCGCCCCGGACGAACCGGGGGCCGACCCGGACACCGACCGACCCGCGAAAGGGCACTGACCCATGGACTGGACCCTCGAAGTGATCGTGCTTCCCGTGACCGACGTCGACCGGGCCCGGGACTTCTACCGGGACAAGATCGGTTTCCACGTCGACATCGACGGCGAGGTGATGCCGGGCGCCCGCGTCGTCCAGCTCACGCCGCCCGGATCCGGGTGTTCGATCGCCCTCACCGAAGGACTGCCCAACCCGACCGGAGACCCGCGGCCGGGCACGTACCACGGCCTCCAGCTCTGCGTCACCGACATCGAGGCCGCGCACGCCGAGCTGGTCGGCCGGGGCGTCGAGGTCTCCGAGCCGCAGCGGTACGCCCCCGACGACGGCGCGACCTTCATGTACTTCACCGATCCGGACGGCAACGGCTGGGCCGTGCAGGAGTACCGCCGCCGCGAGACCGAGCCCCTGCACAAGGTTCTCGCCGACCTGGCCGCGGGCGGTGCGGGGGACACGGTGGGGTGAACCGGATGCGGAGGTGGATCGTGCCGCGTCCGGTCCACCAGAATGCTCCCCGTATCGAGTGCAGAGATCTTTCAGCGCAAGGGAGCGGCATCCAATGGCCGGCAACGCAGACATGGTGGCCTTCGTCAAGGCACGGCTCGCCGACGAGGAACAGGTCGCCCTGGCCGCCGGCGGGGACCGATGGCGGTGCCCGGCCGACGTGCCAGGAGAGGTCCACGACCGCACCGGCGGCGTGGCGTTCACGGTGCGGGGCCGGGGCTTCGACCAGCACATCGCCCTCCAGAACCCCGCGCGGACCCTGGAGCGCATCGAGACCAACCGCGTGATGCTCGGCGAGTACGTCGAGGTGGCCGGCCTGGACACCGACCGCCCGGCCGAGGACTTCCGTTCCGGACGTGCGGTGGGCCTGGGCTTCGCCGTACGGCAGCTCGCCGCGGAGTACGCGAGCCACCCCGACTACCAGGCGCGCTGGCTGCCCCGGTTCATCCAGTGAATCCCGCAAGTGCCGGTGCACCGCGCCCTGTTGATCGATAGCATCTCCCCATCGGCCTACCCGGGGGAGCTGCGCGCGTGCCCGACGTCTGGGAGAACACCCGATCACGGTGGGAGAGCGTCCGGCACGCGGTGGACGGCGGCGGCCAGGGGCCCGGGCCCGGCGTGGCCACCCTGAACGGACGGCTCGGCCTCTCCGTCAACCCCATCGCCGTCACCGGCGAGGCGGGCGCGGGCAAGACCGTCCTGTACGACGCGCTGACCCAGTCGATCCGCACCGGCGACAGCGACAGCACCCGCAGCCCCGACATCGAGAAGCACGCCACGGTCCTGCGCTCCGGCAACCGCCGCACCCGGGCCGCCATCACCGTCATCCCGGGGCAGCTGTCCACCCAGCGGCAACGGGCGCTGCACGACACGATGCAGGGCGACGCCTCCCCGCACGGCATCGTGCACGTCGTCTGCTGGGGGCACAACAGGATCTGGCAGCGCGCCTCCCAGCGCGACGTCCACGAGGCGCTCGCCGCCGACGGCGACGTGGACCAGGAAGCCGTACGGAACTGGCACCGCCGCAAGGAGGCGGCCGATTTCCGGCTGCTGGTCGACGCGATCATCGACGGACAGCTGGCCAAGCGGCTGCGCTGGCTGATCGTGGCGGTGTCCAAGAGCGATCTGTACTGGGACCGGCTGGACGAGGCCCGCGACCACTACATCCCCGGGCGGGCCCGCCGCGAGTCCCCGTTCGCCGCGCTCATGCGGGACCTGGAGAACGAGACGTCGCTGCGTCTGTCCGTCCTCCCGATGGCCTCCCGGCTGATCCGCCACCAGTTCCTGCCGGGGCTGCCCGTGCGGACCTCTCAGCTCGACGACGCGCAGATCGGCGCGCTGCGCACCCATTTCGGCCAGGAACTCCAGTCGTTCATCACCCAGCGGAACGGGGGCTGACATGGCCGCGATCGACGGCGGAGCGGCGTTCCTGCGGACCCTGACGGCCGCGGAACGACGGCTGTCCGGCGTCCAGGCCCTGAGCGCCCGGCTGCGACGGGTCCGGCGGCCCCGGATCGCCTCGGCCGCGCTCGCGGTGCTGATCCCGGTGGTGCTGGCGCTCGCCGCCGCCACCGGCGACGGTCCCGGGGGAGTGCTCGTGGTGGTCGGCCTGACCGTGGCGGCGCTCTCGCTCGCGGCCTGTGTCGCCCTTCTGCTGAGGATCGAACGGCCCCTGAACCGGCGGTTCGCCGAGGAGGAACGCGCCATGATCGAAGAGGTGAACCGGATGCGGGAGCTGTTCACCCATGTCGCCGAGCGCGACCGGTGGGAGGAACGGCTGAAGCGGTCGGTCCGTGAACGCCTCTCCCGCTTCCCGGTGGAGAACGGGGCGTTCCGGTGATCCGACGCCTGACCCTCTTCTTCGGCCTGGTGGCCTTCCCCGCCGCCCTGTTCACTTCGGCCGGATACGTACTGGCCACCCGGGAGCCCGGGCCGTATCAACGGGCGTTCGAGGACCAGTGGGACGCCATCGCGGCCGGGTTCGCCGTCACCGTGTGCGGGGCGCTGGCCGTGGCCCACGGGATCAGGCTCTGCTTCAGCGTGCTCGGCGGCTTCCAGCCCGACAACGTACGCCGGGGAACGCTGGCCCTGGTCGCCGGGCTGCTCGTCTGCGGGGTGGGGTCGCTGCTGCTCTGGCGGCTGCTGGCGCCCTGAGGGGGCCTCGACCGAGGCGCCGACAGGCCCTGAACGGACCGTAGTCGGTGTGGTACGGGCCGGTGACCGTGAAGGTGATCCACAGCAAAATGGCGTTGCTCTCTGGTGAGGAGTGATCCCGCCGTGTAGCGTCGCCGGAAGATGTCGTGGTTCGCAGTACCTGCCCGCGCCTGGCGCGGGCGTTTTGCTGTGCAGTGCCTGAGAACCAGGGCGATCACCTCCGGGTCCGCGCGGTGCGGATCCGTTTACTGCTGAGAGGTACAGGCATGGCCAGCGGAACCGTCAAGTGGTTCAACTCGGAAAAGGGCTTCGGCTTCATCGCGCAGGACGGCGGCGGCCCCGACGTCTTCGCGCACTACTCCAACATCAACTCCACCGGCTTCCGTGAGCTCCAGGAAGGCCAGGCGGTGACCTTCGACATCACCCAGGGCCAGAAGGGCCCGCAGGCGGAGAACATCACCACCGCCTGATCCGGGTCGACCGGCCCAGGAGCCCCGGAACGCGCCGCGTTCCGGGGCTCCTGGGCGTTCGGGCACCGGACACCGGCTAGCCCGTCGACTCGTCCGGCGCCGGATGCTCCTCGGGGTGCGCGCCCGCGTTGCGCGGCACGTTCCGGCCGGCGCCCGCCTCGTCCAGCTCGGGATGTTCCTCCTGGCGGGCCACCCGGTCCGGCACCGGTATGTCGAGAGCGTCCTCGCCCTCCTGGCTCTGCTGGTCCGGCAGATCCGCCGGTACGGGGGGCGGGCTGCCGGAAGCCCCGGTGTAGGCGGTGCCTTCCGGCCTGCGGTCGGTCATGAGAGCTTCCTTCCGTACGGCCCCGGGTGCGACCCGGGGGACGAATGACGCGCCCTGGTGGGTACCCGCTGCCGGGCGGAGCAGTCCTCGTCCGGTGCGGCCCGGAGCACAGGGCCCGGCCTCCCGAACCACGCTACGGGAGAAGATGCGGGTCCCGCGATGCCCGGCCATATTGGGAGCTCCGGGCCACCGGCCGGAGTGCGCCGCGCGGCGCGGAGCGG
>MUNB01000013.1 GCA_002154345.1 Streptomyces griseus
CGCGCCCAGCGGATCCAGATCGACGAACTCATCGTCGACGACCCCCGCAAGGTGCTCGCCCACGCCGGACAGGCCGTGCTCGACGACCCCGACGCGGCGGCCCTGCTCGGCCTGGTCCCGGCCGGCCCGCTGCCGCTCCCGGCGGCGGCCGCGCTGCTGTGCGCGCTCTACGACACGGACGTCCTCACGGCCATGGGGCTGCGCCTGACCCGCCACACCACCCGTGTCTCCGCCTCCGACCAGCAGACGGAGCCCGTGTCCCTGGTGCGGTCCACCGCCCGGGACCAGGAGGACTGAGCCGTCGAGGGGGCGACATGGCCCGGGCAACGCCTAGCCTCTTCCCATGCCGCCCGACACCGACGCACACGCACAGGAACACGCACAGGCACAGGCGCACACGTACGCGCACGCACGACGTGACGACCAACCCGAGGAGACCCGGCGGGTGCTGCTGAGCCGCACCTTCGACGAGGACGCGGAACTGTACGACCGGGCCAGGCCCGGATATCCGCCGGAGCTGTACGACGACCTCGTGGACCTCGCGGGGGCCCGCCCCGGCCGTCGCGTACTGGAGATCGGCTGCGGGACCGGCCAGGCCACGGTGCCTCTGGCCGCGCTGGGCTACTCCGGCCACCGAGCACTGCCGGATGCGGCCAGGAACGGGCTGCTGGCCTGCGTGGCGGGCCTGATCGACGGGCGTTACGACGGCCGGGTGACCAAGCGCTACCTGATCGAACTGGCGGTTTCGCAGTGAAACTGATCGCACGGGCGCCGACCAACGGCCCACCCGCTCAACGCCTGTTGGCGCGCCGAACGGCAGACTGACCGGCATGGACTCAGGACTCGCCGCACTGCTGGGCGCCGCCATCGGTTCCGCAGCGACGCTGGGGGCGGCGATGGTCAACGGCCGTTCCCAGGCACGCTCCCAGCACGCCCAGCAGAGCCGCCAGCACCGTCGTGACGCATACGCCCGCTACCTCGGCGCCCTCCACGACCGCGACCTCGCCATGGACGCCGTCCTGGCCGCGCTGCGTGCGGACCACCCCGACCAGGCCGTCGTCGACGAGCTGACGGACCGCTTCGTCGCCCTGGCCCGCCGGGAACGGGCCCTCTACGACACGGTCAAGGAGTTCCGCCTGGCGGCCCGGGCCGCAATCGGTCGGACGGCCTGACCGGGACCGGAAGGTCGTCCCGCAGCTCCGGCCCTCGGCTCCGGCTCTGGGCTCCGGCTCTCGACTGCGTGTCGTCGAGGCCCACTACGGTGGCCCGCATGACCGACACCGATGACTGGACATCCGCACCGGACCGGATCGTGCGCGGCTCCATGGGGCTGTGCCATCTCACCGTGGCCCAACCGCCGTTCGACGTCGACGCGCGCGGTCTGCCTCCCCAGGACCCGGCGGCGGCGCGTGCGTTCGCCGGGTCGTTCGAGGGCGTCGAGGAGGTTCTGGAGGACCTCGGGCCGCGCTCGGTGCTGACGCCGTTGCCGTCGTCCGTGCGCGCCGACCTGGACGTCGTCCACGCCGGCGCCTGGGGTTCGATGCTGAGCATCGTGAATCCGGCGTTCGCGGCCGACGGCAACGACGAGCCGTTGAGATCGGCGGCCACGGAGCTGCGCGAGCGGTTCCCCGATGCGCGGATCGTGGGCCGGGTCGCCTACCGCGGCGGCATGGAGCACACCGAGGACCTCGTGTGGCTGCCGGACGGGGCGATGTTCCACGCCTCCGGCTGGCCCGAGGACGAGCCGTTCGTCGTCAGCGGCGACCCGCACGCGGTGATCGCCTCGCTGGAGGTGAAGAGGTGGCAGCTCGACAACGCCGGCGTCGACCTGCGGGAGGCCGCGAACGAGATCGAATGGGCGCGGCTGGCCGGACTGGCGTTGGGGCCCTCGGATCCGTGGGGGTGGGAGGAATTGCAGACGACCGCGTTCCGGGTGCGGCATTCGGAGGATGCGGTGCAGAGTATGGAGGCCTTGTATTTTGTGTGAACTCGTAGTCACAACAAAAGAGTTGGGCTATTCCGACACGCCCTGAAATTCTTCTTCCCGCAGGGCGTGCGGGCCCTATGGTGGTCGGGCGGCGCGTACATGTCACGGGGGCCTGGCGTGCCGCCCTCGACCCCTCAGGGCCCCGCACGAGAGGGAAGACGAAGCCTTGAACCACTCGCTCCGAATACCGTCCAGGTGGCGGTTCGCGGCCCGCTTAGCCGCCGCCTTCGGCCTGGCCGCCGCTGTCACGGTGACCGGTCTGCCCGCCGTCGAGACCGCCCAGGCGGCCGGCCCGCCCGTCTCGGCGAAGTTGAAGCCCGGCTCGGGGAAGCGCTGCGACACCAGGAACGGAATGCCGCCCGCCGCGAAGACCCCGGCGGACTCCGGATTCCCCGACAACCTCACCGGCCCGATCCACAAGGACCGCGCTCTCCCGAAGAACTTCGAATTCGATCTTCCCGGCCAGGCGTACGACGGGTTGCAGACCCCGACCGCCGCCGAGAAGAACAAGGCCCTGTCCCAGGTGCCCGGGAATCCGGAGAAGAACGTCGCCGCCTGGAAGAAGATCGCCGACGCCTCGGGGAAGCCCGCCGACCGTGCGATGGAGATCTACGCCCGGTATTTCGCGAACAAAGAGGGCCTGAATTTCCGGCACTGGTTCGACAAGCGGTACATCCGCAACCAGGTCAACAACCACAAGGGGTCGGGCTTCGAGCGGCAGTTGGTCCGCGACTACAAGCTGATCGGCCCGGACTGGCTGTGCGAGGTCACCGTCGAGCTGTTCGACCAGAACGGTGAGAAGGTCGGCGAACGCCGGTACGACGCCTACAACAAGGCGAAGAAGGAGTTCAACGAGTTCAAGTCGAACTCCAAGCTGACGGCGAAGCAGCTCGCGAACGACCGCGTCGTCGCCCGGTCGATGTCGGACCACACCTTCCGCTACACCGGCGCGAAGAAGTTCACCGCGGGCCAGGCCAAGCACATCGCCGACCTGGAACGCGACGTACGGAACATGCGCGGCGGGAAGACCGGCCAGGTCCGGGGCAACCAGCGCATGTACAACCCGGTCCCCAGGACCACCCCGATCCGCGGCTACTCCGACCACCAGCGCTGGTTCGCCCCCGCCTGCCAGACCGGCACCCGCACGATGGCCGCCGGCGCGAACACCTGCGGCACCCGGGGCCCCGCCAACGAGCGCGCCCTGTCCTCCGGCAAGACCCTCGAAGAGGCGAAGCGCTTCCAGCGGGACGCCAACCGTCTCGACCCGCGCGGCACCCTCCCCAGGGGCGGCCCGGGTGGCGTCGACTTCACCACCCTCGAACTCCGTTACGTCGGCGGGCTCGGCAAGGGCAAGGGCATGTCGTACTCCATGAAGTCCGACCAGATGCCCGACCCGGACAACAACCCCGGCTTCGGCGGCGAGGTCCGGATGCAGCTCTCCTCCGACGCCCTGTTCACCTGGCTGGCGCTCACCCCCGAGAAGTTCTGGGTGAACCTGAACCCGGACCAGCCGAACAAGGTCATGGACGCGAAGTTCGGCAAGACCGATGCCGGCCGCGTACTCCTGGAGGCCGACCTGGAGATGAAGCACGACTTCAGCGAGGCCGTGAACCCCGACAAGCACCCCGGCGCCAAACGGTACTGGGACACCGCGCCGCGCCGGAACGGCATGCCGTGCTTCCCGGGCGTACGGATGTGGATCGAGCCCAAGCCCGCGCAGGTCCGTGAGGAGGACGGCGGGATCCACATCCTCGACGCGCCCCTCAAGGTCAGCACCCAGTGGCTCGACGTGGACTACACCGTCCCCGGCTCCACCGAGTGCACGGACCTCTCCGACGCGGAGAAGAAGGCGATCGAGCGGTCCATCGCCACGAACGTCATGCCGCTCGTGGAGGAGCGCGTCAACACCGACCGCGACTACGCCGACCTGCGGGCCGTGTACACCGCCCGGGTCGCCGCCGAG
>MUNB01000130.1 GCA_002154345.1 Streptomyces griseus
ACATTTGACGACAGAACCTAGGGCCTGTTGCGGAAGTGGACCGCTGGGCAGTTGAGCCCTCTGGATCGGTACAGTCGCGTGCATGCTGAAGCCACTACTGCGTGCAGTTGATGCGGGCGGCCGTACCGTGGACGACCCGACCGAGGAGGCCCTGCACGACCTGTTGGCCGAGATGAGCCTGTCGTACCGGTTTGTCATCCTGGACAGACTCGATCTGGAGCCTGCGGATCAGCATTACATTCAGGTGTACCTGAACGATGACCTCAGCTACCGGGTCGAGTACCGCGAAGGCAGTGCGGAGGAGCACTACCAGGCCCATGTTCCAAGGGCCCATGAAGTGTTCGGCCCGGAAGAGTCGACCGCCAAGGTGATGATGGACTGGGCTCACGATCGACAGGGATGGCGCGAGGCGTTGCCGTGGACCCCGATGCCTTTTCGGTGAGGGATCACAGCCACTCGTTGATCGCCGCGACCAGGACTGTCGCCTCGTAGCGGACAGCGAGCTTGTCGTACCGCGTGGCGACAGCGCGGTTCCTCTTGAGGCGGTTGATCCCGCACTCGACCGCGTGGCGCTCGCGGTAGTCGAGCGGGTCGAAGCGCGGCGGCCGGCCGCCGCGGGAACCGAGCCTTCGGCGGTTGCGGGCCTGGTCGGCCTTGTCCGGGAAGGTGCAGCGAATCCCGCGCCGACGCAGGTAAGCCCGGTTCCCGCGGGAGGCGTACGCCTTGTCGGCCCGCACGCTGTCGGGGCGGACGCGAGGCCGTCCCGGACCGATGCGGGGCACGCGGACCTTGTCCAACACCGCCTCGAACTGCGGTGAATCCCCGCGCTGCCCGGCCGTCACCACGATCGACATGGGCTTCTGCCCCTGCTCGACCGCCAGATGCAGCTTGGTCGTGAACCCGCCACGCGACCGTCCCAGCCCGTGATCGACCGGCTCGGTGGATGCACCACCAGGCGGCTCCTTCTGCAGTTCGCCCTGCTTACAGGCCCCGGCTGCACGCTGATGAGCGCGGCATACTGTGGAGTCGACGCTCAGGTCCCACGTGATCGCACCTTCCGCATCGGCCAGGGACTGGAGACGGGTGAAAAGCCGGTGCCAGCTGCCGTTGCGCTGCCACCGGCGGAACAGGTCGTAGACCCGGCTCCACGGTCCGTACTCGGCGGGCACGTCCCGCCACGGAACGCCGGTCCGGACCCGGAACCGTATGCCGTCGATCAGCTGCCGCCGAGGCCAGACGGGAGGCCGCCCCAACCTGGCACCCTTCGGCAACAGCGGCTCCAGCACCGCCCACTGCTCGTCCGTGAGATCTCCCCGACCTATGAACCGTGATCATCCACAGCCCAAGATCCACTTTCGATACACGCCCTAGCCGCGCTGTTCGGCGTCGAGGCTCCGGACCCGGGCCAGCAACGCCGGCCGCTGGTCCTCCGGAACCGCCCCGGCCAGCGCGCGCCACACCGGCAGATCCTCCTCGCCCCACGGGCTGTACGCCCAGTCGGCGAGCAGTCCAGGATCACCCCGGGCGATCAGCGCGGCCCGCAGCTGCTCGGTGATCCGCCGCCGCAGCCGTACGACGGACGGGGCCCGGGAACCCGGCAGCAACGGGCCCGCGTACGCGTCCAGCGCCGCCGCCACCGCGCCCGAGGCCAGCCGGCGCGTCACCGTGTCGAAGTCGGCGTCCACCGGAACGGCCAGCCGGTACGGGCGCGAGTCCAGCAGATCGGGCCCCAGCAGCCGACGGAGCCGGGAGAGTTCGGCCCGCAGTGTCACCGGGGTCACCGACTCGTCCTCGTACAGCTCGATCAACAGCTCGTCACCGCTCAGACCTTCCGGCCTACGGGCCAGGGCGACCAGGATCTCGCTGTGCCGCCGGCTGAGCCGCAGCCGCCGCCCCCGTGCCACCAGCAGCGCCTCGTCCCGGCCCAGCGCGCCCAGCCGCACCGTCTCGACGTCCGCTGGCGGGGCCAGCAGCGCGAGCTGCGACTCGGCGGCCCGGGCCACCGCCTGGACGAACGCCAGACTGTGCGGATGGGCAAGCTGGTCTCCGCCCGTGATGTCCACGGCCCCCAGCACTCGGCCCGTGTGCGGGTCGTGCAGCGGAGCGGCCGCGCAGGTCCACTGCTGGACCGGCCGCAGGAAGTGCTCGGCCGCGAAGACCTGCACCGGGCGGTCCACCGCGATCGCCGTACCGGGCGCGTTCGTCCCCGCCACGGACTCGGCCCAGCGGGCGCCCTCCACGAAGTTCATCAGGCCGGCCCGTCGCCGCGCCGCGGTGTGGCCCTCGACCCACAGGAGGCGCCCGTGGGCGTCGCAGACCGCCAGCAGATGCTCCCCGTCCGTCGCGTACGCGCCCATCAGCTCACGGATCACGGGCATCGCACGGGCCAGCGGATGCGCGTCCCGGTAGGGGCCCAGCTCGTCCGGGCCGAGCTCCACCGCCGGGGCGTCGTCCGGGCTGACCCGCGCTCGCGCCGAGCGCCGCCAGGACGCGCCGACCACCGCGCGGACCGGTCGCTCCAGCCGTCCCGCCGAGGTGAACACGTCATGGGCGCGGCGCAGCGCACCGCTCTGTTCGCCGGGATCGGTGTCCGCCGCCAGGGCCACCCAGGGATCCGTCAACTCCACCCTCCCGTCCAGGGCCGTCGTGCCCACCCATCGTCGTCGCCGTGGGTCTCCGCGACAACCTCGGTGCGGAGAGTCATCACTACGGGGGATGGGGAGGGGCGGCTCAGGTGACGGGGACGGCGGCGGCGACGAGCCGGAGGTAGCGCTCCCAGTCCCAGTGGACGCCCGGGTCGGTGTGGTCGCTGCCCGGTACCTCGTGGTGGCCGACGATGTGCTCCCGGTCCTTGGGAATACCGTGGCGCTCGCAGATCTCCGCGGTGAGCCCTGCGGACCGCAGGTACATGATGTCCGTGAAGAACTCCGGGCGGTCCACCCACCCTTCGTGCTCGATGCCGATGCTCCGGGTGTTCCAGGTCCAGTTGCCCGCGTGCCAGGCGATGTCCTTCTCGCGTACGCACTGGGCGACATGGCCGTCGCCCGAGCGCACGACGTAGTGCGCGGACACCTGCTTGGAGGGGCTCCGGAAGATGCCCGTGGTCGGGGTGAACAACTGCTGGGCGACATGGATGACGATCCGGTCGACCCGGCGCTCCGAAGGGTGAGCGGGAACGGTGTAGTTGGCGGGCGCGGCCGGGGACCAGAGGGCCGTCGCGAAATCGGTGGGGCCCTGCGGGGCCGCCACCGCCCGGGCGGAGGACGGCAGGACGGCCGCCGCCAGCGTCGCGGCAGTGCCCTGAATGATCCTTCTGCGGTGCAACAGCTCTCCTGAGGCCGGGGGACGGGCGGGTGCGGAGCGGGGGCAGGGAGGCAGCACAAGGCCGGAACCGGGCAGGTGGTGCCCGCCCTGTGGATCACCCCCTGCCGATGCGGATGACGAGTCCGCCGGGCATCCGGTTCCCGCAACCGCCGCCCGGGCGCGGGTCCGGACGAGCGTCCGGATGCGTGTGCAGACCCGTGCAGACCCCGTGCCCGTCCGGCCGCGCCGCTTCCCCGCTCAGGGCAAGCGCCGCACGCGTCAGGCGAACCTGCTGATTCCTGCCCCCGGTTCCGGCCCTGCCCTCTCCGCTCATGCAGCACAGCACAGCACAGCCCAGCCCAGCCCAGGCCGGATCCGGCGGCGGGCACCCAGCACCGGGACCCTCAGCCCGCCATGACCGCCCCGCTCCGCCGCGCCCGTAGCCTCCTACGCCCCGCCCTCCGCTCCCGCCAACGCTCCTGCCGGGTCGTCGTCCGCCGGCCCGGCAGGCACCCAACGGCCGTGCTCCTTGCGGTAGGGCCACCACCGTCCGTCCGGGTCGAACCGGAGCTGGACGTCGGCGCCCACGACCGTCCAGCGGGCCCGCCCGCTCGCCCGCAGCGTCGGCCGCTCGCCCTCCTCCCACGCCGCGCCGAGCCGGGCGCGGGCTCGCTCCAGCTGCTCCGCGTCCGGTGCCCACTCCTCGTCCAGCACCGCGAGTGCCGCGACCCCGCCGTACCGCCAGGCACGGACCGCGGCGCTCAGGTCCGCGGGCGGCCGGCCCGACCCCGTGGCCAGCCGGGCCCCGAACCGGGGCTCCGGCCGGGCGTCCGCGGCCAGCCGCACCGCGTCCTGCCGCGGGGTCAGCTCCACCGGGAGCGGCTGTCCCCCGTGCCCCGGAGCCAGGGCGTCCAGCAGCATCCGGCGGGCCCGCACCGCGCTGTCGGCCGCCAGCACCTCCAGCGCCGCCGGGTCGATGCCGGGCACGGGTCCGGTCTCCGTGTCCAGCGACGGCCCGAGCCCCGGCTCCTCGGGGGCCGACGGAGGCGCGGGGAGCGGCGGCAGGATCCCGGCGGCCGCGAACGCTTCCCCGGCCGGGACCCCGCGAACCTCCCGCTCCTCGACAGTGTCGGCCTGCTCCCCGCCGTCGCCGGCACGGACCGCGCGGGCCGTGCTGCGCACCTGGAGCTCGTCCAGCAGCCGCCGCTCGTCGCGCCCCCGCATCAGCAGCAGGACGAACGGATCCTCGTCGAGCAGCCGCGCCACCTGATAGCAGAGCGCACCCGAGTGCGGGCAGTGGTCCCAGGCACCGCAGGTGCACTCCGGCTCCAGATCGCCGATGCCCGGCAGCAGATCGACCCCGGCGCCCGCCGCGTCCTCCACCAGATGCGGCGGCATCTCCCGGTCCAGCAGCGCCGCGATGTGCCCGGCCCGGTCCACCGCCATGTCCAGGAACCGGTCCCAGGCACCCGCGCCGAGCTGCTGGAGCAGGACGTCGCTGCGGTGGGCCGAGCCGTCGCGGTCCCGTACCACCGCCGTGATCCGCCCCGGCCGTACGGAGACCGCACCGACCCTGCCCTCCCGGGCCAGCCGCCGCCCCTGCTTGAGCTGCTGACCGTCGAGCGCCGTGTCCTCCAGCGCCTTGAGCCATGCCCGGCCCCACCAGGACGTGGCGAACCCCCGGCCCTGCGCCGGCGGAAACGCCGCGAACGTACGCTCCGGTCCGCGTCGGCCGTCCCGGGACGCCCCGTCGTCGCCGTCGTCCTCTCTGTCCGAGGCGTCCCTGTCGCCCGCCCCGGACTCTTCTCCGTACCCGTCCTCGTACGTGTATGCGTAGGCGTCCTCGTACGCGTCGCTCATCGTGCGCCCCCTCGCAGCTCGACCAGGTCGGCCAGTTCCGCATCGGTCAGTTCGGTCAGCGCCGCCTCGCCGGAGCCGAGCACCGCGTCCGCGAGGCCCTGCTTACGGGCGAGCATCTCGGCGATCCGGTCCTCGATCGTGCCCTCGGCGATCAGCCGGTGCACCTGCACCGGCTGCGTCTGGCCGATCCGGTACGCCCGGTCCGTCGCCTGCGCCTCGACCGCCGGATTCCACCAGCGGTCGAAGTGCACGACATGACCGGCCCGGGTGAGGTTGAGCCCGGTGCCCGCCGCCTTGAGGGACAGCAGGAACACCGGTGCCTCGCCCGCCTGGAAGCGGGCCACCATCTCCTCGCGGCGGGCCACCGGCGTACCGCCGTGCAGGAACTGCGTGCCCACTCCGCGCGCGGTCAGATGCTCCTCCAGCAGCCGGGCCATCTGCACGTACTGCGTGAAGACCAGCACCGAACCCTGCTCGGCCAGAATCGTGTCCAGGAGTTCGTCCAGCAGCTCGATCTTCCCCGACCGGTCCGCGATCCTCGGCTGCTCCTCCTTGAGGTACTGCGCCGGGTGATTGCAGATCTGCTTCAGCGCCGTCAGCAGCTTCATCACGAGACCGCGCCGCTCGAAACCGTCGGCGGCGGAGATCTCCGCCAGGGTCTCGCGGACCACCGCCTCGTAGAGACCGGTCTGCTCCGGCGTCAGCGACACGGCCCGGTCGGTCTCGGTCTTCGGCGGCAGCTCGGGCGCGATCCCCGGGTCGGACTTCCGGCGGCGCAGCAGGAACGGCCGCACCAACGCCGCGAGTCGCTCGGCGGCGCCCGGGTCGTCGCCGCCCTCGACCGCGGCGGCATACCGCGTACGGAAGGTGCCGAGCCGGCCGAGCAGACCGGGCGTCGTCCAGTCCAGGATCGCCCACAGCTCGGACAGGTTGTTCTCCACGGGGGTTCCGGTGAGCGCGACCCGGGCCCGGGCGCCGATCATCCGCAACTGCTTGGCCGTCGCCGAGTGCGGGTTCTTGACGTGCTGGGCCTCGTCGATGACGACCATGCCCCAGGACACGGCGGCGAGCCGGGGCGCGTCCAGGCGCATCGTGCCGTAGGTCGTCAGGACGAACTCGCCGTCCACCAGGTCTTCCAGGGAACGCGACGCGCCGTGGAAGCGGCGGACAGGGGTGCCCGGGGCGAACTTCTGGATCTCCCGCTGCCAGTTGCCCATCAACGACGTCGGGCACACCACCAGCGTCGGTCCTGCCGCGTCGCGGTCGCTCTGCCGGTGCAGATGCAGGGCGATGAGCGTGATCGTCTTGCCGAGGCCCATGTCGTCGGCCAGACAGGCGCCGAGGCCGAGCGAGGTCATCGTGTCGAGCCAGTTCAGACCGCGCAGCTGGTAGTCGCGCAGGGTCGCGGTGAGCGCCTCGGGCTGACCGATCGCCTGCTGGGCGGCGGACTCCGGATCGGCCAGCCGGTCCCGCAACCGCTGGAGCCAGCCGGTCGCCGCCACCTCGACACGGCGGCCGTCCACCTCCGTCGAACCGGTCAGCACCGCGCCGAGCGCGTCGATCGGGGTGACCTTGCGGTCCTGGGTCTCCCGGGCCCGGCGCGCCTCCTCGGGGTCGATGAGCACCCACTGGTCACGCAGCCGCACGATGGGCCTGGAGGACTCGGCCAGCCGGTCCAGCTCCTCGCGGGTCAGCTTCCGGTCGCCCAGGGCGAACCGCCAGTCGAACGAGAGCAGGGCGTCGGCGGAGAGGAACGAGGGCATCTCCGCGGTGGTACGTCCGCGCTGCCCGTCGCCCTGCCGGCCCGTGCTGTCCGCGTCGTCGCTGTCCGTGTCGTCCGGGCCGATCACGGCGCGCGCGGTGAGCTTCCTGGACAGCTCCCTGGGCCAGTGCACCTGCACCCCGGCGGCGGCCAGGGCACGCGAGGCGGACCCCAGCAGCTCGGCGATCTCCTCGTCGGCCGGTTCCACCGAGTCCGGCACCGCGGCGGAGAGCAACGGCGCCAGCGGAGGCCAGGCGCGGGCTGCCCGCCGCAGGGTGAGGAGGGCGTCCATCCGGGCCCGCGGCCCGAACGCGGTCGCGGTCCGCGAGCCGCCCGCCCACACCTCGGCCGCATCGGCGACCAGCGAGGGATCGCTGACGCTGTGGATCTGCAGCACGGCCCGGAACGACGGAGCCGCCGCGTCCGGAACGACCGCGTCCGGACCGGACCCCGCCCGTACCGCTCCTGAGCCGGCCTCCGGGGTCACGTCCGCGCCGCTCGCCCGCGAGGTCACGCCCATGACCTCGATGCGCAACGAGAGCCGTACGCCCGCGTCGTGACCGGCCGCCACATCGGCGGCCCAGGCCCGCCCCTCGGGCAGATGGTGCGGCTGCCGGGCGGCGAACGCGGGGCCGGCGGAGACGAAACCGGCAGCGGGTGTACGGGGCATCGCGTCGGCCACGGCATCGAGGAACGCACGGAGCAGGCGCTCCGGTTCCGGCAGGAACGGTTCGCCCGCAGTGCCGTCGGCCGGTACCGGTACCGGAACCGCGTGCGCGGTCGGCGGCATCGACGCGGCCAGCTCCCGGACCCGTTCGAGATCCTCGGCGCCCAACGGGCCGATGCGCCAGGCGTCGTGGTCGGTGGCGCTCAGCCCCGGCAGCAGCAGGCCGCGGGCCACGAACTGGAGAGCCAGAAGCGAGGCGGCGCCCCAGAAGGCGGTGGCGGGTGAGGCGTGTGCGGCGGCCCGCGCCCGGGTCAGTACCGGCAGCGCGTCCCGCACGGGGAGGTGCAGGGCCGAAACCGTACGGGGCCGCAGGTCGGCTCCGACCACGGTCAGTTCCGACGTGGTCCCGGGGGTGTCGGAAGGGGTGCTACCGTCCGGATCCCAGAACGCGATCCTGCCGGTACGAGCCGGATCCGCGGGGACGAAAACCGCGCAGCAGCGGGACAGTTCGGCGATCTCGGAGGGCGTTGCCGCAGGGTGCCTGTGCACAGCGATGTCAGATTCCTCAAATTTGACTAGTGGGCGGAGTCGCCGAGGGTACTCCACTTCACGCGACGGCGGGCCGCCTACCTGTGTGGTGTGTGTCACTTCTCCTCTCTTTCGGGGCCGATGGTGCAGCCAGCCCCACCATCGGCCCCGGGGGTCTGCCCCAGGGGAACCAGGGTGGTGGCGCCATGGCTCCCACCGGCCTCGGATCCGTACGTTCGATCAGGTCAGCGCAGATGTTCCAGAGACCGGAGACGTCCATGCCCCAGGCGACAGCCACTGTTGCGGATCCCGCCGACGAAAGCAGTCCGGGCCGCCCCGCCGGCGCTCATGGGGCGGCGACGGGTAGCGACTTCGCTCCGCTGCTGCGTGCCGTACGGGACCAGGACCTGCTGGAGCGCCGCACGGACCGCTACGTCCTCGGCATCACCGCCAACCTGGTGGCCATGGGCGCGCTGATCACCGGCTTCGTCCTGCTCGGAGACACCTGGTGGAGCCTGTGCCTCACCCTGCCGTGGGCGGTTCTGTGGACCCGTACGGCCTTCGTCGCCCATGACGCCGGGCATGCGCAGATATCCGGTGACCGCAGGACGAGCAGGCTGATCGGGCTCGTACACGCCAATCTGCTCCTCGGTATGAACGAGGCGTGGTGGAACGACAAGCACGTACGCCACCACGCCAACCCCAACCACATCGACAAGGACCCCGATGTCGGTGTCGGCGCGCTGGTCTGGACCCAGAAGCAGGCGGCACAGCGTGAGGGATTCGCCCGCTGGCTGACCAGGAACCAGGCCCGGCTGTTCTTCCCGATGCTGCTGCTCGAAGGCATCGCGCTGAAGATCTACGGCTTCCAGTTCCTGCGCCGCCAGCCCCTCCGGGAGCGGGCCGTCTCGGCGCTGCTGCTGACCGCGCACATCGGCCTCTACGCCGCCCTGCTGCTGAGCACACTCTCGCCGGGCAAGGCGATCGTCTTCGTTCTGGTGCTGCACGCGCTGTTCGGTCTCCACCTGGGCATGGCCTTCGCCCCGAACCACAAGGGCATGGAGATGCCCGACCCCGACGGCGAGCGCTGGGGCCACCTCCAGCGGCAGGTCCTGACCTCGCGCAACGTACGGGGCGCCGTCCTGACGGACTGGTTCCTCGGCGGGCTGAACTACCAGATCGAGCACCACCTTTTCCCGAGCATGCCGCGCCCCAACCTGCGGCTCGCCCAGCCCCTGGTCAAGGCGCACTGCTCCGCGATCGGCATGCCGTACACGGAGACCGGACTGATCGAGTCCTACCGGCAGGCGCTGTCGCACATGCACGAGGTCGGTGAGCCGCTGCGACAGGGCGGGCCGACGGGGAACGTACCGGAGCGCGAAGGCGTTCACTGAACAGGAGCGGCGCCGGCCGCGAAGGAGGCGTGGACCATGTCGAATGGTGCGAAGGTCGCTATCGGGGGAGTTCTCGCGGCAGCCATCCTGTGGCCCCTGATCGGATTCTGGTGGGCGCTGCTGGTCGTGATCGGGGTTCCGGTCGCGGGCTATCTGCTGCTGGACCCGTCCCAGCGGCGCAGGCTCCGCAGGATCAACCGCAAGGAGATCGGCCGCTGAGCCCGGACCCGGAGCTGCCCTGCGCGGGAACGAGGCGTGGGAATCGGGTGGCTCGGACGTCGCACGGGTGACCCGGACCGGTCCGGGTGACCCGCGAGGGCGTCACGTGGGATGGACGGCCAGCTCGTCCAGGGCGGTGAGCAGACCGGGCAGCGCCGCTCCACGGCCGACCGGGATCACCGTGCCCGGCTCCTCGTCCAGCAGGAAGAGCGCGATGTCGTCGGTGCGAGCCACCATCGACCACCCCGGCCCGTCGACGCGCAGCGTGCGTGCGTCGGCCGAGGCGTACGAGGAACGGATCCGCCCGGGCGGCGGCGGAGTCTTCGTATAGCCGTCCGCCTCCGACAGGGCCTTGCGTACGCCGGGGTGTCGGGAGGGCGGGGACGCCAGGGAGGAGGCGTCCTCGGGCTCTCCCTCGGCCCCGGGCCGTACGAACTGCGCGTCGTCGATCTGCTCACGCCAGGTGGACCACTGAGCGGCGATCTCGTCGGCGCCGAGCCGCCGCTGCGCCGGACCCCAGGCCTCCGCGTCGGGAGGGGCCAGAGGCGCGGGGCCCTCCCCGTCCGTCTCGGGATCGTGCGGATCCGGGACGCCGGGCGCCGAGACGGCCAGGTCCATCGGCCACCCCGGCAGCGCGCACACCATGGAGCGCTCGTCGGGGGAGAGGTCATGCTCCATGCCGCAGTCCCACGCGGCGATGGCGACGGCCACCTGGGAGGCGTCCTCGACGACCACGGTCCACCGGGCCCCCTCGCCGTCCTGGCCGAGGACGAGGCCGTAGCCCTCCTCGTACGGTTCGAGCGCGAGCGCGCCGCACGCGGCCACGTAGTCGTCGCCCAGCACGCTCGGGAACCGCGCGGGCGTCAGCAGCATCGCGGTCAGCACCAGCAGTGCGTCGTCGGCGGCCGCATCCTTCGCACCGGCCACGGTGTCCTCCCCATCGCTCATCGCCCACACGCCCATCGCTCGGTCCCGTGTTCCTTGGTCGTCGGCGCACCCTAACTACTCGGTAACCCCCTCGTCGAGGCCCCGGCGAGCGGCGGTGGACCGGCGTCGGGCCCATCTCGTCCGGGTGGAGGAAGGCCGAAGGGCCGGGCGCGCGTGGGGCCTCCGCGTAAACTCGGCCGTCCGGCCGAACGAGGGGAACAGCATGGTGAAGCGGTACGACCGGCTGAAAGAGATTCAGCGCCTGGACCCCGAACGGGACTTCCTGGAGATCTACCGCCTCACCGTCACCTACGAGTTCCCCTGGGACGTCACCCGCGCCCTCGAACTTGCCCTCTACCGCACCTATGCGGTGCCGAGCATCGGCCGACTCCTCGACGAGACGGCCGAGTTGACGGAGCGTTCCCAGAAGCGGTACGACGACACCGCCCTGCTGCTCGACACCGTGGTGGAGCACGGCTTCGAGACCGACGAAGGCCGCACGGCCGTCCGCCGGATCAACCAGATGCACCGCAGCTACGACATCAGCAACGACGACATGCGCTACGTCCTGTGCACGTTCGTCGTCACCCCGAAGCGCTGGCTGGACAGTTTCGGCTGGCGGCGGCTGTGCTGCCACGAGCTGGGAGCCTTCGCCGCCTACTACCGCACGCTCGGCGCCCGCATGGGGATCAAGGGCGTCCCCGGAACGTACGAGGAATTCGAGAGCACTCTCGACGCCTACGAGCGCGAGCACTTCGGCTGGGACGAAGGAGCCCGCCGGGTCTCCGACGCCACCTTGGCGCTGATGGCGTCCTGGTATCCGGCGCCCCTCGCTCCGGTCGTGCGCGGCGCCAGCCTCGCGCTCCTGGACGACTCGCTGCTCAGGGCGTTCCGCTACCGCCGCCCGGGGCCGGTCGCCCGGGGGCTGACCAGGGGCGCGCTCCGGCTCCGGGCGCGTGCCGTCCGGCTTCTGCCACCCCGGCGGACACCCCACTACGCGCGCCAGAACCCCGAGATCAAGGGATATCCGGAGGGGTACGAGGTCGCGGAGCTCGGCACGTTCCCCACGCCGGGCGTCCGCGGCTGTCCCGTTCCCGGGCGCAGGCCGTCGCAGTCGCCCGCCGAGTGACGCGATCGCCCCGACCGTTTTGACCTGGCCGTACGCCGGGCCGTGCGGCTGCGAGGGGTCTCGTACGGCCCGGTACTTCCCGTACGGTGCTGCGGCCCGCCGCAGCCTTCGGCCCTCAGGCCTGCCTGACCGCGAGGGCAAGAAACCGGTCGTCCTCGTCGGTGTAGGACTCCAGTCGCCACCCCGCACCGGCCAGCAGCTCACGCAGCCGGGGCTCGGCCCGCAGGTCGTCGTCGGTGATGGTGCGACCATGACGTGCGGCGAGAGCGGCCCGGCCGATCGGATGGAACAGAGCCAGGACCCCGCCCGGCCGGACCACCCGGGCGAGCTCCGCCATATCGGCCTCGGGACGGGACAGATGTGAGATCAACCCGGCTCCTAACACCGCGTCCAGAGCTCCGTCGCGCAACGGCAGCCGCGCGACGTCCGCCCGGAGCAGCGTCCCGCTGTCCCCTCGGCCCGCCCGCGCCGCCTCCTCCAGCATCGCGGGAGTGAGGTCGGCGCCCAGCACCGTGCCCTGTGGCCCGACCACCGCTCGCAGTGCGGGCAGCGCACGGCCCGTCCCGCAGCCCGCGTCGAGCACGGCATCACCGGGACGCAGCCCCAGCATTCCGGCCGCGGCGGCGTAGGCGGGTCCGTCGTCGGGGAACCGGCTGTCCCAGCCGGCCGCACGCGGGGTGAAGAAGTCCAGGACATGAGCGTGGTCGTCGGCCATGGGGACATGATCGCGCAACCGGCGAGGGCCGCGCGATCACCGGAAGCCCGATCGGTCCGCTCAGACGTTGACGCCGTAGTCCGAGGCGATGCCCGCGAGGCCCGAGGCGTAGCCCTGGCCGACGGCCCGGAACTTCCACTCGGTGCCGTGCCGGTACAGCTCGCCGAAGACCATCGCGGTCTCGGTGGAGGCGTCCTCGCTGAGGTCGTAACGGGCGAGCTCGACGCCGTTGGCCCGGTTCACCACGCGAATGAAGGCGTTGCGCACCTGGCCGAAGCTCTGGCCCCGGCTCTGGGCGTCATGGATCGACACCGGGAAGACGATCTTCGCGACCTCGGCGGGGACCGAGGACAGGTCGACCTCGACCGACTCGTCGTCGCCCTCGCCCTCACCCGTCAGGTTGTCACCGGTATGGCGGACGGAACCGTCGGGGCTGGTGAGGTTGTTGTAGAAGACGAAGTGGCTGTCGGAGAGGACCTTGCCCGCCTCGGAGCACAGCAGCGCACTGGCATCCAGGTCGTGATCGGCGCCGGTCGTGGTCCGCACGTCCCAGCCGAGCCCGACCGTCACGGCGGTCAGGCCGGGGGCCTCCTTCGACAGGGAGACGTTGCCGCCCTTGGCCAGGGTCACACCCATGAAATTCCTCCAGTGTTCCGTCGGTCCGCACCTGCGATCCGGTGCCCGAGGCTGCTCCGCGTACGGGCCCGGGTGATCGGTGCTGTTCTGCTGTCACTCTTGTGGCCGCTACCTGTACGAACGCTCAGCGCGGCATTCCGGGTTCCCGGATTGCGCAAGCCGTGAAATGAGCGGCGGCCGAAGGGAGCCGGGGAGGGCTCGTTCAGCGCCCCGGCTGTGGCGTGTCAGGGGCGTTCTCGTCCTTCATCGCCTTGGCCTCGCTCTTGAGGATGCGCATCGACTTCCCCAGGGCGCGGGCCGTGTCGGGCAGCTTCTTCGAGCCGAAGACGACGACCACGATGACCGCCAGGATCAGCAGGTGCCAGGGCTCCAGGCCGTTGCGCAACATTCTGGTCCCGCCCTTCTCTCCGTTCGCACGGCAACAGTTGCCGCATTGCGCAACTGTACAACTATCGCTGCGAGCCGGACCGGGCGCCCCTCGGCGTGGTGCCCCTCAGCGTCCGACACGCTCCCCCTGTCGTTCCGTCACCTGGTCCGGTTCGGCGTCGGGCAGGTGGCGGCGCTCGTAGCGGCGGCGGGCCGCCGTGAGCCCGACCGCGTACAGCCCCAGGACCGAGCCGAGCAACAGGTAGTAGAGGGGCGGCAGGGCGCTCATGCCCAGCAATGGCCCGAGCGGGGTGAGCGGAAGGGCGACGCCGACCCCCGCGAGGGCCGCCGCGGCGGCCCTCAGAGGCCCGCCCGCCCGGCGCTCGGCGGCGCTGCGCCCGGTGCGCAGCAGGATCATCACGAGGGCCTGGGTGAGCAGGTTCTCCGTGAACCACCCGGCGTGGAACGCCGCCTCCCCGCCGTCCCCGGAGGCGTTGTGGAGGGCGAGCGCGAGCACCCCGAAGGTGGCGAGGTCGGCGGCCGCGTTGAGCAGGCCGAAACCCGTGATGAAGCGCAGGAAGTCACGCGGCCGCAGTGCGGTGGGGCGGCGCAGGACCGATGCGGCCGGGCGGTCGAACGCGAACGCCAGCTGCGCCGCGTCGAAGCAGAGGTTCTGCACCAGCACCTGCGCCGGGAGCATCGGAAGGAAGGGCAGCATCAGCCCGGCCGTCAGCATGGCGATGACGTTGCCGAGGTTCGACGAGAGCGTGATCCGCAGATAGGTGGCGATGTTCCCGCTGCTGCGCCGGCCGGCCAACACCGCACGGTCGATCGCGGTGAGGTCCTTCTCCGCCAGGACGACATCGGCCGCCTCCCTGGCCACGTCCACGGCGTTGCGCGGGCAGATGCCGACGTCGGCGGCGTGCAGGGCGGGCAGGTCGTTGACGCCGTCGCCGAGGAAGCCGGTCGTGTGGCCGCCCGCGCGCAGGGCCGAGACGATCCGGGCCTTGTGCTCGGGGGTGCAGCGCGCGAACACCGTGGCCCGGTCCGCCACCCGGACCAGCTCCGCGTCCGACAGGCTGTCCACCACCTCGGCCGTCACCACATCGTCGGGTCCGGGCCGTCCCTCCGGGTGCAGACCGAGGTCCGCGCACACCCGGGCGGCCGTGCCCGGGTGGTCACCGGTGAGCACCTTGACGCTCACACCCCGCCGCGCGAGCACCCCGAGGGCGTCGGCGGCGCTCGGAGCCGGGACGTCCCGCAGGGCCACCAGACCCAGGAAGGTCAGACCGCGCTCGTCCGCGGGGGTGTACGCGCCCGCCCGTGCCACCCGGTCGGCACGGGCCACGGCCAGCAGGCGCAGCCCGGTCCCGGCCTTGCGGTCCGCCAGCGCGAGCAGCCGGTCGCGCTCCGCCCCGTCCATGGCGCACCGGTCGAGCACCGCCTCGACGGCGCCCTTGGTGACCAGGGTGTGGACGCCGAGCCGGCCGGGCCTCCGTACCACGGCGGTCGCGACCCGGCGCACCGGATCGAAGGGCAGGACGGCGACACCTTCGTACGCCTCCGGATCCACCTCCCCGGCAGCGGGCGGACCGCACGCGTCGGCGGCGTCCAGCACCGCCTCGTCGAGCGCGTCGGCCGCGGGCAGCTCCGCCAGCTGGAGCGTCCACAGGGCGCTGACCGCAGCCCACCGCAGCACATCCGGATCCGACCGGTCCGCACCGTCGGTCGCCCCGGCGACGACAGGCCGGTCCTCGGTCAGCGTGCCGGTCTTGTCCAGGCACAGCACATCCACCGCGCCCAGGTCGTGCAGCGCCGGGAGCCGCTTGACGATCACTCCGCTGGTGCGTGCCAGCCGGGCGGCGCCCCGCGCGAGCGTCGTCGTGACGATGACCGGCAGCATCTCCGGGGTGAGCCCGACGGCGACGGCCACGGCGAAGGGCAGCGTCTCCAGGCCCCGGCCACGCAGCGCCGCATTGGCCATCAGCACCAACGGCGGAGTCAGGAGCATGAAGCGGATGAGGGTCCAGGAGATCCCCTGGACCGACCGGTCGAAGGCGCTCGCGCCCCGCTGCCCGGCCCGCCCCTCATGGGCGGCGGCGAACCGGGTCGCCCCACCGGTGGCCACGATCACCGCCGTACCGCTGCCGGAGGTGACGCTGCTGCCCTGGAAGCACCACTGCGGCTGTGCGAACGGCCCGGCCCCGGACAGCGCGGGGTCGGGGACGTCGAGGGCCTGTTTGACCACCGGCGCCGACTCCCCGGTCAGCGCCGACTGATGGACGGTGAGGCCGTCGGTGCGCAGCAGCCGCACATCGGCGGGTACGAGATCACCCGGCCGCAGCCGGATCACGTCCCCCGGCACCAGGTCGGCGACCGGCACCTCCCGCTCCAGCGGAGGAGCGTCGTCCGAGGCGCGGCGCACCACGGTCGCCGTGGTCGCCACCAGCTCGCGCAGTGCCGAGGTCGACCGGTCGGCCCGGTGCTCCTCGGCCGAGCGCAGCAGGCAGCTCACCGCGACGAGCGTCAGGATGACGCAGGCGGTGCCCCAGGCGGAGACGAGGGCCGACACCAGGCCGAGGCCGAGCAGTACGGAGGTGAAGGGGTCCCGGAGGCTGCGCAGGAAGCGTCGGGGCCAGGGCACGGGCCGCCGGGCGGGCAGAACGTTCTCGCCCGTCCGGCCGAGCCGGATCTCGGCCTCCGCCTCCAGCAGCCCGCGCGGCCCGCTGTCGAGCGCGCGCAGCGTCTGCAGAGCGGTGGGGCCGGTGCCGGAGGCCGGGGCGGTGGCCGCGAGGTTCCCGCCGGCCCCTGTCGCGGAATCCGTGCCGCTGTCCGCGCCGGGAAACGGTGTGACGGAGGCCGGTGCGGCGGCGAGGTGTCCGGAGCCCGCGGCTGAACTGCTCTCAGGCACCGAGCTCACGCAGGCGGACGGGCTCCTGGGAGGCGTGCCCGGCGCGTTCGGCCAGTTGGCCGACCATGAGCCGGACGACCGTCACCACGTCGGGATCGTCGACCAGATAGACCTGCCGTCGGCCTTCGCGGCGGGAGCGGACGAGACCGGCCAGTTTCAGCTTCGTCAGATGCTGGCTGACCGAAGGAAGCGTGCCGCCCACCCGCTCGGCGAGCCCCGTCACATCGCTCTCACCCTGGGCCAGCGCCCACACGATGTGCAGCCGTGCCGGTGTCGCCAGGAGCCCGAACGCCGCCGCGGCCTCCGCGAGCACCTCCGCGGGCGGATCCTGGAAACCGCCGCCGGAACCTGTCGACACGCTCGAATCTCCTCGTCCCCGGGCCGTCTGTACGGGCCCGGCACCGCTGCCCGTTCCAGGCAGCCGAAAAGACCAGTGTAGGGGCCACTCCGGAAGGGCCCGGGGCGGGCGCAGAACATCCGGCTCGTCCAAGAGGCACGTATTGAGGTCGGGATGCGGCAAGAAGCGACCACAGCGAAGCCGCATCGGTCAAGAACGATCAACTCGCTCGGACGAGGCCGACGGGTTGCCATGCTGTCGGCCCGAACCATTCCTGAGCCCCGCAGCCCGACGCCCGAAGCGATTCCTGAAGAGAGACAGAGAGGGGCGCACGCCCATGATCGGAGAGGACATCGCGCTCACCCTGAAGATCGTCGTGGCGGGCGGCTTCGGGGCCGGGAAGACGACCCTGGTCGGCTCGGTCAGCGAGATCCGTCCGTTGCACTCGGAGGAGACGCTGAGCGAGAGCGGCCGGGACCGGGACGACACCGACGGGGTGGAGCGGAAGGCCACCACGACCGTAGCGATGGATTTCGGCCGTATCACCGTCCACGAGGGCCTCACGCTCTACCTGTTCGGCACGCCGGGCCAGAACCGCTTCTGGTTTCTCTGGGACGAACTGTGCGAGGGCGCCCTGGCGGCGATCGTGCTCGCCGACACCCGGCGGCTGGAGGACTGCTTCGCCGCCGTCGACTACTTCGAGCGCAGGCGGATACCGTTCGTCGTCGCCGTCAACCGCTTCCCCGGCGCTCCCGACCATACGGAGCGCGATGTCGCGCGGGCGCTGGACCTCGACCCGGGCACGCCGGTCGTGCCGTGCGACGCCCGGGACCGGGCCTCCGGAAAAGAAGTCCTGATCCGTACGGTCGAGTACGCCGGGCGGGTGCACACCGCCCGCCTCCTCGCCTCCGTCGGCTGACGGCTCGGCGTCGGAACCCCGGTCCGTCAGTCGGCCATGTCGGCCATCGCTACCACCTTGTCGATCCGCACCCGCACGACTAGTTCGCCGGGCACGCCGTTGCGGCGGCCGAACTCCTCGGCCACGTCGGACGCCACGTAACGGCCGGCGATCCGCGTCGCCCACCGCAGGAGTTCTTCCGGGTCCTCGCTCAGCTCGGCATGCCCCTGCACCACCGCGAACGCGTACGGAGGCCGGTCGTCGTCGACGCACAGGGCTACCCGCCCGTCGCGTGCGAGATTGCGCCCCTTCACACTCTCCTTGCCGGTGTTGAAGACCACCGAATCGCCGTCGAGAAGGAACCAGACGGGTGCGATGTGCGGACTGCCGTCGGCCCGCACCGTCGAAATCTTCGCCGTGCGCGTGCCCTCGGAGAGGAAGGCCCGCCATTCTTCATCGGTCATGTGGTGTGCCATGGGCCCATCCTGGGCCCGATCCCCGCATGGCGCGAAGCGGCACCCCGGGCGGTGAGGGGCGCTTGCCCCCACGGGGCCGTTGCGCGAGGCTTACGCGCGTAGCGGGGCACGGGGAACGAAGGTACGGGGAGGACGAGCACATGCCGCTTGACCGGGGACTTGACTGGCTCCTTGACGATCTCACCAACAGGGTGCAATTCATACGGCACGCCTTGGTGCTGTCGAACGACGGGCTGGTCACCGGGGCCAGCACCGGGCTCGCCCGTGAGGACGCGGAGCATCTGGCGGCGGTCTCCTCGGGGTTGCAGAGTCTGGCACGCGGATCGGGGCGCCACTTCCGGGCGGGCCGGGCCCGCCAGACGATGGTCGAGTTCGACGAGGCCCTGCTCTTCGTGACGGCCGCGGGCGACGGCAGCTGCCTGTGCGTGCTGACGGCGGCCGAAGCCGACGTCGGCCAGGTCGCCTACGAGATGACCCTGCTCGTCAACCGGGTCGGAGAACACCTCGGAGTCTCCGTCCGCCAGGGCGGGCCCGAGGACGTCGGACCGTTCTGACCTGCACTTTCCGTCGCCGGTGAGGAGTTATCCACAGGGCTGACGGGTGATGACTCCCTCGGGCTACCGTGATCACGGAGAGTATTCGAGCCAACGGGGGAGGACAGCCATGACGGTCAGGGAAGTGTTCCGAACGCACACCAGGACCCAGGACACGCGGCCCCAGGACACGCGGACCCGGGACGCCCGGACCCGGGACGCGCGGGCGGAGGAGTCGCGGACCGAGGACGCGGGCGCGGCGCCCGAGGGCGGGCGCACCTCGTGTGCCGCCCCGGCGGGTACGGCCGCGGCCGGGCGTGCGGCCCAGGAGCTGGGCCTACGACGCGCGGAGTTCGAGCTCGCGGTGCACCTGGGACTGATCGCGGTCGTCGGCGCATCGGGCGGTGGGCGGCCACGGGTGCCGGAGGAGGAGATCGCGCGCCTGCGGGAGGAGCCCGGCTTCCCCGATGCCCTTGCGGAGCGGGTCCGCACCGTCGGTACGGCTGCGGGCGCGGCCCTGCTGGACATCGCTCCGGCACGGTTCACCCGGCTGGCACGAGCGGGCTGCTTCTCACCGGTCACGTTCTATCTGAACCGGTATCGCGCGGTGGTCTGGCTCTACCTCGCGGGCGAACTGGCCGCGTTCGCCGGCCGGGAACCCGAGCTGCTCGCCGGACGGACGCCTCCGGGAATGCGCACGATGCTGGAGTCGGGCGCCGACTGGCGGGCCCGCAACTGGCGTTCGCAGCGCATCGACCGGCTGCTGACCCGCACGCCGGACCCCTGGGCGCGAGCGGCTGTCCAGGCGTCGGCACTGGACCCCGTACAACTGGCGGAGGTGGTGGACGACCCCTATGAACGCGCCTATCTCGTACGGGTCCGGCCGGAGCCGGTCTTCGGACGGCCGGCGTCCATGGCGGCGAGGGAGACGATGGGCGAGCTGACACTGGCCGACGACCCCGACGAGATCCTCTGGCGACGGATCAACCTGACGCTGGAACTGGACGCGGCGCGCGAGGACCGGCCGGCCCCGCGCCCCGGCGGCGACGCAGAAGCCCGGTCGGTGCCGGCCGCGCGGAGCAAAACCGCCGCGGCGAGCCTGCCGACCGGAAGAGGGCTGCTGGCAAGGCTGGGGTGGCGTGGGCGGGGCACCGGTTAAGACGTGGCGCCGCTCGTACGGATAGGCCATCCTGTCCGGATGTTGATCAGGGAAGCAACCCCCGAGGACTGGCCCGCCATCTGGCCTTTCTTCCATTCGATCGTCTCCGCGGGTGAGACGCTCACCTATCCGCTCGATCTCGGTCAGGAGGATGCCGAGGGATGGTGGTTCGTCCCGGCGCCGAGTCGGGTGGTCGTCGCCGTGGACGATGCCGGGACGGTGCTCGGTACGGCGAAGATGAACCGCAACCACATGGGCAACGGCTCCCACATAGCCAGCGCCACCTACATGGTCGACCCCGCTCACTCCGGCAGGGGAGTGGGGCGCGCACTGTGCGAATACACGGTCGACTGGGCTCGCGCCGCAGGGTATCGGGCCATGCAGTTCAACGCGGTGGTCGAGACCAACACCTACGCCGTCAAGCTTTACCGGTCGATCGGGTTCGACGTGATCGGCACCCTCCCGGAGGGCTTCCAGCACCCGACCCAGGGCTATGTGGGGCTGCACATCATGCACAAGGCCCTGTGACGTCGACGTCTCTTCCCCTTGCCCAGCATCAATGGGTCTGCCTTTTCGAGCGTGCCCCTTGGAGCCTGCCGCGATGAGGGGGAGTGGGCGCGGGGGTCAGACGATGGGCCGATCATCCGTCGGTCCCCGCTCCGGTCGCAGCTCCGCGACCGGCAGCGTCTGGCCGGCCGGGCCGCCGTCCGTCCAGCCGCTCGCGGTGGCCCCCGGAACGACCCTCCCGGCCCAGGAGGTTGCCGTCCATCCCGAGTCCGGCGAGCCCTCGACCACCACCACCCCCGTGTTGTCCAGGCTGTGTTGGGCGGCGAACTCGACCGTCACGTTCCGCGCTCGGGCGGCTGTCCACACGCGGATGGCGGCACCATGGCTGACAAGGGCCACGGTCCCGTGCTCCACGGCCCGCGCCGCCTCGGCCACCACCGCGTCGAAGCGCGCCAGTGCCTCCGTCCCGTTCTCGCCCCCGGGCATCCTGCGGGCGGTGTCCCCGGCCGGCCAGGCGAAGACGGTCGTGAGGTACTGACGGGCGGCGTCCTCGTCGGCCCGCATCTCCAGGTCGCCGGCCGACAGTTCCCGGATCCCGTCCCGGATCAGGACCTCGAGGCCCCGCTCCGCGGCCAGCGGTGCGGCCGTGAGCTGCGTACGCGTCAGGGTGGAGGCGTACAACGCGGCGATGTCCTCCCCGGCGAGCGCCTCGGGCAGCGCCGCCGCCTGCCGCAGGCCCAGGTCGGTGAGGCCGGGGCCGGGGTGCGCGGTGTCCAGGAAGTGGCCGAGGTTGGACGGTGTCTGGCCGTGACGGATCAGCAGCATGCGCATAGAACGGGTCAAGCTCCAGGCTCGGGCGCGTGGGCGGCGGCAGATAGATGCACAACCCACCCTCTCATTCGGCCACCACCGCAGGACAGTTCCGCGGGAGGCTTGCCCGCCTTGCCGGAAGTAGCGCGGATATGAGCCGAGTTGGCGCCGGGAACTACGCACGGGGCGGATGCGCCGTTCCGGGGCGATGGCAGTACTGTGCGCCCCACCGCCATTCGGGCGATGAGAAGTATCTGGAGGAACAATCCATGACCATACCCAGGAGATCGTGGCGTGGCGCGGGAGCACTCGTGGCCGCTGCGGTCGTCGGTCTGACCGGAGGCGTCATCGCCGCCGGTCCGGCCGTCGCACACACCCCCACCTGGGCCGTGACCTGCTCCGAGGTCACCGTTGACCTCACCAACTACACGAGCGACGTCCCCAACACGGTGACGGTCTCGGTGGACGGCAAGGACCTGCTCCCGACCGAGACGTTCGGCCGGGAGTTCCACAAGAAGCTGGCGCTTCCCGACCACGACAAGCCGGTGACCGTCCGACTGGTCGTCAAGGACGCCGACGGCGACGGCAAGCACTCCATCGACCAGTCGAAGACGGCGGAGGTGTGCGACGAGCCCAGCCCGACGCCGACCGAGCCGACGCCGACCGAGCCGAGCCCGAGCGAGCCGGCCCCGTCGGAGACGCCGTCCACCGAGCCGAGCGCCACGCCCAGCGAGCAGCCTTCGGAGTCCGCGCCCGCCGCGCCCGCCCCGAGCCCGAGCACGCCGGACCTGGCCGAGACCGGCTCGTCGTCGTCGACGCCCGTCATCGGTGGCGCCGCTGTCGCGGTGCTGCTCGCCGGTGGCGGCATTCTCTGGGCCGTCCGCAAGCGGCGTACCGCCCAGAACTGACGCTCCCACGCTCACCGGCCCGCGCCGGTAGCACAGGGCAGCGGGCCTCGTGAGCGGTAGGGACGCAGGGAGCGGCCGGAGCCCGTCCGGGACCGGCGGCCGAGGCCGTCCGAACCACGGTTGAGGCCGTACGAGCCGTGGGTGAGGGGTGTGTCGCAGCACGGTGGTGCTGCGACACACCCTTCTTCGTCCGTCACTGCTCCGAGATCGTCGACGGCGGCGCGGTGGACGGCGGGGAAGCGGGCGCCGGGGGAGTGGGGCCGATCTCGCACCAGACGGCCTTGCCCTCGCCACGGGGCTCGATGCCCCAGCGCGTCGCGACCGCGTCGAGCAGCAGCAGCCCCCGCCCGGAGGTGGAGGTCTCGCCCGGCGTACGCCGACGGGGCCAGGCGCTGGACCGGTCCTGGACCGACAGCCGGATCCGCCGCACCGGTTCGGGCAGCACCTCCAGGGTCAGGACGGCCCCGCCCTCGGTGTGCAGGAGCACGTTCACCAGCAATTCGCCCGTGACGAGCTCCGCGTCGTCGGCGAACTCGGCCATGTCCCAGTCGGCGAGTGCCTGGCGCACGATCGCGCGGGCGTCCGAGAGCCCTTCCGGGTCCGCCTGGTGGATGTACTGGTGGAGCCGCGGCGCGTGCGTCGACCCGACGTCCGGGCTCCGGCGCAGCACAAGAAGTGCCACATCGTCACCCGACCCCCACCGTTCCCACAGTCGTTCCGACAGATGATCCGCCAGCGCTTCGGCTCCGGCAGGTCCGGCGCTTACCTCGTTGCGCAGTGCGTCGATCCCGGTGTCGAGGTCGGCTCCGGGCTCCTCCACCAGCCCGTCCGTGTACAGCACGAACGTCTCACCGGGCACCAGGTCGAGCCGGGTCTCCGGATACTCCTCGTCCAGCAGGTCCGTGGAGGTGCCCAGCGGCAGCCCGCCGCGCACCTGCGGGCTGCCGACCCGCCCGTCGACGTGGCGGATCAACGGGCCGAGATGCCCGGCCCGCACGACCTTCACCGTTCCGGACGCCAGGTCGACCTGGGCGTATGTACAGGTGGCGAAGCGCTCGGTGTCGAGTTCGGAGAGAAAACGGGAGGCCCGTGCCAGCACGGTGGCCGGAGGATGCCCCTCGGAGGCGTAAGCACGCAGGGCGATGCGCAACTGGCCCATGATCGCGGCGGCGTGGGTGTCGTGCCCCTGAACGTCCCCCACGACCAGACCGTAACGGTTCTTGGGCAGGGTGATCACGTCGTACCAGTCGCCGCCGACCTGTCGGCCGCTCCACGCGGCGTGGTACCGGACGGCGATCTCACCGCCCTCGACGTCCTGTATCCGGGGCGGGAGCATCGCGGACTGGAGCTGGGTGGCGAACTCACGCTCCTCGTCGAAGAGCATCGCCCGCTGCAGGGACTGGGCCACGATGGCGGCCAGCCCCAGGCACAGAATGCGCTCGTCCGCGTTGAAGACCGTGCGTTCGCGGTAGAAGAGGGCCAGGCCGCCGAGCGAACGGGCCTGGGCCACCAGCGGGAGATACGCCGCCGCCCGGAATCTGAGCCTCCCGAGATGCGGCTCCAGCTCCGGGTAGCGCCGGGCCAGCGCGGCGAGGGAGGTGATGAACCGGGGGCGCCCGCTGCGGATGGTGTCCGCGAGGGGAAGGTTGCGGTCGAGGTCGCCGGAGCCCAGACCGTCCAGCACTTCGAGCGACTCGCCGCTCAGCGCGACGATGTTCAGCGCGGAGTTCTCCACGAGCCCCAGGGCGAGACCGTCCGCGCCGAGCCGGGCCAGCCCGCCGGGGCCGGTGAGGGCGGCCGTCACATCGTCCACGGTCACCGCACGGGACATGGAGCTCGTTGTGCGTTCAACGATATTGGTCTGGCGCTGCCGTCGTTTTTCCAGATCGAGGACGAAGGCCGAATGGGTGACTTCCGCCGTCGCGTCCCGGACGACCCCCACGATGCGGTGGGCCCTGCCGTCCTTCGATCGCAGGATGCGGGCCTGAACGTGGGTCCACTGCGTGGTCCCGTCGTCCAGCGGTACACGGAAGTGGACGCTGTAGGAATTGTTGCCGCCGGTGATGGCCTCGTCGATCGTGACGTCGAGCCGGGCCCGTTCCGCCGGTTCCAGGTGCTCCAGCAGTGCGCCCGGCCGTGCGTCGAACGTCGCCGGATCGACGCCGAACACCATGAGCCCGGCCTCGTCGATGTCCAGGGTCCGGGTGTCCAGATCCCAGTCGAAGCTGCCGGTGCGGTTCATGGCGAGGCGTTCCGTCGGCCGGATCTCACCGTTGGTCTTCCGGTCGATCCGGCGGAGCGGAGATGCTTCGGCGTCCTGCCGCCGTTCGTCGTCGGTCATTCCTGCTCCGGAGGTCGCCCGGCGGGGCCTGCGTCGGCGCACCCCGTAGGCCTCAATTGTCGAGCCGTATCCATCGGAGTGCCACAGCGGCCCGCCCCGCAAAGGCCCCCACCGCTTCCGGAGCGATCTGGGGGTCGCAGAATGGCGTCCGAGGACCGTCCGTCACCATGGGCGGCGTCCGAGGTGTCCACGAGCCCAGCGAGCGGAGCGCACGCATGAACGACGACCGGCCCGTCCTGCTGGAGACGCGGGGCACCTGCCTGCACCTCACACTGAACCGGCCCCGAGCCCTCAACGCCCTCAGCCATACCATGGTGCGGATGCTCGACGAAGCGCTGGCCCACGCCGAGCAGGACGAGACGATCACATCGGTGCTGCTGTCCGGCGCGGGCGACCGGGGCCTGTGCGCCGGCGGCGACATCCGAGCCCTGCACGACGACGCACGGAGCTCGGGGCGTGGCTCCCTGGAGTTCTGGCGTGACGAGTACCGCCTCAACGCCCGCATCGCCCGCTTCCCCAAGCCGTACGTCGCACTGATGGACGGCATCGTGATGGGCGGCGGGGTCGGGGTGTCGGCCCACGCCGGAATCCGTGTCGTCACCGAACGTTCACGCGTCGCCATGCCCGAGACCGCGATCGGTTTCGTACCTGACGTCGGGGGCACCCGCCTGCTGGCCGCCGCCCCCGGCGAACTGGGCACACATCTGGCCCTCACGGGCCGTTCCGTCGGAGCGGCCGACGCCATTTCGTGCGGTCTGGCCGACCAGCACGTCCCGGCTCGCCTTCTGCCGGACCTGATCGAAGCGCTGGGCGATCCTGCCGCCACGGGCACGCCCGTGGCGGACATCGTCCAGCGGTTCGCCACGGAGCCGCCCGCCGGCGAACTCGCCGCCCAGCGCGACTGGATCGACGCCTGTTACACGGCGGACACCGTCGAGGAGATCGTCGGACACCTGCGCGGCAGCGCCGTTCCCGAGGAGCAGGCCGCGGCGGACGAACTCCTGACCAAGTCACCCATCGCGCTCAAGGTCACGCTCGCCGCTGTCCGCCGGGCAGCCCGGCTCGACAGCCTGGAAGCCGTTCTCGACCAGGAGTTCCGGGTCTCCAGCCGGGCGTTCGAGCACCCCGATTTCGTGGAAGGGGTGCGTGCCCGGATCATCGACAAGGACAACGCCCCGCAGTGGAAGCCGGGCTCGCTCGCCGAGGTCGACGACCAGGAGGTCGCCCGGTTCTTCGCGCCGCTCGGCCCCGGCGAACAGGAACTCGGTCTCGCGCCGCTGCCCACGGGCACCCCTGCGAGGGAGGGGTAGGCCGACCAGGACTCACCCGGCGCAGAGGGCTGACCCGACTCGGACCCACCCGGCGCAGGCCCGTCCGACGCGTTTTATCTTCCGCTGCCGGAAAGGCTCGGCTGCAGTGCCCGGACGAGAGCGAACAGCCGATCCTCGTTACCCGTCAGCCCCGCACTGCGCAGAGCATGGTCGGCCTCCCGCATCGGGGAGGTGAGCAGCGGCAGGTAGACCGGTGCGTCGTCGGGGTCGGCGAGCGCTGCTCGGGTGGCCTCCAACAGGCGGACGTACGCCTGCGCCGCGGCGAGCTCGTCGTTGTCCATCTCGGCATCTCCTCCTCAGAGCTGTCTGGCCGCCAAGCATCCCCCATGGGTCTGACAACGCGGCCTCAAGCCCGGCCGTACCCGCCGGACAACCCACTCGGTGGCTCCACCTCCAGATAGCGCCGTCTGCGGGGCCCTCGGTAGAGCAGCACGGTCCAGCCCAGTCCCCGCAAGGTCGAAGCACAGCCGGTCAGGGCCTCCTCCTCGCCGTGAGCGGCGCCGCTGCCGGGCGGCCCGGCCCACTCGACCCGTACCGAACCCGCCGACTCCCCGTCGCTCACCCGGTATCCGGCCGATACCCGGAGCCCCGACGGGTCGACAGCCGAAGGTGTCGCCCCTGAACTCTCCAGAGCCAACGCGACCGCCCTGACCGGGCGGTTGAGTTCCCACGGCGCGGGCACCGCCTCGGGGTCGGGCCGCCCGGCACCGGTGAGGCGACGGATCTGAAGCAGCCCCTCGAACGCCGTCCGCACCGATGCGGCCCGTGCCTCAGCGGGCTCGGCAGCCGGCGGGCCGTCGCCGGTGGCAGGCTCGAACCCGGTACTTTCCTCGGTGCCCACGCGTCCCCCTCCGTCACATACGTACGGCGCCAAGTGTGCACCGGCGGGCGCCGACCCGGAGCGCCGCTCCACGGCGCTTCGGTAGACTCGTGTGCTCTACACCTGGACTTTCCGCAGCACCATCCACGCGAGGACCTGCCACCCGTGCCCGACAACGATCCGACCGCCGTGCCCGACGACGGACGGGAATCTCTGCGCGCGGACTGCACGAACTGCTTCGCCCTCTGCTGCGTCGCGCTCACGCTGACGGCCTCGTCGGACTTCGCCATCGACAAGGACGCCGGACGCCCCTGCCCCAACCTCCAGGACGACTTCCGCTGCGGCATCCACACCAGGCTGCGACCGAAGGGCTTCTCCGGCTGCACCGTGTACGACTGCTTCGGAGCCGGGCAGAAGGTCTCCCAGGAGACCTACGGAGGCCGCGACTGGCGCTCGTCCCCCGACCTCGCCACCCAGATGTTCCAGGTGTTCCCGGTGATGCGCCAGCTCCATGAACTGCTGTGGTACCTCACCGAGGCCCTCACCTTGCCGGCCGCACGTTCCCTGCACGCCGAGATCCGCCGGGCCCTGGAAGCGACGCAACGGCACACCGAGCGGCCCGCCGTCGACTTCGCGGAACTGGACGTCGCCGGTCACCGCGACCGGGTCGCCGGGCTGCTTCTGCGCACCAGCGAACTCGTCCGGGCCACCGCGCCCCGTCGCAAGAAGCGCAACCACCGCGGCGCCGACCTCATCGGGGCCCGGCTGCGGGGCGCCGACCTGCGCGGCGCGGACCTCCGCGGGGCCTATCTGATCGCAGCCGATCTCAGCGGCGCCGATCTCCGCCTGGCCGACCTCATCGGTGCGGACTTCCGCGACGCCGATCTCTCGGGCGCCGACCTGACAGGAAGCCTGTTCCTCACCCAGGCCCAGCTCAACGCGGCCAAGGGCAACGAGAAAACAACTCTCCCCACCTCACTGAGCCGCCCCCCGCACTGGGCCGCCTAGCTCTCGGCATCTCGGGCGTCCGCCTCCAGTGCTGCCTTGAGACGCTTCAGCGTCGTACGGATGTTGCCGCCCTGGAACTGCGCAAAGGTCTTGCCGCCCGTCGCGACGCGGTCGAAGGCGTTGGCGAGGAAGTCCGGCCAGCGACGGCGGTCGTCGGTCCAGGTCTCAGTGACCAGGGTCGCTCCGTCCACCGCTTCGAAACGGTATTCCCAGGTGGCGATCGGCCCCGGGAGCACCGGGCGTCGGATGCCGATCGCATGGACCCGGAAGGCGAAGCGCTCGCCGGGTTCCGCCGCCGTCACCGTGCACCGTGTCGTCCAGCGCGCCGCGCCGCGCTTGTTCCGGCCGTCGAAGACCATGCCGACGTATGCGCCGCGCCGATCGCCACGCACAGTCGCTCCCCGGTTCTCGGGGCTCCAACGCCCCATCGCCGTAGGGTCGCTGAGCTGTTCGTAGATCCGCGCCGGGGTGGCGGCGATGACGATGCTGTCCGCTACGGACATGGTGCGGGGCATGGCGCGACTCCTTGTCCACGGCCGTCGTCGGACCACGTCCGGGTGCCGTACGGACCGTGGGGCCGACATCCCGGAACCTCTACCTTACTCGTGAGTAGATTCTGTGGGGTGGCGAGGGGGAGAAGGGCTGGGGTGGTTCAACGGGTCCGTCGCTCCCGGCGGTTCGCGACCCGTATCCGTACGTCGGCGGGCAGGGCCTGTATGCCGCTGCTGTCGCGGGCGTCCGTGATGACTCCGGCCACGGAACGCGCGACCTCCGCCGGCCGGGCTTCGGGCTCCACGACGACCGTCACCGCCACCCGCAACGGGCGGCCCACCAGGCGCACCCGAGCACGCGCCACGTCGTCGAACGCCGCCACCTGCGTTGTCATCGCCCGCTCCCACGCACGTCTGCGCAGCACCGGTCCGGTCCGCGGCAGCACCGCCCACCGAGGTCCGCCGGACACCGCCTGTCGGGCCAACCACCACACCAGCAGCACCAGTACGACAGAGAGACCGGCGATCACGGCGGGACTCCACCAGCCGTTCTCCCGGAGCCGTGCCGACAGCTCTCGGTCCAGCAACACCCCGTCCGCCGCAGGCGACGGCCACCAGCGCGGCACACGGCCTCCCACCGGGCCCCACGCCGAACCGTCGCCCACGGCCAGCCAGCTGCCGCCCACGATCAGCACCAACCCGACGGCACCGAGCAGCGACCGGTTCACCACGCCGCGCCTGATCACCGACATTTACTCACACCTCTTTCCGTTCAGCCGAAGCCGAAGCCGAAGCCGAAGCCGAAGCCGAAGCCGTCGAGGCTGCCGTGTGAACCCTCGGCTCCTCGGTCGACGGCGGCTGCCCGTGCAGTTCACCCCGGGGCCGCACTCGGATCCGGACCCGGGGCGTAGGCGTCCGCGTCAGGCCCAGCTCCGGCAGGGCCGATCCCACGACCCGGACCACCTCGGCCTCCACCTGATCCGGGTCACCGAACCCCACCTCTGCCAGCACTCTCAGACGCCGCCGCCCTGCGTTCACCCGGGCCCGGACCACTCCTGGCACGGCGGTGGTCCTGTCCTGGACGACGCGGGCGGCGGCCGTACGGTCGAGCGCGGCCCGCAACCGCGGCGTGGGCACGGTCATCTCCAGCCCGCGACGCAACCCCGGAAGCAGAGCGCACCCCAGCAGCCAGAGCCCGATCAGCGCTGCCAGCACCCCGCCGGCCCGTACCGCCGTGTCCGCCGGGCCGTGTGTCGATGCCCAGTCGACCAGCCAGGTCCGCCAGGTGGCGGGCGTGCTGCCGAGCCGGACCGCGATGAGGTCCACCAGGAGCAGCGCACAGCCCGCGGCCCCCACAGCAGCCGTCACCGCAGCGGGGACCCGGCGCTGCGCGCGAATGCGGCCACCCTTGCCGACGCTCCCTCTGAGGTGCTCCGCCTCGCGAGCCGGATCGTCGGCCGTTGGTGGCTCACCGTCCGCTGGTTGCCGGGCGGGTGGCGCCGGAAGCACCGAGAGCGCGTCGATACGGATGTCCGTGCGCGGAACGGACAGGCCCGTGAGAGAGGCTGTCCGGGTCTGTGCGTGTTCACGGACCCGTCCGGCCGCCTCATCGGCCCGCACCGGATACAGCAGCCGCACGCCGAGCGACACCCGTGCCGAGGCGCCGCGCACCGAGGCCGAACCCCGAGTCACCACGCTGCCGTCGGGCAGCGCCTCGCCCGCCGCCCGCTCGGCGATCCGTCGGACGGCGCGGGGCGCCACCGTCGTCCTGCCACGCTCGGTGGCCGGGACCGTCATGGCCGGCGCCCCGTCACCGCGTCCAGGAACTCGCGCAGGCCGGTGCCCCGGTCCACAAGGTGCCCGGCGAACCATCCCACCGCGCCGAGCGACGCGACCACGAGAAACGCCCCGAACCCGCCGAACCAGCCTGCGAACCCCAGTGCCATGCCCGCCGCCGCCCCGAACACTCCCCGGCCCGGCCCACCGCCCGCCGGGCCGGATTGGTCCATGCTCCGTGTCACGCCGTCACGCCACGCGGGTCTCGGACACGGCGGCCTCGTCGTCGTCCTCGGGCAGATGCACGTCGTTGACCGTCACATTGACCTCGACGACCTCAAGGCCCGTGGTGCGCTCCACGGCCGCGATGACGTTCTCGCGGACGTCGTGCGCCACATCGGTGATCGCGACCCCGTACTCGACGACGAGGTCGAGATCGATGGCCGTCTGGCGCTCGCCCACCTCGACCTTGACGCCCCGACCGACGTTCGGCCGGCCGCCCGGCACCCGGTCGCGGACCGCGCCGAGGGTGCGGGAGAGGCCGCCGCCCATGTCGTGGACGCCCGGGATCTCGCGAGCCGCCATGCCCGCGATCTTCACGACGACCGTGTCCGCGATGGAAGTGCGGCCCCGTGTCGCCGCCGGCTCGGCCGCCCCGGTGGCCCCGCTGCCGAGGGTGGTCGTCCCGCCCGTCGAGCCGACCTGCTTCGTCCCTGCCGTCCGCGAAGCCGCGCTCGTGGCGGGCACGGTCGCTGCTGTCTGGGTGGTGGTCATGGAAACTCCTCGCGTCTCGCTCGGCTCGTTGTGCCTGACATTTCGTTGGACACGCCGTCCGACGATTCGTCACGCGGGTTCGCGGAAATTTCCCGCGAGCCGGACCGCCGCGGGCGGCGGCCGACCGTGCCCCGCACAAAACCTCGCACGGTGCGTGACGTTCGGCCGCGGCGTGTGTCCAACGACGAGAAGCGGTCATGAGGACGCGTGGAGAGTCATGCACCGGACGCGAACAGAGGCAGGAGCGAGGGTCGTGGAAGCGAGCGGGGAAGGGGTTGGTCCGTGCCCGGCGACGGGAATCAGCTGACGGAGCGCGCACCGGACGTCGTGCCGGCCGACGAGGCGCTGCTCGTCGTGCGGGCCGGGGAGGGCGACGAGGAGGCCTTCGAGGTGCTGGTGCGCAGGCACAGCCCCGCCATGCTGCAACTGGCGATACGCCTTCTCGGCGACCGGTCGGATGCCGAGGACGCCGTGCAGGACGCCTTCGTGAACGCCTGGCGCAAGCTTCCCGAGTTCCGTAGGGACGCCTCCTTCCACACGTGGCTCTACCGGATCGTCACCAACCGCTGTCTCAACCGGCTCAGAGCCCGCAGACCGGCGGCCGACCTGGACTCGGTGCCCGAGCAGGCCGCCCCCGAGCACCAGGCGTCCCCTGCCCGAGCGGTGGAGTCACGGGCCGCCGTCGACGCGCTGGCCGAGGCGATGGCGGAGCTCTCACCCGAACAACGTGTGTGCTGGGTGCTGCGCGAGATGCAGGGACTGTCGTACGAGAGCATCGCGGCAACGGTCGGAATCAGTCTGCAGGCGGTTCGGGGCCGGGTCTTCCGTGCCCGCCGCTCCCTGACGGAGGCGATGAGCGCATGGCGATGAGCGCCAATCCGGACCGGCCGGAGGAGAGCCGGTACGAAGATGAGGACGAGCGGCTGGCCTGCGGGCGGCTGCTCACCGACGTCTGGGAGGCCGGGGACACCGGCCGCTCGACGGACGACCCCCACTTCGCCACCTGCCCCTTCTGCTCGGCCGCGCTGGCCGACCTCACGGGCCTCGGCGACGCGGTGCGACGCACCTGCGCGCAGGAGCCGGGCACACCGGACGCCACGGCCGTGACCGCCCGCGTCATGGACCTCGTACGCCTCGAACTGCGGCCGGGACGCCCACTGCCGCTCGGGGAAGCGGGGGAGGACCACTGGATGGTCGAGGCCGCCGTCGCGCGGATGCTGCGGTCGGCGGTCGACGGGCTGCCCGGGGTCCGGGCCGGTAGCTGTCGCATCGCCCCGCTCGACCCGGCGGACCCCGCCGGAGAGCTGCACGTCCGGGTCGAGGTCGCGGCGAGCATCAGCCTGCCCATGCGGGACCTGGCCGACGATGTGCGCGCGCGGATCGCCGAGGTCGCCGACCGGGACATCGGCATCCGCCTCGCCACCACCGATGTGTTCGTCGTCGACATCCTCGACCCTCCCGACACTCTCGACATCTTCTACGAGGACGTCGGACACACCCGGTACGGGGACGGGGAGGACGGCACGGGAGTGGCCACCGGCGATCACGCGGACGGCCGGGCGGACGGACATGGGACGGGAGCAGTGCGATGACCGCGGACACACGACGGGACCGGCTGGCCGAGGCAGCTGCCGAGGCCGCTCGGGGTGTGCTGGGCGTGGCGTTTCTCCGTCCCGGCGTGGCGGACCTGCTGCGCACGCGGATCACCGGCCGTACCCCGCTCCGCACCCACCTCACCGGGAACAGGACGTCGGGAGTGCGGGTCAGCCGGGATGAGGGCGACGGCTGGCACCTCGACATCCGACTCGTCCTGCGCAGCGGTCACCGGGCGCTCGATGTGACCCGGCTCGTGCAGAAAGCGGTCCTCGCCGCGCTGCCTGACGAACAGGAGGAACAAGCGGTCTCGGTGCGGATCACCGTGACCGGAGTGGTCTGAGGGCTGCCGACGATCCGGCCGAGCGGGCACCCCCGTCTCCCGCCCGGCCGGAGTCTTCGCCCGGCTGTCCCTCCCGTGTGACGCCCGCTGTCAGGCGCGCCACTCCGCAGTGCGTTCCGGCGAGGCCTCCGAGAGCGCCTTCACGATGGCGTCGACGTCGCCCTGGTTGCCGTACACCGGGGTGCCGGGCTGCTGGCGCCATGAATCGTCCAGGCCACCGCTGTCGACCGTGTCGAAGCCCAGCTCGTCGATGAGGTCGCGCACCGCCCGCTTGGCCGTCGGGTCGTCCCCCGACACCGGGAGCGCCTGCCGGCCCGGAGTGCCCTGCGGACGGCCCCGGTCCAGGATGTCCTGGGCGTAGGTGCCGTTGAACGCCTTGATCACGGGGTGGCCGATCTGCTGCTCCGTCCACCGGCTCTCGGGCAGCCCCTCCTCGATGGCGGCGATGCGGCCGTCGCGCTGCTGCGGGTAGTAGTTGCCCGTGTCGATGACCGCGGCGCCCTCGGCCGCGCCGTCGAGGAATCCGGCGGGCAGGTCGGGCACAGCCTTGAGCGGCACGGTGACCACGACCACCTGGGCGCCCTTGGCCGCCTCCGACGCGGTCACCGGCGTCGCCCCGGTTTCCTCGGCGAGGGCGGTGAGCGTCTGGGGGCCGCGGGAGTTGGCGACCGCGACCTCGTGCCCGAGCGCGGTCAGACGCCGCGTCAGATTGCCGCCGATGTTGCCCGCGCCGATGATGCCGATCTTCATGGATCCGACCTTCCGAGCTAGCCGAGTGGAGAGAAGTGGAGAGAAGCGAAAGAGCGAGGTGGTTCTGTCGGTTCACCAACTCCGGGGCCGGAGACGCTATTCCGTTCTCCGTGAGGGAATATTCGGTCGGCTCCCGGACGTTTACGTGCATTTTCGGTTGTGTCGGCCGAGGACGGAGCGTTGGCCGTAGGCCATTTGAGTGTCCTTGTCGGCCGCTCGCGCCGGACGGGGAAGGATGTCCCACCGCACCGATCGCCAGGGGTCCATTCTGGTCGCCGAGTCCACACGGGCCGTCGATCGAAGGAGCGTCGTAGTGACGACGAGGGGCATCTCGCAACCGGTGGAGACCGATACCGCCGAACAGAACGAAATGCCGGTACGGCGCGGGGAACCCGGCAACGTCATCATCAAGTGGATGACCTCGACGGACCACAAGACGATCGGCACGCTCTACCTCGTCACCTCCTTCGCGTTCTTCTGTGTGGGAGGGCTCCTGGCCCTGGTGATGCGCGCCGAACTGGCCCGGCCCGGTATCCAGCTGCTCTCGAACGAGCAGTTCAACCAGGCGTTCACGATGCACGGCACGATCATGCTGCTGATGTTCGCGACGCCGCTATTCGCCGGATTCGCGAACTGGATCATGCCGCTGCAGATCGGCGCGCCCGACGTGGCGTTCCCGCGGCTGAACATGTTCGCGTACTGGCTCTATCTCTTCGGCTCGCTCATCGCGGTGGCCGGCTTCCTCACTCCGCAGGGAGCCGCGGACTTCGGCTGGTTCGCCTACGCCCCGCTCAACGACGCGGTCCGCTCGCCGGGCATCGGCGCCGACATGTGGATCATGGGTCTGGCCTTCTCCGGCTTCGGCACGATCCTCGGCTCGGTCAACTTCATCACCACGATCATCTGCATGCGAGCCCCCGGCATGACGATGTTCCGCATGCCGATCTTCGTCTGGAACGTCCTGTTGACCGGTGTTCTGGTCCTGCTGGCCTTCCCGGTCCTCGCCGCGGCTCTGCTGGCGCTGGAGGCCGACCGTAAATTCGGCGCGCACGTCTTCGACGCGGCCAATGGTGGCGCACTGCTGTGGCAGCACCTTTTCTGGTTCTTCGGCCACCCCGAGGTCTACATCATCGCCCTGCCGTTCTTCGGCATCGTCACCGAGATCTTCCCGGTATTCAGCCGTAAACCCGTCTTCGGCTACATCGGACTGGTCGCGGCCACCATCGCCATCGCGGGCCTTTCCGCGACCGTATGGGCGCACCACATGTTCGTCACGGGCGCCGTGCTGTTGCCGTTCTTCTCCTTCATGACCTTCCTCATCGCCGTGCCGACCGGTGTGAAGTTCTTCAACTGGATCGGCACGATGTGGAAGGGGTCGCTGTCCCTGGAGACCCCGATGCTGTGGGCCATCGGGTTCCTGGTCACCTTCCTGTTCGGCGGTCTGACCGGGATCATCCTCGCCTCACCGCCGATGGACTTCCATGTCTCCGACTCGTACTTCGTCGTCGCCCACTTCCATTACGTGGTGTTCGGCACGGTGGTGTTCGCGATGTTCGCCGGATTCCATTTCTGGTGGCCGAAGTTCACCGGGAAAATGCTGGACGAGCGGCTCGGGAAGGTGACGTTCTGGACGCTCTTCATCGGGTTCCACGGAACGTTCCTCGTGCAGCACTGGCTCGGCGCCGAAGGCATGCCACGCCGTTACGCCGACTATCTCGACGCCGACGGATTCACCGCGCTGAACACCATCTCCACCATTTCCTCGTTCCTGCTCGGCCTGTCGATCCTTCCGTTCTTCTACAACATCTGGAAGACCGCCAAGTACGGCAAGAAGATCGAGGTCGACGATCCGTGGGGTTACGGCCGTTCGCTGGAGTGGGCGACCTCCTGCCCGCCGCCCCGGCACAACTTCGTCACGCTGCCCCGGATCCGTTCCGAGTCCCCGGCGTTCGACCTGCACCACCCGGCGGTCCGCTCCCTGGAGGAAGCCGCCACCCGTCCCGGGGACTCCACGATCGTCGCCCCGGGGGACAAGCAGGAGTGAAGACGGCTCCGGCCCGGACGACCCGACGGAGAGGAGGACGGTGAAACCCGACAAGGACAGCGCCCGGGGCCTGGCCCAACTGGAGGGCTTTCTGCTGTGGAACGCCGAGGTCGAGCGGGCGCGACGGCACGCACGCCGATTCACCGACCAGTTGCCCTGGCTGACCACGGCACAGCGTGAGGACGTCGAGCGGGTGTTCATCACCGAACGGGTCACCGCGTCCCGGGAGTCGCTCACCCGCATCCGCGACCGCGCGGACGAACTGCGCGCGGAGTACACCGAGCGCTACACCCGGCTCCGGGCCCGCTGCGTGGCCGTCTCGGCCGGCACGGTGGGCGCGGCGATCTGCCTCGGCACGGCGCTGACGCTGGTCCTGCGCTGAGCGTTGCCGACTCCGGGGCGGCTCACCGGCCGCCCCGGACGAGCTCCGGAAGAGCCCGGTCGAGCGTCGGCCCCGGCTGCTCGACAGCCCAGCGCCCGAGCAGCCGGATTCAGTGCCGTACCAGGCAGAAGGGGTGTCCTGCGGGATCCGCGTACACCCGCCAGCCGCGCGCCTCGTCCCCGGCGTCGAGGAGGGACGCTCCGTTCGCCAGGACCTGTTCGTGCGCCCGTTCCTGGTCGGTGACGCCGAAGTCCAGATGAAACTGCTGGGGCGGGTCCTGGCCGGGCCAGCGAGGCGGCTGGTGGTCGGCCACTCGCTGAAAGGCCAGGACGAGCCCACCGGGCGTGTGCAGCGTGGACCAGTCCGCGTCGCATCCCCAGCGCCGGTCGGGACGGTCGACCTCGCCCCCGAGCAACGACGCGTAGAAGCCGGCCAGTTCCCTCGGGTCGCGGCAGTCCAGAACCACACACTCCAGTTCAGCGATCATGACCGCATCCTAGAGGCGGCTCAGCGGGCCCCGAACACCTGCGTCCACACAGGACCGCCGCCGGAATCCACCTTGCCCACACCGATCTCCTTGAAGGAGCAGTTGAGGATGTTCGCGCGGTGTCCCGGACTGTCCATCCAGGACCGCATCACATCGGCCGGGGTCCGCTGGCCCTTGGCGATGTTCTCCCCGTAGGTGGACCACCGGTACCCCGCGGCGGTGATCCGGTCACCCGGGTCCCTGCCGTCCTGCGAGGTGTGCGAGAAGTAGTCGTTGGCGTCCATGTCGGCGGAGTGCCGCTGTGCGGCCGTGTTGAGCTGATCATTGACGGTCACCGCACCACAGCCCTCCTTGGCCCGTTCCGCGTTGACCAGTTCGGTGACCTGGCCTGCGGTACCCGCCGGGGCGGGTGGCGCGGGTGCGGG
>MUNB01000131.1 GCA_002154345.1 Streptomyces griseus
CTTCCTGCCCCCGGCCGGAGCGGTTCCCCCCGCCCGAGAGGTTCCCCCCGCCGTGGAGGCCACCGCGTCACCGGCCGTCGTCATCGCCGCCAGCAGTCCGGCCGCACTCAGCACGAAGGCTCTCCTGGCCATACCCGTACGCCGCATCCTGGTCCACCTCTCTCGCCCTGTCCCGCACCCGACTCCGATAGCTCTACGTAACCGCATCCTTCCCACCCGTAGCCTCCGTGACCCGCGGGACGTCCGCGTCGGCATTCGGAGTAACGTCGTGGGGTCGAGGCGGGCACCGGAATCACACGGGACCCTGCGATACGGAGAACAGCGAAAGGCACGAGGTGACGGACTCTATGGCCGACATTGCACGCGTCGGGGTGGTGGGCTGTGGCCAGATGGGCGCAGGTATCGCGGAGGTGTGCGCGCGCGCCGGCCTCGAAGTGAAGGTCGCCGAGACCACCGGCGAAGCGCTGGAGATCGGCCGCACCCGCCTGCACAACTCCCTCTCGAAGGCCGCCGAACGCGGCAAGATCACGGCGGAGGAGCGGGACGAGACCCTCGGCCGGCTGAGCTTCACGACCGATCTCGGGGAGTTCGCCGACCGCGATCTCGTCATCGAGGCCGTCGTGGAGAACGAGCAGGTCAAGACCGAGATCTTCCAGGTGCTGGACCAGGTGGTGACCCGGCAGGACGCGATCCTGGCCTCCAACACCTCCTCGATCCCGCTGGTGAAGCTGGCCGTCGCCACCTCGCGTCCGGACCGGGTCATCGGCATCCACTTCTTCAACCCGGCCCCGGTGCAGAAGCTCGTCGAGCTGATCCCGGCGCTGACCACGTCGGACGAGACCATCAAGCGCGCCGAGGCCGTCGTGCAGGACGTGCTCGGCAAGCACCCGATCCGCGCCCAGGACCGGTCCGGCTTCGTCGTGAACGCGCTGCTGATCCCGTACCTCCTCTCCGCGATCCGGATGTTCGAGTCGGGCATCGCCAGCCGCGAGGACATCGACAACGGCATGGAGATGGGCTGCGCCCACCCGATGGGGCCGCTGAAGCTCGCGGACCTGATCGGCCTGGACACCGTGGCCTCGGTCGCGGACTCGATGTACGCGGAGTACAAGGAGCCCCTGTACGCCGCTCCCCCGCTGCTCCAGCGCATGGTCGACGCGGGGCGCCTCGGCCGCAAGACGGGGTCGGGGTTCTACGCCTACTGACCGTCCCCCCCGGGCGGGCCGTCGCTCACGTCGGCAGGCCCGCCGGGGCACGTTCCTCCAGTTCAGGACCGTGTACGTCCCGAAGAGCCTCGTCTCCTCCTGCCGACCCGACGCCATGCCGGAGCGTTGCGGAGCGACGGCGCGGATGCGCGGGCCCGAAGCCCTGGGCCTTTCAGCGCTGTCGCAGCCTTCCGTTCTTGTACTGCGAAAACTCCCTCGGATGTCCCTCCGACAGAGCTGAAAGTCCCTGAAAAGTCCCTGGCAACTCGGACCTGGGACCTACGCATTACGAGACCGAAAGCGATCATGTTGACCGGTGCAGCGTGATGCGGCCTGGAGACATCTGAGCTGATCAGAGAAGGTGCACCGTGTTGGGGCGTGCTGCCTCGTGCTGCCGCGTCCAAAGGCATCTGTCCACCGGCTGTCCACCGCTGCACCTCGGCGCTCACCCCCGTGACGACCACCCTCTGGCCCGTCGGCACCGCGGAGGCCGCCCAGCCACTCAGCCGTCCGCGCTTGTCCGTGTTGCACAAGCGCCCAGTGCATAGGCGCTTCGCAGCAAGGGCATCAACCACCCAGGGAGGAGGCGTCCCGTCGTTCGCCGCTCCGCGGATCGAAGTGGACACAGGCTCCGGTGGGACGGGCCGTCTCGATCAGACCGGAAAGAGTGTCGAGGGATTTGACGCCCTCGTCTTGGTGACCAACACCGCGGAGCAGTCCCACCAGACGACGCAGGTCATCCAGGATCGCGTTGCTCTGCTTGCGGATCTCCAACGCTCCGCAGCGGGCCTCGCCCGGTGCCGAGGCGGTCTGCCGAGCGACGACCGAGGCCATCAGTGAAATTCCGGACAGACGGTGGCCGACGATGTCGTGCAGTTCGCGCGCCATCGCCGCCCGTTCCAGGGCGAGGGCCTCACCGATCTTGGCATCCCGCTCACGGGTGACCGCCGCCAGAGTCTCCTGCTGCGCGGCCCGCGTCGCGCGCTGCGCGGCGATCACGGAAGCCGGCAGCGGTGCGACCCGTAGGGCGGCCGCGGAAATCCCGCCCGCCCGCACGAACCGCGGGCCCTCCGCTCCGGTGGCATGGATCGGCACAGGAGACGCGTGAGTAGAGTGACTATTTGATCGATCATTCATCGGTCCCTACTCGGAGGGCCGGACAAGGTGGGACAAGTGGACCAGCGAGTGACTGTGGTCACCGGCGGCAGTCGGGGCATCGGCGCGGCGATCTGCCTGCGGCTGGCGGCCGAGGGGCACGATATGGCCGTGGGCTACCGGTCGGACGCCGAGGCCGCGGAGGGCGTGGCCGAAAGGGTGCGTGCGCTGGGCCGGGCGGCTGTGGCAGTCGCGGTCGACACCGCCGACGCGGCAGAGGTGGACCGTTTGTTCGATATTGCTGCCGAGTACCTGGGGCCGGTCACCGGGCTGGTGAACAACGCCGGCGTGAGCGGGCCGGTGGGAGCACTGGCCGACGCCGACCCTGAGGGGATGCGACAGGCCCTGGGAGTCAACGTTCTCGGATACCTGCTTTGTGCCCGTCGGGCCATCAGGGACATGGCGGCGGGCGGGGCTATCGTGAACGTCTCCTCCGCAGCCGCGACCCTGGGCAGCCCGGGGACCTACGTCCATTACGCTGCGGCCAAGGCCGCCGTGGACGCCATGACGGTGGGACTGTCCAAGGAAGTGGCGGCCGACGGGATCCGGGTCAACTGCGTGGCACCGGGCACGATCTGGACCGATTTCCACGCCGACCCGCAGCGGCCCGCCAAGATCGCGGCACTCGTCCCCATGGGCCGCGCCGGCCAGCCCGAGGAGATCGCCGGAGCGGTCGCCTGGCTGCTCTCGGACGACGCCTCCTACGCGACCGGCACGGTGATGCGGATCGCCGGCGGGATGTGACCACAGACGACTCCGGCACCTCGGACAAGGCCGGCGGCCCTCCCACAGGGAGTCCGTTCCCACGCAGAGCCGGAACAGCGCTCCCGCGCGGCTGTCGAACACCACACCGAGCAAAGGTATCGAGCAGAGGGGCTCACTACTTCGGCGAGCTGACACGCCCTGCCGGTCATGGCCCACGTGCGGTGCGGGGGCGCAAACGCCCAGCTCGCCGGTCGCGGACTTCTTGCGTGAGTCCGGCGTCCGGCACATGGGTGCGTCAGCGTGCTTCGGTGGTCCGGCGGTAGGTGCTGGGTGTGACGCCGCGGGTCCGTTTGAAGGCCACGCTGAACGCGAACGGGTCCGTGTAGCCGACGGTGCGGGCAATGGACGCGACGGTAGCGGAGGGCTGCTCGGCCAGAAGGTCCGCGGCGAGTGTCATGCGCCAGTGGGTGAGGTAGGCCAGCGGCGCTTCGCCGAGCAGCTCGGTGAACCGCTTGGCCAGTGTCGAGCGGGACACTCCGGCACGGCGGGCCAGTGCGGCCACCGTCCAGGGCGCGGCCGGTTCGGCGTGCAGCAGGCGCAGGGCCTCGCCGACCACCGGGTCCTTCTGCGCGGACCACCAGGCCGGGGGACGCCGACCTGGCTCGTCGAGCCAGGTGCGCAGCGTGCACACCAGCATCCAGTCCAGGAGCCGGTCGAGCACCACCTGCTGGCCCGGTTCGTCGCGGGAGACCTCGGCGGCGAGATGATCGAGCACCGGGTCGCCGTCGCCGCCGGCGGGTACGCGCAGCACGACGGGCAAGCTGTCCAGCAGCCGGCGGCCAATCTCGCCGCTCATCGGGTAGGCGCCGATGACCAGGGTCGTTGTGCCGTGCCCCTCCCCGTCCTCGCCGGGTTCGTGCCAGCCGAGCCGATGGCGGGTGCCGCCCTGCTCGGGGGCGGCGCACTCCTCACTGCAGACGAGGGGCTCGGCAGTGGTTGCCGGGTCGTCGACGAAGGTGAAGGTCGCGGGGCCGCGCACCACGACCGTGTCGTGGGGGCCGAGCCGTTCGGGCGGATGGCCGTCCAAAACGATCCAGCCGGTGCCTGTGAGAACGGTGCACAGAGTCAGTGGGGGCCCGTCCACGAAGTGCAGGGACCAAGGTGGGGACAGCGTCGAACTACCGAACAGTGAGCCGTGCGCTCTCACGCCTCGAAACAGCTCGCTGGTGATGTCCACCCCACCAGAGTAGACGATTACAAAGGCAAGGCGGCTCTTCACCCATGGGAACGTCCGGGCGGCCCGTGTTGAGTGGAGCCATGAACACACACACTTGTCTTGTGGTTGGCGCGACCGGCCGGACGGGGCGCCGTGTCGCAGCCCGGCTGCGACTTCGCGGCATCCCGGTGCGCGCGGCCTCCCGGTCCAGCCAGGTCCACTTCGACTGGTCCCAGCCGGCTGGCTGGGACGCCGTCCTGCACGGCATCTACGCGGCCTACGTGGTGCCCCCGCCGGTGCCGGGCCCGGTGCACGCATTCGCGGCGCGGGCAGCGGCCGCCGGGGTGCGACGGCTGGTGCTCCTCTCCGGCCGCGGTGCGGACGGCTGGGGCGGCTCCATGTTCGGGCGCAACATGGTCTCCGCCGAGGAGGCCGTCCGCGGTGCGCCTCTGGAGTGGACCGTGCTGCGAGCGTCCAACTTCGCCCAGAACTTCGGCGAGGACGTATTCCACGCACCGCTGCTCGCCGGCGAACTGGCGCTGCCGGCCGGGGACGTTCCCGAGCCCTTCGTCGACGTGGAGGACATTGCGGACGCTGCAGTCGCGGCACTGACCGAGCGTGACCGGCACGTGCGGCAGGTCTACGAGCTGAGCGGGCCCCGCCCCGTCAGGTTCGCCGAGGCCGTCGAGCTGATCGCGCGGGCATCCGGACGGACGCTCACCTACCGGCAGATCACCTGTGACGCGTACGTGGCGGAGCTCGTCGGGCAAGGCGTAAGCCGGCACGAGGCCGACGAGGTCGCCGAAATGTTCGCGTTGATGGCGGGCGGCTCGGTCTCCGAGACGACCGGCGACCTCACCACCGTGCTGGAACGCGCGCCGCGAACCCTCGAGGAGTACGTCGTCCGCGCGGCCGCTGCCGGCGTCTGGAATGCCCCGCAGTGAGGCGCCGACCACACCCCGGCCGCTCACGGACCGCATCCCCGCACACCCACACCCGCGAAGACCTCCGAAACCCGGCCCACACCTAAGGACGTACCGCCATGAGCACAGACGAGACCTCTCGCACCCTTCTTGTCACCGCGCACCCCGACCCCGGCTCCCTCACCCACTACATCGCGGAACGTCTCAGCACAGCCCTGCGCCCCGGCGCCGTCGAGGCCGCAGACCTGCACCAGGAGGGCTTCGACCCCCGGTTCACCTCGGCGGACCGTCGCGCCTACCAGGAGGGCGGCGGCCACCCACCCGACGTGGTTCGCGAGCAGCAGCGCCTGGATTGGGCGACCGACCTCGTTCTCGTTTTCCCTGTGTACTGGTGGTCCGTACCAGCCCTCCTGAAAGGGTGGATCGACCGGGTCTTCGTCAACGGCTGGGCCTTCGAGTACGCCGCCACAGGAGGAGTACTGCCCAAGCTCCAGCGACTCACGACGCACCTGCTACCGATAGCAGGCGCCGACGCCGGCGCATACGAGCGGCACGGCTACGAGATGGCGCTGCGCACACAACTCACGCACGGTCTCATCGACTACGTCGGCAGCCAGCGCGGAGCCACCGCCTTCGTCCACGACTCCGAACAGCCTTCCACCGGGGCCGCCGTAGACCACGCGGTCCGCACGCTGGCCAGCGCCGTCGGAGCCCCTGTTTCCCGTTCCTGACCCGGGGCCCGGTGGAAGTGGGCCGCAGTGGCTATCCGTCCCTGCCGGGTCCGAGGTGTTCGCCCAGGAACCGCTCCACCGCGCGGTAGACGGCGGTCAAGTTCTCCGGGTTCTCGATGGAGTGCCCCTCGTCCCCCATGAGGATGTACTCGACGAGGGCTCCACGCGCCCGGAGGGCATGGACCATGTTGTCGGATTCCGCCTGCGCCACTCTCGCGTCGTTGGCGCCCTGGGCGATGAGCAGCGGTGTGCGGATCTGGTCCACCCGGCTGATCGGTGAGCGGGTCAGCATGTCGGCTTCCTGGTGCGGATCCGCAGGGTCGCCGACCCAGCGGAACCAGTTGGCGGCAAGGGCCGGCCGGACGAACTCCGGCTGATTGCGCAGGAAGTTCGCAAGGTCGGAGACCCCGAAGATGTCCACGGCGGCGGCGAAGACGTCGGGGGTGAAAGCGGCGCCCACCAGCGCTGCGTAGCCTCCGTAGGAGCCGCCGAGGATGGCCACCCGGTCCGGGTCCGCGTATCCCTGGGCAACGGCCCAGTCGACCCCGTCGATCAGGTCATCGTGCATCTTGCCGGCCAGCTCCCCGATACCGGCCTTCATGAACGATTTGCCGTACCCCGTGGAGCTGCGGAAGTTCACCTGCAGGACCGCGTAGCCCCGATTGGCCAACAGCTGGACCAGAGGGTTGAAACCCCAGCTGTCCCGGTCCCAGGGGCCGCCGTGCACGAGCAGAGCCAGCGGCAGTCGGTGCGGCTCCACCCCGAGCGGCAGCGTCAGGTGCGAGGGAAGCGCAAGACCGTCCCGAGAGGTGATCGTCACCGGTGTCATAGACGCCAGTTGCTCGGGATCCAGGTGACCACGGGGACGGAACAGGAGCCGGCTCTCGCCTGAGGAATGGTCGTAGTAGTACGCGGCCCCAGGATCGCGGTCGTGGGTGAAGCTGACGACCCACCGCTGCCCGGTCTCGTCTGACGAGATGTCGGCCAGGTCGCCGGCGGACAGTTTCTCCAGGTTTTCCAAGACCTCGGCGAAGTGCGGGTCCAGCGCCTTGATCACCTGTCGTTCCCCGAGATATCGAACCCCGATGAGTTCACCGGTACGCCGACTGAAGATCAGAGGGGAGGGCAGCGAGGGAAACACGCGGGCCCGAGTGTCCAGGTCGTAGCGCGGGTGAGAGTCAACCACAGTCTCTTCACCAGTCACCGTGTCCAGCCGGACCACACGAAGCCTGTCCGAGTCCTGGTACGAGCCATGGAGCACACCACTTCCGTCAGGAGTGACCTCCAACGGATAGACGCCCAGCGGATAGTCCCCACCCTCGAACCACGCCAGGTGGCACGAGGTCTGCGTGGACTCGTCCCACCGTGAGAGCCGTAGGTCGCCTCGTTCGCTGACCTCGCTGGTGAGGGGGCCCGCACTGCCGCCGTAGAAGAGAGTGACGGCCGCGCCCGCGGTGTTCTCCGCGAGCATCCGCAGGTCACCGGTGGCGATATCCAACTCGAAGAGGTCGAACACAGCGGGATTCCGGCTGTTGGAGGAGAACACCGCCTTCCCCGGCCGAGAGGTAGGAAGCTTCAGATCTGTGATGCGCGCACCGGGAAACGGCGTCAGGTCGACAGCCGCTGCGTCCGGGACGTCGAGATCGACTCGGTACAGGTGACTGTTCTCGTCGCCGCCCTGATCCCGGGTATAGAGCAGCCACCGCGGATCATCCGTCCAGTGATAGCTCAGCAGGTTGCGGTCCTCAGAGGTGACCCGCCGCGCCTCCTCCGGCGCTTCGACACTCCCGACCCACAGGTTCAGACGGTTCTCCCAAGGAGCCAGATAAGCAATCTTTGTGCCATCCGGCGAGATAGAGGCCCTCGAACGCCTTGGAGGCGCGAAGAACTCCTCAACGCTGATGATCGTCGGCAATGCCATATCAGTCCTTCCCGTTGTTACGCCGGACAGCAACGGCAGAACCCCGGCGGTGGCAAGGAACCTGAGCGGGTACGCAACCTTGAGTCGCCGCCTTCCCGCAGCCACAGCTGTCACTTAGTGACAGTGTCACTAAGTGACAGGTTGTGTCAACTGTCGCTGCGGACAGTCGGCCAGATACCGGGAGACGGTGAGCCTGCACGGCATGGATGCCGTATCGACTCTCCGGCGGGCCGGTCGGGCCGGAGGTTCAGGTCGTCCCGGGCCAGGATCCGGTGGACGGTGGCAGCCGGCACCCAGAGATCGGGCCGAGTTCGCCCGGGTGCCACACGGGCGGCGACAGGTCATCTCCGAGGGCCGACCAGCGCATGGGCGGTGATGCATGCCGACGGCCATCAATACAGCGGGGCAACTGGCGGGCGCAGCGTCGGGCGGGGCCAGGGGCCAGCCGGCGAGCCCGTCCGGGTCGGACGGGGCAAAGAGGGCGACGGCCGACCATGCGACGACCGGCAGCCAAGCATGCTGTGCGCCGAACAGGGCCGCACCCAGGGCCGCGAATCCGGTCAGCCCGGCCGCATTCCAGGCCAAGAAGCCGACTGTCGCAGCCTTCACACACCCCAGGCGCGAGCAGTTCCTGGCAAGGTTCCCACTCCCGCATGACCTCCGTCTCATCGCCACCGAGGGCCCCTGCCATCGGTCCGGCCAGCGCACCCACCCGGGCAATCGGGCCGCCGCTGATTTCCTCATGGTCGACCTCCTGTAAGGCGCCGAGGCGGCCGCGGGTGCACCCGCACCCTGATGCCGCCGGCAGGCGGGTCAAGGCGGCCGGTAAACACTCGACCAATTCGCCTTCCCCCCTGACCGCAGCCCCTCAGCCAGGCCGTGCGGGCGCATGCAGTGCGTGGCCGCACATGATCGCAGCGACGGCATGAAGCACCGGCCCATAGAAAGCGCGTCCGCCGAATCGGACGTCGCCGTGACCGATGCGAGTACACACGCCTCCGGACGGGCTGCGCGCAGCCCGTCCGGAGCGGATGGAGATCGGAAGTGCCGAGTCAGGTGCGCTTGGCAGGCAGCAGTCCCGCCACCTTCAGCCGCTTGTCGGAAGCCCGGGCGGCCCAGGCGACGACCAGGACTCCGAGGGCGAGGAGCGGGTAGCCCATGGCGATCTTGGCGAAACCCAGCGAGCCGACCTCGTCGGCCTGGTAGAGGTACTGCTGAACGGCGAATCGAGCACCGAAGATGACAGCCAGCACCAGGGTGGCGATGTCGTAATAGAGCCGCGAACGCCCGTCCGCACGCCAGACAACACCCTTACCGGTCGTCGCGTTCCAGATCAGTCCCGCCAGAGGCCAGCGCACCACCACAGAGACAACAAAGGCGACGGCGCCGGCCAGGCTCGCCCAGATGCCGATGAGGAAGAAGTCCTTGGCGGACCCCGTATACCAGGAGACGCCGGCTGCGACGGCTACGCCGAACACGCCGCCCAGCGCCGGCTGGATCGACTCCCTGCGCACCAGCCGCTGCGCCGCGATGCCGCCGGCGACCAGGAGAGCGGCCAGGATGCCGACCTTGAGTCCGCCGACGCCGTTGGCGACGACGAACACCAAAGCGGGCAGCGCCGAGTAGACGACACCTTTGACTCCGCCCGCCTGTTCGAGCACCGTCTCTTTCCCCCGACCTGCCTCCCGCGCGACAGCCGCCTCCCGGGAACTCGTGTCCTGCATAGCGATCCACACCTCTGGGTCAATTTAAGCGTCAGCAGCTTGCGTTGACGTCACTAAGTGACACATTGCCATTAAACGCCAGTCGTCGCCACCCTGCCTGATGTAACCCACGCCACAACCCCGCGAGATCTCGCACAGTGAGTCGCTCGTCATCAGGGCTGGCCGCCGGGTGGGCACGGCTGCTCGCCGTCGCCCGCCTGGAGAGGGCGCGAGGCCTCGATGGCAGTGCTCGCGCGGTTCGGTGGGAGCCTAGGCCCGAGGGGTCGTGCGCGCGCTACGGACGGCGATGAGGGGCAGCGACCAGGGGAGACAGACAGCGCAAGCTGGCGCGCGCCGTCGGCAACCCACCTACGACGTCGCCTGCTGATGTCCGGCTGAACGGAGAACCCAGGCCGAGTGACTGCGACGAAGGGTCCGCACGCCGCAGCCGACGACGACCCGCGCTTGCTATGGATCGAGCCGCCCGCGTGGCGCTCGTTCATCGGACCGGCCCCTCGAGGTCGCCGCCACGGTTCCGGACGGAGGAGCTACTCAGCGGACTCGATCACGTCGTGGTCCTGCCTGCCCGGCTCGCAGCACGGGCGCTGCGCACTGCACTAATCTGCCATGCTCTTGAACGGATGAGCTTCGTCGAGCAACCGACCGTCGCAGGCCCTTTCATCCAGTCGGCGAACGAGCCGGCGCGTTCGGCGTCACAGGTACTGCCCTTGCCGAGCATCGTTGTTCCGCACTCCGGCGTTCGGTTAGTCGAGCGTCCGGTTCCATGGAGTCAAGCCAGTGACGCTGGTCGAGCGGTCGTGTCAGGCAACGACGGCCAAGGGCCGCGGCCGTCGCTGCCTGATCCGTGCCCCGCTGCCCACACCCTGACGCTCCTGAGGAATATTGCACGTATGACTACTGTGTTCTCTCGCATCATCACTGGGGAGTTGCCCGGACTCTTCGTCTGGCAAGATCCGGAAATCGTCGCTTTCCTCTCCATAGCTCCGTTGCGGCCTGGCCACACCCTTGTGGTGCCACGACGTGAGGTCGATCGGTGGACGGACATCGACGGGCCCCTCCTGACGCGTTGCTTCGAGGTGGCCCAAGCCGTGGGGCAGGGGGTGCAGCGGGCCTGGAACGCTCCGCGCGCCGGGCTCGTCGTTGCGGGCTTCGAGGTACCGCATCTGCATATACACGTCGCGCCGGTCTGGGACATGACCGACTTCGATTTCAGCAAGGCCAAGCAGGAGGAAGACCCGTCGGCGCTGACCGGAGCAGCGGTAAAGCTGCGTGCCGCCCTGCTGGAACTGGGTTATGAACAGGCTCGGGGCTGCACCTCCGGAGCATGAACGATCACGCAGCCTGTCGGTATCCGTTCGAGGCTGACGTGGCATCACCAAGAGGCCGGGCCGCGTCCGCTCGCCACCCAGGAGCACACGGCTCATGCCCCCCGTTCGCCCTCAGCCCTCCACACCTGTGGGTGGGCAGTTGCAAGGATCGGCCAGCCAGGAGGGGCGGGGTGCGTCGGAGGCTGCTGACGTGGGTCCGGTACACCTCGCCCCCCCTCGAGATCGACGGACCACACGGACGACTCCTTGCCCAACTCCCCTCCCTCCGGCCCGGCGCCCTCGGCGAGGGGGGCTCGACGCCGTCCACGCTCTACAGCTCCTTCTGGGTGAGTTCGCAGACCTCCACCCCGCCCTCAGTACGCTGCACGGCGACACCTTCGGGCGCCGACTCGGCGGGTACCTCGGCGACGTGGACCGGGTCACCCACGGCGCCACCGGTGGCCGTGCGGACGGCATCGGCGATGAAGGCGAAATTCTCGTCACCGAGCTTCCGGGGATCAGTGCCGTCCAGAAGGCCTGCTCCCACGTACTCGTTGAGGACTCGTAGGGCGGCAGAAGCAGCCGCGGCGTGCAGACGTACCTGCAGGTCGTCGTGCTCACGTCCGAGCCGGGTCGCGATGACTGCGGCCAGTTCGTGTTCGACTTGATCGCATGCCATCAGCCAGGCCGTACGCAGGGCCGGCTCGGTATCACCCAGTCGCATCATCTTCACGCCCAGCCCGGCATCGGCCTGCTCCTGCGTGTCGATCTCGCTGACCAGCCGCTTCGCCTCCGTGGCAAAGTGCTCCTCCAGCGAGCGGTGCAGCGGCCAACTGCGCAGAGTGGCCAGTTCCCACTCCACGCTCTGCGCGATGATCGGCTCTGCACAGCTCTCCTTGCTGCGAAAATGGCGCCAGATGGTGCGGGTCGACAAGCCCACCGCCTCAGCGATCTGGTCACCGCTCGTCCCGTCGACGCCCTGCGCCCAGAACAGACGTGCAGCCTCCCGCGAGATCTCCAGACGTACACGACGACGACGCTGCTCGCTCATCCCACCGCGGCCGCGCCTGGCCGTGGCCTCTTCCTCGGCCATCTCTTCACCACCCGTTCCCATAATTTTCACCTAGCGCCACATTGGCACTAAGTGACGTTTTTCGCCAGTCTCTCGCGGCACAGCTCCAGCATTGCCCGGCCCCGATTCGCAGCCCGAGTGGACCGACAGGTGGATCTCGCCGCGAAACCGGTCAGGTGCGACGACCGCACCCCGGGAAGTGCGCCCGAACGACTTCACAGCACACTGCCGCGGACCCGAAGTCGACCGAGCCCCTCGCCGCGTGGCCACGCGGC
>MUNB01000132.1 GCA_002154345.1 Streptomyces griseus
CCTCCAGCGCGAGGGAGTCCAGCCGCAGCCGGTGCAGCGGAACATCGGGGCCGATCGCCCCGGGGTCGGTTCCGAACTTGGTCACCAGCAGCGTGCTGATCTCTTCCGACGTGCTCATTCGGCTCTCCTGGGCTCGGTGACGCGGTGACGTCGGCCGCGTGGTGAGGGGAGGTGGGGGGAGGGGCCATCGGGGGACGCCGGCTGCTCCGGAAGGACCCTTTATACGCCTTCGCGGACGGGTTCCCGGTCCGCGTTCCCCCGTGCGGTGGGAGGGGTGTCCAGGTGTACGAATCCGGGGTGCGCCGCGGGTGGGTGCCAGGATGGGGGCGGAGCCCGTACGGGAGCGCACGAGAGAAGGAGAAGCCCATGACGGCCGAGCAGGACGGCGAGCGCGACGGCACCCCGGAGGTCGCGCCGAGCCCCGCCGACTGGGTCGCCCGGCAGGCCGAGCTCTACGAGTCCTCCGGCGGCACGAAGGGCACCACCCAGCTCGGGGTGCCGTGTCTGCTGATGGACTACGTGGGACGGCGCAGCGGGACCGTGCGGCGCACGGTGCTGATGTACGGGCGGGACGGCGAGGACTATCTGATCGTGGCGTCCAACGGCGGCTCGGACCGGCCGCCGCTGTGGTATCTGAACCTCCAGGCCAACCCGGAGGTGCGACTGCGGGTGAACACCGAGCGGTTCGGGGCGGTGGCGGCGACGCTGCCGCCCGAGGAGAAGGCGCGGGTCTGGCCGGGTCTGGTGGAGCTGTTCCCGCGCTACGGGCAGTACCAGGCGGGCACCGAGCGGGACATCCCGGTGGTGCGGCTGACGCGGAGCTGAACCGGCGGGCCGGGAGCCCTTATGACGCTCGGCCGGAACCGTGAACTCCGCGATCATGACCATGGAAACGGTTCAGGCCGACCCGTCCGCCCCCGGCGGCCCCGCTCTCTTCGACACCATGTCCACGATGCGCGCCATGCGCCGCCTCAAGCCGGACGCGGTGCCCGAGGAGACGATCCAGCAGCTGATACAGGCCGCCGTCTGGGGGCCCAGCGGCGGCAACATGCAGTGTTACGAGTACGTGGTGGTGACCGACCGCGCGGTGATGGCGCGGCTCGCCCCGCTGTGGAAGCGGTGCGTGGACGCGTATCTGGCGACGACCGGGACGTACGCGCCCGCGGGCAACTTCGGCCCCGTGCGGCGGCGCCCGGTCGCGGACGTCATCCACCGCGACCGCTGGTAGCGGCGGAGCCCGCGTCAACCGGTACCGGCACCCCTGTCGGGTGACGCTCGATGTCACCCGACAGGCTCAGCGGGCCGGGTAACTGCCGTGCATTTGCAGGAAGTTGCCAGCCGAATCGCCGGTGCACCCCTTTGTCATGTCCCACTCACATCGATAGCCTGGCCGGGTTCGGCATCCCTCTGGCCCACCCGGGCCCGAGGGCTTTTTACTTCCTCCCACGGAGCAGGAGCCCCCATGCCCCCACGCACCGCCGCCAGCGCCCGGGCCCGCGTCTGCGCCCTGGCCCTCCTCACCGCCACGGCCCTCCTCGCGACCGGGCAGCCCTCGAACGCCGCCCCGCACGCGGACACGGCCGACCCGGTGAACCGCGCCTTCGCCGAGGCGGCACACGCGTACGACGTCCCGCGCGATCTGCTGGCCGCCGTCGGCTACGGCGAGTCCCGGCTGAACGGTCACGGCGGAGAGCCCAGCCAGGCGAACGGCTACGGCGTGATGCACCTGGCCAGCAACCCCGTCAACCGCTCACTGGAGAAGGCCTCCGAGCTGACCGGCGAGAGCGCCGCCCGGCTGCGCCGGGACACCACGGCCAACATCCTCGGCGGCGCGGCCGTTCTGCGCGACCACGCCGACGCGCTCGGCCTGGACGCCGCCGAGCGCCGGGACGTGGACTCCTGGTACCAGGCGGTGGCCCGCTACAGCGCCGCCGAGGGCCAGGCAGCCACGCTCTACGCGGACACCGTCTTCACGTTCCTCGCCGAGGGCGTGACCGCGAAGGTGCCCGGCGGCGAGGAGGTCCTCGTGCCCGCCCGGCCGGTCGACCCGGACAAGGGCGAGCTGTCGGCCTCCGACGTCTACGTCCAGAGCGAGGACTACCCCTCGGCGCGCTGGGTGCCCGCGTACTCCGGGAACTACGTCGTCGACCGCAAGGCCACCGTCGACAAGGTGGTCATCCACACCACCCAGGGCTCCTACGCCGGTTCCATCAGCTGGTACCAGAACCCGGAGTCGAAGGTCAGCGCGCACTACACGATCCGCTCGTCGGACGGCGAGGTCACCCAGTCGGTGCGGGAGAAGGACACCGCCTGGCACGCCGGCAGCGTCAACTCCTCGTCCGTGGGTATCGAGCACGAGGGCTACGTCGACGACCCGGCGTGGTACACGGAGGCCATGTACCGTTCCTCGGCCGCTCTCACCAAGCACCTCGCGGCGCGGTACTCCATCCCGAAGAACCGGTCGCACATCATCGGGCACAGCGAGGCGCCCGGCGCCACCCACACCGACCCCGGCCCCAACTGGGACTGGAACCACTACATGGAGCTGATCGACGGCGACCCCGGCAGTGGCGGTGACGGCCTGACCTTCCCCGTCTACTCCACCCAGCAGTCCGGCTCCTCCGGACCGCAGGTCTCCGCCGTCCAGACGCTGCTCACCGCGCAGAAGTACCAGCCGGGCACGGTGGACGGCCAGTTCGGCGCCGCCACGAAGAGTGCCGTGCAGGCGTTCCAGAAGGACCGTTCGCTCGGCGCCGACGGGATCGTCGGCCCGAAGACCTGGACGGCCCTGCTGTCGGCCGGCTCGACCCCACTGCTGAAGCAGGGCAGCACGGGCGAGCCGGTGAAGCGGCTCCAGCGGGCTCTGACGGCGGCGCTCGGCACCACCGTCGACGCGGACGGCAGCTTCGGCCCGGCCACGGACACGGCGGTCCGCACCTACCAGACCACCCGCAAGCTGGGCGTCGACGGCCAGGTGGGCCCGGCCACGTGGGAGGCCCTGCAGAACGGGAAGTGAGCACGGACCCGGGCGGGGCTCTCCACCGCACGGAGAGACCGCCCGGGGCCCCGGACGCCCGGGGCCCCGGAGACCTGCTCCCGGACCACGCGGCCCGGCCGCCCCGCCGCTACTCCCCCGCGCCGGCCGGGTACCCGATCTCCTTGATGTCCTCGGCCAGTTCGCCGGGCACCCGCTCGGGGTTGAGCGCGGCGATCACCTCGTCGGTGAGCGGCCGCAGCGCGTAGACATGGCGTACGGCTTCGAGGTCGACGGAGACGTCGAAGTAGTCCTCGGCCCACTCCTGGTACGACTCGGGGGTGCCCGTGACCAGGAGCTGGAAGAGCCAGTCCGCGCCGTCGGAGTCCTCGCCGTCCTCCGGGAACTCGATACTGCCCGCCCGCCAGCGGTCGTCGCCGCTCTCGCGCCAGAGGCAGGCGGTGACCACCGGCAGGCCGAACTCGTCGCTGAACGACGGCTCGTCCACGTAACGGCGGAACACCGCGGGCACCTCGTCGAGCACCCCGGGCCAGGGGCCGTCCTCCACGTACGGGCTCATCGGCGACTCGTGGTCGAAGCCCCGTACGTACGCCCCGTCGGCGGAGACGACCACGGAGTACTCCCCGCCCGACCCGTCCCGCATCGAGGCCATCTGCTCCGTGGGCGACCACCGCGCGTCGAAGGCGTGCCAGCGGCTGTCCCACTCCGGGCAGAGGATCGCGTCGAGCATCGCCAGCGAACGGCAGAGATCGGTGAGGACGGATATGCCCGGCAGCCTGCGGGCCACGTCGTGAACGCTCATACGCTCATCCAACCGCACCGGAGGACGGCGCTCCGCACGCGCACCCCCGGGAGCGGTCCGGGCACACTGTCCCGATGAACGCCGAACACCCTTCCGCCCCGCCCCGCCTGCGCGCGCTGGAACATGTCGCCGCGCTGTCCTCGGGCGCTCCGCTGGACGCCGGACTGCGCGTCACCCTGAACTTCCACCCCGACCGTACGGTGGCGGGGCGGCCGATCCTGGAACGGCTGGGCGAGGACGGCCTGTACGTCTCCCAGTTCGTGACCGGCACCAGCAACGGCGGGCTCACCGCCCGCCCCGGAGGGGACCGGTGGCGCTGGGAGAGCCGGATCTTCGGCGGCGCGTACGACCGGGCCGGGCCCGCCGAACGGCCCGTCTACGGGGCGCTGGACGTGCGGCGGGCCTCCTTCGGCGCCGCGCCCCGGTTCGGGTCGGCGCACTTCCGGCTGACGGCGGACGCGCTGGGCTCGGCCACCTTCTGCTATCCGGACAGCGCTGCCGAGCCCGAGCACTTCGGGGTCGCGGCCCGGATGTCGGGGCTGGTCGAACGGGCGGCGGCGGACCGCCGTGACGCCCTGGACGACTACATCGAGGCGCAGATCCACGCCCCGGTGCGGCTGGAGAGCGATGTGGAGGCGCTCGTGCTCGACCCGGCGTTCCGGGGCACGGCGGTGGAGGCCGCGGCCGGGCGGCTGCCGTGCCCGGTCGAGTGGCACGAGGGGTTCCGGCTCGGCGTCGACGAGCTGCGCCGCCGGCCCGGCTATCGGGGGCCGGAGTATGTCGAGCTCGGCGCGGCCCTCGCGGTCGACGGGTATCTGGACGCCCGGATCATCGGTGACGCGGCGCGTGCCGGGGGCCATGCGGAGCAGGACCTGAAGAAGGTCTGGCATCTGCTGGCCCGGTTCGGGCGGACGGCGGCGGGCCTTCCGGCCGGGGGCTGACCGGAGAGGGCCCGCACCCTCCGGAAAGGGTGCGGGCCCAGGACGCGTCAACAGGTCGCGTCAGCAGGTGACTTCAGCAGGTCACTTCAGGCCGAAGGCCCGGATGATCTCCTGGTCGACGACGAGCCCGCCGGGGCCCTCCGCGTGCGCCTTGAGCGAGACCGAGGCCGCGCCCTTCGACGGGGTGCGGAACTTCGCGGTCCACTCGCCGGTCTTCTTCTTCCGGAGGTCCAGCTTCGTCCAGTGCTTGCCGTCGTCGTAACTGACCGACAGCGAGGCCCTGTTCGCCTTCACCGCGCCCGGCAGCCATTCCTGGGTGCCGGAGGAGAGGCCGATCTCCGTCGTGCGGCCGGCCCGGACGTCGCCCGCCAGGTCGGTGTCGACGGCGTAGTCCAGCTGGAGCATCGGGATGTCGGCCTGGTACGGGCCGCCCTCCGCCAGCGCGCCGGAGACGAAGCCCCACTCGGAGTGGGTACGGGTCGACGTCTTCCAGGTCTCCGCGTCCCGCCGCGAGTCGATGACCAGGCCGTAGGGCAGCTTCTCGGTGGAGAGGTCGCCGATGTAACCGGCCCGGCCCGCACCCTTCTTGAGCTCCTTGTCGCCCTGGTAGAAGGCGTACGAGGTGGTGTCGTACTCGTTCTCCGGCATCGAGCCGGAGTGACCGGCGCCCCCGTCCGTCCACGGGGTGATGTTGAACTGGAGGTCGTCGTACACCGTGCGGAACGGACCCCAGTAGGCGGTGCCCAGACGCGGCCGGGTCACCGGGGCGAACCACTCGGCGCGGTAGTCCTCGCCCGCCCGGTAGTCCAGCTCGGTGCTGCGCATCTCGTGCGCCCGGTCGGACTGTTCGGCGTTGAGGACCGAGTGGTTCTCGTACCAGAAGGAGTCGCCCGGCAGCGGGTTGACCCACTCCGTGCGGACGTCCGGGAACTGCTCGTACTCCTCGAAGCCGAGGCCGGGACCGTAGTCCGGGATGTCGTAGCGGTAGCCGCCGCCGAGCGTCTTCTTGTGGCCGTAGAAGGTGTTCTCCACCTTCGCCAGCTGCCGGGCCGAGGGGGCGAAGGCCAGCGAGCGGTCCGGGATCGCGCCGTCGTGGCGGTCCACCAGGTCGTACAGGTAGTCCGCGAACCTCTTCTGGTCGACCCGGACCTTCTTGCCGCGCTGGGCCGCCCGGATCAGCGTCTCGCCCGCGGAGGCCTGGACGGAGGCGACCGGGATGGTGGTCTGCTCGCCGTACGGGGTGTAGCTCTCCATCGCCACGCCGCGTCCGTCGTTGACGACGAACAGGGCCTCGGCTCCGGCGTCCAGCGCGGCCGCGAGGCGTTCGGCGGGGGTGACGTCGGCGCTGCGGGTGATCACGACGGCCTTGCCGCGCGCGTTCACGCCCCGGTAGTCCGCGGGCGCGCCCTTGCCCGCGTACACCGCGTTCAGCTTCTGCCGGCGGTCCTCGGCGATCGCCGCGCCGCCCTGCACGAAGACCGGTACGTCACGGCCGTCGGCCTCGACGTCGATCAGTTCCTCGCCCTGCCGCCAGCGGGTCAGGAAGCTGAAGCCGCCCTGGGTGACCTTCTTGGTGGGGCTCGCCCACAACTGGTCGTAGGTCAGAGGTATTTGGTACGCGTCGCGCTGGACGGCGCCGTCCGGGGCGGTGCGGGCCATGTCGTAGCGGAGCTGGCGGGTCTCGGTCTCCTTCGGGGTGCGCACGCTCACCTTGCGGGCCTTGGAGGCGTCGAGGGTGACGGTGGTGGAGCCGGTGAGGATCGTCTCGGGGGCCGCGAGGAACGCGACGGCCTTCGCGTCGGGGCGGTCGCCGTCGATGTCGACGGAGGCCCAGGCGGTGTAGTTGCCGGGCGGCAGCCGCAGTGTGGTCTCGCCGCCGCTGACCTGCACGAGGCCGAGCTGCGGGTCGCCCAGCTCGGCGAGGACGACCAGGCCGTCCATCGGCTTGCCCGACCGGTCGCGGAGCTTCAGCGTCAGATCGTGCAGCTCCTTCTCCTTGGTGAGCGCGAAGCCGGTGTGCGCGACCGTCGTGCCCGCCGCGTCGGTGGCGACGACCTGGCCGGAGAAGGTCGTGTCGTTGGCGACCTTCGCCGGGTCCAGCGACAGGACCGCCTCGGCGGTGCCGCCCGCCGGGACGGTCAGCTGCCCGGTGGAGAGGGTGTAGGCGGCCTCGTCCGTGTCGGTGGCGAGGTTCAGCGTCACGTCCGCGTCACCGGTGTTGCGGTAGGTGATGGTGCGCTCGGCGACCTCGTCGGACGGGCTGTGCGGCCAGGCGTAGGAGGCGACCTCGACCGATCCGGTGGCCTCGATCGTGGTGTCGATCGCCGCCTTCACATCGAGCCGGCCGGTGCCCTGCTCGTACGGGGTGTACGCGTCGAGTTTCCTGGACGAGGTCATCAGCGCGTCCTTGATGCGCTGCCCCGTCCAGTCCGGGTGACGCTGCTTCAGGATGGCCGCCGCGCCCGCGACATGGGGCGTGGCCATCGACGTACCGGACATCGAGCGGTACATGCCCTCGGTGCCGGGTACGGACTGCGAGGCGGCGGCGCTGATGTCGACGCCGGGGGCCGAGAGGTCGGGCTTCAGGCCGTGGGAGCGGACGAGCGGGCCCATGGAGGAGAAGTCGGCGCGGCCGTCCTGCTTGTCGACGGCGGCGATGGTGAGCGCCTGCTCCGCCGAGCCGGGCGAGCCGATGGTGCCCGCCCCGTACGCGTTGCCCGCGGCGATCACGAACAGCGGACCGCCGTCGGCCGAGAGGGAGTTCACGGCCTGGGACATCGGGTCGGTGCCGTCGTCGGGCACCGGGGAGCCGAGGCTCATGGAGACGATGTCGGCCCCTTCGGCCTTCGCCCACTCCATGGCCTCGATGATCCCGGAGTCCGCGCCGGAGCCCTCGTCGCTGAGGACCTTGCCGACGAGCAGGTCGGCGGCCGGGGCGACGCCCTTGTTCGCGCCGTCGGACGCCGCGCCGGATCCGGCGATGGTGGAGGCGACGTGGGTGCCGTGGCCGTGCTTGTCGTCGACCTCCTCGCCGGGTATGAAGCTGCGGGAGCCGACGAGGCGGTCCTTGACGTCCGGGTGGTCGGCGTCGATGCCGGTGTCCAGGACGGCGACCTTGGCGCCCTTGCCGTCGAAGCCGTCGGCCCACGCCTGCGGGGCGTTGACCTGCGGCACCGACTCGGCCAGCAGCGCCTCGGATCGCCCGTCCAGCCAGAGCTTCGCGATCCCGCCGTCGAGCGAACGGGCGCTCGGGGTACGGGTGACGGCGTCCCAGAAGGTGCGCGCGCCGGCCTTGTCGGCGGTGAGGGCGGCGCCGTGGATCGAGGCGAGGGTGCGGACCTTCTTCGCGCCGCGCGGGGCGGCGGGCAGGGCCTTGGCGCGGGCGGCCGGATAGGTGGCGATGACCGGGATGGCGCCGCTGCCCTCGTCGTCGTACCCCATCCGGACCAGGGCCGAGACGTTGAAGAGGCGGCGGTCCAGGGTGCCCGCCGCGATCAGCGTGGTGGCCTCGTCGGGCAGGACGTACACGTCCTCGCCCGCCTGCTGGATACGGACGCCGCCGCTCGCGCCGTCCGGGCGGTCCACAGTGACGGTGTCCTGGTCGCCGGGGCCGTCGACGTATCGCACGACGTCGCCGGTGACCAGGGTGACGGTGTGGCTCTCGGTGCGCGGGGCGGGGCGCCGGGCGTCGGCGCCCGGTACCGGGGCCGCGCCGGCGGCGCCCGCTCCGGCGAAGGGGACCAGCATGCCGCCCATGAGGGCCGCCGAGGTCGCCAGGAGCAGGGCTCTGCGTCCTGGGCGAGCGGATCTCGCCCGGCCGGGAACGGAGGAGGGGGAAGAAGTCATGCAGCTGATCTACCGGTAAATCCGGGGTGGCCGCTGCGTTCGGGGCGGGCGGGAAACCGCCGTGGCGGTAACCCGCCCGAGGTGGACGGGGTGTTGACGGGCGTTTCGGGCCGCCTCAGGCCACCGAGGCAAGCGGCTGTCCGCTGCTGTCGTGGTGGATGGGCGTGTGGGCCCCGGTGAGCGGTACGCCGCTGCCGCCGCGCCGGACCGCGACGATCTCGGCGGCGATGGACAGGGCCGTCTCCTCCGGCGTACGGGCGCCGAGATCGAGGCCGATGGGCGAGTGCAGCCGGGCCAGTTCGCGGTCGGTGAGGCCGACCTCGCGCAGCCGCTCGTTGCGCTCCAGGTGGGTGCGGCGCGAGCCCATCGCGCCGACGTAGGCGACCGGGAGGCGCAGGGCGGCCTCCAGGAGCGGTACGTCGAACTTGGCGTCGTGGGTGAGGACGCAGAGCACGGTACGGGCGTCGGTACCGGTCCCCGCGAGGTAGCGGTGGGGCCAGTCGACGACGATCTCGTCGGCCTCGGGGAAGCGGGCCGCGGTGGCGAAGACCGGGCGGGCGTCGCAGACGGTGACCCGGTAGCCGAGGAACTTCCCGGCGCGGACAAGCGCGGCGGCGAAGTCGATGGCGCCGAACACGATCATGCGGGGCGGCGGCACGCTGGACTCGACCAGCAGCTCGATGGGCCGGCCGCAGCGCGAACCCTCCGCGCCGATGGTGAGCGGCTCGGTGCGGCCCGCGTCGAGCCGGGCGCGGGTCTCGGCGGCGGCGGTCCGGTCGAGCGCCGGGTGGCCGCCGAGCCCGCCCTCGTAACTGCCGTCGGCGCGGACCAGGAGCGGGAGCCCGAGCAGTTCCCCGGGCCCGTCCGTGATCCGTGCCAGCGCGGCCGCCGACCCCTCCGCGGCGGCCGCGAGCGCTGCGGCGAACACCGGGCGGGCGGGGTCGTCCGCCCTTACCGGTGTCACCAGGATGTCGATGACGCCGCCGCAGGTCAGGCCGACCGCGAAGGCGTCCTCGTCGCTGTAGCCGAAGCGCTCGCGGACGGACTTCCCGTCATCGAGCGCCTGTTGGCACAGCTCGTAGACCGCCCCCTCCACGCACCCGCCGGACACCGAGCCGATGGCCGTTCCGTCGCGGTCGACCGCGAGGGCGGCGCCGGGCTGCCGGGGCGCGCTGCCGCCGACCGCCACCACGGTGGCGACGGCGAACTCGCGTCCCTGCGAGACCCACCGGTGCAGCTCTTCGGCGATGTCCAGCATGGCGTATCTCCTTAAGCGGGAAGGGGGCCCGGGCGTCAGTGGACGCCCAGCCAGCTCTCGATCGGGTTGAGGGCGAAGAAGACGATGAAGATCACCGTCAGCCCCCACATGAAGGCCCCGACCTCGCGGGCCCGGCCCTGGGCGAGCTTGATGGCGCTGTACGCGATGACGCCCGCGGCGACACCGGTGGTGATGGTGTACGTGAAGGGCATCAGGACCACGGTCAGGAAGACCGGGATGGCGACCGAGCGGTCGCCCCAGTCCACGTGCCGGGCGTTCTGCATCATCATCGCGCCGATGACGACGAGGGCGGCGGAGGCCACCTCGGTCGGCACGATCGCGGTGAGCGGGGTGAAGAAGAGGCAGGCGGCGAAGAAGAGGCCGGTGACGGCGGAGGCGAGCCCGGTCCGGGCTCCTTCGCCGACGCCGGTGGCCGATTCGACGAAGACCGTCTGGCCGGAGCCCGAGGCGACACCGCCGATGACGCCGCCGGCGCCGTCGATGAACAGCGCCTTGGACAGGCCCGGCATGCGGCCCTTGTCGTCGGCGAGCTTGGCCTCGGTGCCGACGCCGATGATGGTGGCCATCGCGTCGAAGAAGCCGGCCAGCACCAGGGTGAAGACGATCATGCCGACGGTCATCACGCCGACGTCGCCCCAGCCGCCGAACTCGACGTTCCCGAAGAGCGAGAAGTCGGGTGCGGAGACCGCGCTGCCCTCCAGCTCCGGCGGGCCGCTGCTCCACGACTTGGGGTCGATGTCGACGATCGCGTTGATGACGATCGCGATCAGGGTGCCGACGACGATGCCGATGAGGATCGCGCCGGGGATGTTGCGCGCCTGGAGCATGAAGATGAGGAGCAGGGTCACGCTGAAGATCAGGACGGGCCAGCCGGCCAGTTCACCGGCCGGGCCGAGCGACACGGGGGTCGCGCCGGCGCCCTTGTGGACGAATCCGGCCTTGAAGAGGCCGATGAAGGCGATGAAGAGCCCGATGCCCATGGTGATGCCGTGCTTGAGCGCGAGCGGAATCGCGTTCATGATCATCTCGCGGAGGCCGGTGACCACCAGGAGACAGATCACCACACCGTAGATCACACACATGCCCATGGCCTGCGGCCAGGTCATGTTGGGCGCGACCTGCGAGGCGAGCACTCCGGAGACGCTGAGTCCGGCGGCGAGCGCCAGGGGCACCTTGCCGACGAAGCCCATGAGCAGGGTCGTCGCGGCTGCCGCGAAGGCGGTGGCGGTGATCAGGCCGGGCTGGCTGAGGAGGTTGCCGTTGACGTCCTCCCCGCCCAGGATCAGCGGGTTGAGCAGGAGGATGTACGCCATGGCCATGAAGGTCGTGACGCCGCCGCGCACCTCGCGCGCGACCGAGGAACCTCGTTCGGATATGTGGAAGTACCGGTCGAGCCATGATCTTCCGGCGGGGATGCGCGAGCCGGGGCCCGCGCCTTCCGGGCTGGTCTTCGGTTCCACTGACTGCTGGGTCATGATGCCTGACTCCCAAGGTTCACAGGGGCACCCGCGTGGAGATTCCTGAATGCGGGATTTGGGATGACTGCGTCGGCTGCACGACCCGGGGACGGCCGGGACGGACTGTTGAAGCAGAACGGATGTGCCGGCGGCACGGATGATCCGTGAGGCGCGGCCGTGCTCTCGGCACGGCGGTGAAGAACCGCGAGCGGTGCGGCACTTGGGCCTCCGGGCGGTGCGGGGTGCGGAAAAGTGTGACGTTCTCGGCTCTGCGCACCGCCCGGAGAGATGGGGGGGGGGACCGCTCGGAGGCTGCCGGGTGACGACCGGTGGGAGGTCACCCGGCAGGCTCTCAGGTGGTGGTGAGGTGTTCGGGCCGCACCGGTGTCCTGTTGAGCTCAAGGCCCGTCGCGTTCCGGATCGCCGCGAGGACGGCCGGGGTGGACGACAGGGTGGGGGCCTCGCCGATGCCGCGCAGCCCGTACGGGGCGTGCTCGTCGGCGAGTTCGAGCACGTCGACCGGGATCGTCGGCGTGTCGAGGATCGTGGGGAGCAGGTAGTCCGTGAAGGAGGGGTTGCGCACCTTCGCGGTCTGCGGGTCGACGATGATCTCCTCCATCACCGCGACGCCCATGCCCTGGAGCGTGCCGCCCTGGATCTGGCCGAGGACGGAGAGCGGGTTGAGCGCCTTGCCGACGTCCTGGGCGCAGGCCAGTTCGATGACCTTGACCAGGCCCAGCTCGGTGTCGACCTCGACGACCGCGCGGTGCGCGGCGAAGGAGTACTGGACGTGGCCGTTGCCCTGTCCGGTACGGAGGTCGAAGGCTTCGGTGGGGCGGTGGCGCCACTCCAGCTCGATGTCGATGGCCTCGTCCTCCAGGACGTCGGCCAGGTCCGCGAGGACCTCGCCGCCGTCGGTGACGACCTTGCCGCCCTCCAGGAGGAGTTCGGCGGTGGCCCAGGCCGGGTGGTAGGTGCCGAACTTGGTGCGGCCCAGCTCCAGGACCTGCTCCCGGACGGCTTCGCAGGAGTTCTTGACCGCGCCGCCGGTGACGTACGTCTGGCGGGAGGCGGAGGTGGACCCGGCGGAGCCGACGCGGGTGTCGGCGGGGTGGATGGTGACCTGGTTGACGCCGAGTTCGGTACGGGCGATCTGGGCGTGCACGGTGACGCCGCCCTGGCCGACCTCGGCCATCGCGGTGTGCACGGTGGCGACCGGCTCGCCGTTGATGACCTCCATCCGCACCCGGGCGGTGGAGTAGTCGTCGAAGCCCTCGGAGAAGCCGACGTTCTTCAGACCGACCGCGTAGCCGACACCGCGCACGACGCCTTCGCCGTGGGTGGTGTTGGAGAGCCCGCCGGGCAGCGCCCGGACGTCGATGGAGGTGCCCTCGCTGCCCGCCGCCAGCCACTGCTGCTCGGGCGGCAGCGGCCGGGACTTGACCCGGCGCAGCAGCTCGGCGACCGGGGCCGGCGAGTCGCAGGGCTGTCCGGTGGGCAGCAGGGTGCCCTGCTCCATGGCGTTGAGCTGCCGGAACTCCACCGGGTCCATGTCCAGCTTCGCGGCGAGCTTGTCCATCTGCGCCTCGTAGGCGAAGCACGCCTGGACCGCGCCGAAGCCGCGCATCGCGCCGCAGGGCGGGTTGTTGGAGTAGAGGGCGATCGCCTCGATGTCGACGTCCTCGATCTTGTACGGGCCGACCGAGAGTGAGGAGGCGTTGCCGACGACCGCCGGGGAGGCGGAGGCGTAGGCCCCGCCGTCCAGGACGATGCGGCACTTCATGTGCGTGAGCTTGCCGTCCTTGGTGGCGCCGTGCTCGTAGTGGAGCTTCGCCGGGTGCCGGTGGACGTGTCCGAAGAAGGACTCGAACCGGTTGTAGACGATCTTGACGGGCTTGCCGGTGCGGAGCGCCAGCAGGCAGGCGTGGATCTGCATCGAGATGTCCTCGCGGCCGCCGAAGGCCCCGCCGACGCCGGAGAGCGTCATACGGACCTTGTCCTCGGGCAGGCCGAGGACGGGGGCGATCTGGCCGAGGTCCGAGTGCAGCCACTGGGTGGCGACGTACAGCTCGACCCCGCCGTCCTCGGAGGGCACCGCGAGGCCGGACTCGGGGCCGAGGAAGGCCTGGTCCTGCATGCCGAAGACGTACTCGCCCGTGACGATGACGTCGGCGCGCTCGGCGGCCTTGTCGGCGTCGCCGCGGATGATCGGCTGCCGGTGCACGATGTTGGGGTGCGGGACGTGGCCGATGTGGTGGTCGTCCCGGCCCTCGTGCACCAGCACGGCGTCCGGGGCGGTCGCCGAGGCCTCGTCGGTGATGACGGGCAGCTCGCGGTACTCGATCTTGATCTTGGCGGCGGCGCGGCGTGCGGTCTCCGGGTGGTCGGCGGCCACGATGGCGACCGGTTCACCGTGGTGGCGGACCTTGCCGTGGGCGAGAACCGGCGTGTCCTGGATCTCCAGGCCGTAGTTCTTCATCTCGGCGGGCAGGTCGTCGTACGTCATCACGGCGTAGACGCCGGAGGTCGCCAGCGCCTCGGAGGTGTCGATCGAGACGATCTCGGCGTGCGCGACGGTGGAGCGCAGCGTCTGGCCCCAGAGCATGTCCTCGTGCCACATGTCGGAGGAGTACGCGAACTCTCCGGTGACCTTGAGGGTGCCGTCGGGGCGGAGCGTGGACTCGCCGATGCCGCCCTTGGTGGGCGAACCCTGGGTGATCTTGGTGGGCGTGCCGGCCGGTACGGTCTGGGCCTTCGGCATCGTGGCCGCGGGGCGCGTGGTGGCTTCGGGGCGCGTCGTCATGACTGGACCGCCTCTTCCTGGCGGGCGGCCGCGAGGCGGACCGCGTCGAGGATCTTCTCGTAACCGGTGCAGCGGCAGAGGTTGCCGGAGAGCGCCTCGCGGATGTCCTGGTCGGTCGGCGAGGGGGTGTTCTCCAGCAGCTCGTCGGCGGCGACCAGCAGGCCGGGGGTGCAGAAGCCGCACTGGACGGCTCCGGCGTCGATGAACGCCTGCTGGATCGGGGAGAGCTCGACGGCCTCGCCGGTCTGGCCGTCGGTGGGCTTGGACTGCCAGCGCTTGGCGGCGTCCAGGGTGGTGCCGCAGGATCCGGCGGCGCAGCCGCCACCGGGGTGGGCGTCCTCGCGGTGCTTGGCGTAGTCGGCCAGGCCCTCGACGGTGACGACCTCGCGGCCCTCGACCTGACCGGCGGCGACCAGGCAGGAACAGACCGGGACGCCGTCCAGGCGGACCGTGCAGGAACCGCACTCGCCCTGCTCGCAGGCGTTCTTGGAGCCGGGCAGGCCCATGCGCTCACGCAGGACGTACAGGAGGGACTCGCCCTCCCACACGTCGTCGGCTTCCTGCTGACGGCCGTTGACCGTGAAATTGACTCGCATGGTTACGCAGCTCCTTCCAGCGTGCGGCCCGCGCCGCGGTACTGCTCCCAGGTCCAGCCGAGCGTGCGGCGGGCCATGATGCCGACCGCGTGCCTGCGGTACTTCGCCGTGCCGCGTACGTCGTCGATCGGGTTGCAGGCGCCGGACGCGAGGGCGGCGAACTGCTTGGCGATCGCGGGCGTGATGATCTTGCCGTTCTCCCAGAATCCGCCCTCGTCGAGCGCGGCGTTCAGGAATGCCTCGGCCTCCTTGGCCCGGACGGGCGTCGGGGCGGCGGAGCCGATGCCGGTGCGCACGGTGCGGGTCTCGGGGTGCAGCGCGATACCGAACGCGCAGACGGCGATGACCATGGCGTTGCGGGTGCCGACCTTGGAGTACTGCTGCGGTCCGTCGGCCTTCCTGATGTGCACGGCGCGGATCAGCTCGTCCGGCTCCAGGGCGTTGCGCTTGACCCCTGTGTAGAAAGCGTCGATGGGAATCAGCCGCGTGCCGCGCACCGATTCGGCCTCGACCTCGCAGTCGGCCGCGAGCAGGGCCGGGTGGGCGTCACCGGCCGGCGAGGCGGTGCCGAGGTTGCCGCCGACGCCGCCGCGGTTGCGGATCTGCGGCGAGGCGACGGTGTGCGAGGCGAGCGCCAGACCGGGCAGCTCGGTACGCAGGTGCTCCATGATGCTGCTGTACGGCACGGAGGCGCCGAGCCGCACGCTCTCCTGGCCCACCTCCCACTCGGACAGCTCACCGATGCGGTTCAGGTCCAGGAGGTACTCGGGCCGCCGGTGGTCGAAGTTGATCTCGACCATCACATCGGTGCCGCCCGCGATGGGCACAGCCGTGGGGTGCTCGGCCTTGGCGGCGAGCGCCTCCTCCCAGCTGGCGGGGCGAAGGAAGTCCATGAGTGGCTCTCTTCTCAATCGGGTCGTTCGCCGGGGCCGGGGACGGCCTGCCTCGACTGGCTCGTTCATGTGGTGTTCACGTGGTGTGTGGCCCAGTACACAAGCCCAGCCCCTGCCGGTGCAGTCACCGAAACACTGAAGGAGTTGGCTGGTGTCCGTCCTCGTCTTGTAGATTCGAACGAATGGCGGGGATCAGTAACCTCACCGCAATTCACAGATACCCGCTCACCCCACTGCTCTCCACCTCACGACCTCCTTTCCCCCTCCCCTTTCACCTGCTCCCTCTACCGAAAGATCGGCGGCGACGAGATGCGGCTGCGCGCACTGCTGGAGACCGACGCGCTGGGCCTGCGGCTGCTCGGCGGCGAGGACGAGCTGGACCGCACGGTCCGGGGCGTCATGACGACCGACCTGCGCGACCCCAGCCGCTATCTCTCCGGCGGTGAGCTGGTGCTCACGGGCCTCGCCTGGCGCCGGGACGCGGCGGACTCCGAGCCGTTCGTCCGGATCCTGGCGGGCGCCGGGGTCGCCGGTCTCGCGGCCGGTGAGGCGGAGCTCGGCGACATCCCCGCCGATCTGGTCAAGGCCTGCCTGCACCACCGCCTCCCCCTCTTCGCCGTGCACGAGACCGTGGCCTTCGCAACGATCACCGAGCACGTCGTCCGCCAGGTCTCCGGCGAGCGGGCGGGCGATCTGGCCGCCGTGGTGGACCGGCACCGCCGGCTGATGACCTCGGGCCCGGCGGGCGGCGGCCCCGAGGTGGTCCTGGACCTCCTCACCTCCGACCTGGACCTGCGGGCCTGGGTCCTCTCCCCCACCGGCCGCCAGATCGCCGGGGCGGGCGCCCCGCTGCCCGGTCCGCTGGGCGCGGCGCTGGCCGGACACCACCTGGCCGCGACCCGCACCGGCCGCCGGGGTCCGTACCGGGCCGCGGTCGCCGGTACGACGTATTCGCTCTTCCCTATCCGGAACACCGGCCGGGGCGCGGTGCCGGCCGCCCGCGACGTACGGGAGTCGGTGCTCTCCGACTGGCTGCTGGCTGTCGAGGCGGACGCCTCGGACTGGCCCGCCGCCCGGCTCGACCTGCTCCAGGGCGTCACCCAGCTGATCGCGGTCGAGCGCGACCGCCGCGACGCGGCCCGTACGGTACGCCGCAGACTCGCCCAGGAGGTCCTGGAGCTGGTCCAGGCGGGCGCCGCGCCCGCCGAGATCGCGGCCAGGCTGCGGGTGGCCGCGCCGGTCCTGCTGCCCGGCCTCGGCGTCGCCCCGCAGTGGCAGGTCGTGGTGGCCCGGGTGGACTGGAGCGCCTCAAGCCAGGGGGCCGCCGCGGGCGACATCGCGAGCGGTCCGGTGGCCCAGGCGCTGCTGGAGGAGATCCTCGTCGACCCGGCGGTCAGCGGGCCCGACTCCGCCGACCGGATCGCCGTCGCCCACACGGGCGAGGAGGCCATCGCCCTGGTGCCGCTGCCCACGGTCGTCACCGTGCCGGCGGAGTCCGGTGAGGGCGAGGGCGGCGACGCGGCGCGGGCGGCCGTCGAGGACGCCGACGCGCTCGCCGGGGAGCCCGGGCTGCACGCCGACGCGCTGCTCGCCTCGGTGCGCGAACCGCTCTCGGCGGGGCTCGCCGACGACGGCCGGCTGACACTCGGTGTCAGCGCGGCCGTGCATTCCGCCGAAGGGCTGCGCGGGGCGCTGGAGGAGGCCCGGCACGCCCGCCGGGTGGCCGCGGCCCGACCGGGGCGGGTCTGCGCGGCCGGTCACCACGAACTGGCCTCGCACGTGCTGCTGCTGCCGTTCGTCCCCGACGACGTGCGGCGCGCCTTCACCGCCCGGCTGCTGGACCCGCTGCGCGACTACGACCGGCGCCACCGGGCGGAGCTGATCGAGACGCTGGAGGCGTTCCTGGACTGCGACGGTTCCTGGACCCGCTGCGCGGCCCGGCTGCACCTGCACGTCAACACACTGCGCTATCGCGTCGGACGAATCGAGCAGTTGACGGGGCGTGACCTTTCGCGCCTGGAGGACAAGCTCGACTTCTTCCTCGCCCTGCGCATGAGCTGATCTTCCGGCCGCGCACGGGGTCCGGCGGTTCGCCGTCGCACTCCGACCGATTGTGAAATCTTTCACCTGACATTGTCCGGACCCCTTGGCCCGGCGTGCCATTCCATGCTGTGATGCGCCGTACCCAACAGCACAATGGCGCGCTCGGGGAGGGCAATGTGGCGCATACCGCCATGTCTGGTTCCGGAACGACAGCAGATGACGATCCGCCGCTCCAGACCGCGGTATGGCGGCTGCGGTCACGCGCCTGCTGGACGGACGCGGCCGCACTGCTGGAGCACCACGCGCACACCGATCCGGCGGCGGCGCTCCAGCGCACCGCCCTGCTGACCGAGCGCTGTCTCTACACCGGTCAGGGCTGGACCGACGCCGAGGACGCCCTGCGCACGGCGGAGGCCGTCGCCCGCGGCGACGACGAGCGCGGCGCGGCCGCCTCCGAGCGCGGCCATCTGGCGTACGCCTCGACCCTCCTGGCGGTACGGGACCGGTCCGACGAGGCGAGCGTGGCGCTGAGCCGGTCGGCCGCGCTGCTGGCCCCCGCGTCCCCGGCCCGGCCGCTGCTGGACTTCCGGCGCGGGCTGATCGCGCAGAACATCGCGGAGTCGCCGGAGTCGGCGCGCGCCGCGTTCCGCCGGGCGCACGCCGGTGCGACGGCCCGGGGCGACGAACTGCTGCTCTCGTCCACCTGGCGGCATCTGGCCGCGCTGGCCCTGCGCGAGGGCGAACTGGCGGAGGCCCGGCACGGCTTCGCGGAGTCGCTGCGGATCCGGGAGGAGCTGGGGTTCCTGGTCGGTACGGCCCCGGCGCTGATCTCCCTCGCGGAGGCGGAGGAGGAACCGGAGGCGGCCCGGCTGCGCGCCGAGGCCGGCCGGCTGTTCCGGCTGCTGGGCGGTGTGCCGACCTGGCTGGCCCCGCATCTGGGGCCGCCCGCGCCGCGCACCGCACAGGCGAGCTGAGCGGACCGACGGCTGACTGGCTGGCTGGCTGGCTGGC
>MUNB01000133.1 GCA_002154345.1 Streptomyces griseus
CTGCGCGCCGGAGCCAGCGGCTTCCTCCTCAAGGACGCGCCACCGGACCGGCTGCTGCACGGCATCCGTACCGTCGCCTCGGGCGCGGCCCTGCTGGACCCCGAGGTGACGCGCACCCTGGTGGGCAGGTACGCCACCCGGATCAGGCCCGCCACCCCGGACGCGGACCCGGCCGGCCCGCTGACCCCCCGTGAGCTGGAGGTCCTCCGGCTGATCGCCGACGGCCTGTCCAACACCGAGATCGCCGCGGCCCTGGTGATCAGCCGGGAGACCGTCAAGACCTTCGTCTCCCGCATCCTCACCAAACTCGCCCTCCGCGACCGGGTCCAGGCCGTCGTCTACGCCTACCGGAACGGCCTGGTCCACTGACCTCCGCCGGCCCGTACCGGACCCCGTTCCCGATCCGGCCAATCCGGCCGGATCCCGGCGCGAGGGCCTAGGGTGGGTGGCCATGACGACGACGTACGCGGCGCTGCTGCGGGGGATCAACGTGAGCGGCAGCAAACGGGTCCCGATGCCCGAACTGCGCACCGTGCTCACCGAACTGGGACACACCGGTGTCGCCACCTATCTGCAGAGCGGGAACGCCGTCTTCCGGAGCGGGAGCGACGACGAGGACGCGCTCGCCGCCGACCTGGAACAGGCCCTGCGCCGCCGGTTCGGGTTCGCCGTCGACTGCCTCGTCCGCGACGCCGGCTATCTCGCCGCCGTCGCCGACGCCTGCCCCTTCCCCGCCGCCGAGCTGGAGGGCAAGCAGCTCCACGTCACCTACTTCGACCGGCCCGTGGACGCCGGACGCTTCGCGGACCTGGCGGCTGCGGAGTTCCTGCCGGAGGAGTTCCGGCTCGGCGACCGCTGTCTGTATCTGTACGCCCCCGACGGGCTCGGCCGCTCCAAACTGGCCGTCGCGCTGGGCCGCCCGCGCCATGTCAAGGGCCTCACCGCCACCTCCCGCAACTGGAACACCGTGGTGAAACTCGTGGAGATGACCCGTGGCTGAGCCCTCGTCCGCCGTGGCCGCAGCCATCGAGGGCGAACTGCGCCTGCTGGACCCGGCGGTACGGGCCTCCGCCGGGCTCCTCGCCTCGCTGCTGCACCCCGACTTCCGGGAGATCGGCACCAGCGGCCGGCTCTGGAGCCGGGAGACGATCATCGCCTCGCTCACCGCGGACGACGCCCCGCGCCCCGGCCCGCTCACCGCCTCCCGGATGCGCGGCGAGCAGCTCTGCGCCGATCTGGTGCACCTCACCTTCGACACGGAGTCCAAGGGGGTCCGCTCGCACCGCAGCTCCCTGTGGCGGCTGACCGCGGAGGGCTGGCGGCTCTACTTCCACCAGGCGACGCCGTTCAGCGACGACGTCCTCGACGACCCCTTCGCCGGGCCCGCCGCCGAGGTCTGACCCGCCGGTGCGGGGGCCGGGAGTCCGGCCGTGCCGGATACGGGTTAGCCTTGCCTGCGTTTGGCTGGAGATGGGTGGCCGGAAATCGCCTCTCCGCTGTCCGTGACACGCTGAGGAGCAGATGACGTGGGGTCCGATACCGCCGGGCGCGGGGTCATACGCCGGGCCGTCGCAGGTCAGCGGCGGGACGTCGTCGTCGGATCGCTGCTGGGCGCCTGCCACCAGATCGGCGAGGCGCTCGTCCCCGTACTCATCGGGCTGATCGTCGACCGCGCCGTGGTCCGCCCCGACGGCGGAGCCCTCGCGATCTGGCTGGTGGTCCTCGCCGTCGTCTACACCCTCCTCTCCTTCGGCTTCCGCTTCGGCGCCCGCGCCGGAGAACGCGCCGCCGAACAGGCCGCCCACCAGCTGCGCCTCGACGTCGTACGCCGGGTCCTCGCCCCGCACGGCGGCGCGGAGGCGGGCCGCCCGCCCGGAGCGCTGGTCAACGTGGCCACCGAGGACGCCCGCCGGGTCGGCGCCGTCACCATGGCCCTGACCCTCGGCATCGCCGCCGTCGTCGGCGTCGTCGCGGGCGCGGTGCTCCTGCTCCGTGCCTCCCTGCCCCTCGGGCTCCTCGTCCTGGTCGGCGCCCCTCTCCTGATGGCGCTCGGCCACTTCCTGGCCCGCCCCCTGGAGCACCGCAGCGAGGCCGAACAGGAACAGGCCGCGCACGCCTCCGGAGTCGCCGCCGACCTGGTCGCCGGAGTCCGCGTACTCAAGGGCCTGCGGGCCGAGCGCGCCGCCGTCGACCGCTACCGCGCCACCAGCCAGGCCTCCCGCGAGGCCAATGTGCGCGCCGCCCGGGCCGCCGCCCTCCAGACCGGCCTGATGCTCACCCTCACCGGCGCGTTCATCGCGCTCGTCGCCCTCGTCGGCGGCCGCCTGGTCCTCAGCGACTCCATCGGCCTCGGCGCCCTCGTCTCCGCCGTCGGCCTCGCCCTCTTCCTGCCGGGACCGATCAGCGTGCTGGCCCGGGTCGGCGCCGAACTCGCCAAGGGCCGCGCCTCCGCCGCCCGGATCGCCGACGTCCTGGCCGCCCCGGGCGAGACCACCGGCGGCACCGCCGAACCGGCCGCCGACGCCCCCGGCGAACTGCGCCTGAACGGACTCGGCCACGCCGGACTCGACGACCTCGACCTGACCGTCCACCCGGGCGAACACCTCGGCATCGTCGTCACCGACCCGGCCGACGCCGCCACCCTGCTGCACTGCCTGGCCCGCCGCTGCGACCCGGACCGGGGGAGCGTCGAACTCGACGGCGTCCCCCTCACCGAACTGGCCCCCGCCGCCCTGCGCTCCGCGCTGCTCGTCGCCGAGCACGACGCCCAGCTCTTCGACGGCACCCTCCTGGACAACGTCACCGCCGCCGCCCCCGCCGGGGCCGACCCGCACCCCGCCATGGACGCCGCCGCCGTCGACGAGGTGGCCTCCGCCCTGACCGGCGGCGTCGGCGGCCGGATCGGCGAGCGCGGCAGCTCGCTCTCCGGCGGCCAGCGCCAGCGCGTCGCCCTGGCCCGGGCGCTCGCCGCCGACCGGGGCGTCCTCGTCGTCCACGACCCGACCACCGCGGTCGACGCCGCGACCGAGGCACGGATCGCCGCCGGCATCCGGCGCGCCCGCACCGGCCGCACCACCGTCCTGGTCACCAGCAGCCCCGCGCTGCTCGCCGCGACCGACCGCGTCGTCCTCGTCGACGGCGGCACGATCACCGCCGAGGCCCCGCACGAGGACCTCGTACGCGACCATCCCGTCTACCGCACGGCGGTGCTCACATGACCACGACCGCGGACATGCCCGAGCGCGCGGAGAGCGGCGGCGACAGCGCCGAACTGCTCCCCGTCGCCACCCCCGCCCGCACCCGGGCCGCGCTGCGCGCACTGATCCGCCCCGACCGGGGCCTCGCCCTCACCGGCATCGGCGTCCTCGTCGCGGCCACCGCCGTCGGCCTCCTCGTGCAGCCGCTGCTGGGCCGGATCGTCGACATCGTCGCCGACGGCCGCCCCGCAGCCGACCTGACCCTCCCGGCCGTCCTCCTCGTCGCGGTCGCCGCCGTCCAGGGCCTGACCACGACGATCGGGCTGACCCGCGTCGCCCGGCTCGGCGAGACCGTACTGGCCCGGCTGCGCGAGCGGTTCGTCGAACGCGCCCTGAACCTCCCCGCCGACCGCCTGGAACGCGCCGGGGCCGGAGACCTCACCGCCCGCGTCACCGGCGACGTCGCCCGGGTCGCCGAGGCCGTCCGCTCCGCGCTGCCCGAGATGGCCCGCTCCGTCCTCGCGATCGTCCTCACCCTCGGCGCGCTGGCCCTCCTGGACGTACGGTTCCTGCTCGCCGCGCTCCTCGCGGTCCCCGTCCAACTGCTCACCGCCCGCTGGTACGTACGCCGGGCCCTCACCCTCTACGCCGACCAGCGGATCGCCAACGGGGCCCAGCAGCAACAGCTCCTGGAGACCATCGGCGGCGCCGTGACCGTACGCGGCCACCGGCTGGAGGCGCGGCACACCGAGCGCAGCGCCGGACGCTCGCGCAGGGCCGTCGACCTGACCATGCGCAGCGTCAACCTGGTGCTGGGCTTCTACGGGCGGCTGCACATCGCCGAGTACATCGGCCTGGCCGCCGTCCTGATCGCCGGATTCTGGCTGGTCCGCGACGGCGCGGTCTCCATCGGCACGGCCACGGCCGCCGCCCTCTACTTCCACAGCCTCTTCGGGCCCGTCAACGCCGCCCTGGTGCTGCTGGACGACGCCCAGTCGGCGGCGGCCGGACTGGCCCGGCTGGTCGGGGTGACCGACCTCGCGGAGGACCCGGGCCCGGCGGCCGGGAAGGCGGACCCCGACCCCTGCCCCGTACCGCACCAGCGCACCGCGCCCGACACCGTGCCCGCCACCGCCGCCGTCACCGCGCACGCCGTCGGTCACGCCTACGGACCCGGCCGCCCCGTACTGCACGAGGTCTCCCTCACCCTGGAGCCCGGCGAACACGTCGCGCTCGTCGGGACCAGCGGGGCCGGCAAATCGACCCTCGCCCGGATCGTCGCGGGCGTCCAGCAGCCCACCTCGGGCACGGTCACCGCACCGGCGGGCACCGGAGCGGCGGCGGTCGTCCTGGTCACCCAGGAGGTCCACGTCTTCACCGGCACCCTCGCCGAGGACCTCCGGCTCGCCCGCCCCGACGCCACCGACGCCGACCTGCGCGCGGCCCTCGCCACGGTGCACGCCCTCGACTGGGCCGAGGCACTCCCGGACGGGCTCGGCACCGTCGTCGGCGAGGGCGGCCACCGCCTCGACCCGGCCCGCGCCCAGCAACTCGCCCTCGCCCGGCTCGTCCTGGCCGACCCCGCTCTCGCCGTCCTCGACGAGGCGACCGCCGAGGCGGGCAGCGCCGGCGCCCGGGTCCTGGAACGCTCCGCCGAAGCCGCCCTCGCCGGCCGCACCGCCCTGGTCGTCGCCCACCGCCTCACCCAGGCCGTCGCCGCCGACCGGGTCGTCGTGCTGGAGGCCGGCCGTGTCGTCGAGAGCGGCCCGCACGAGGAACTGCGCGACGCGGACGGCCCGTACGCCGCCCTCTGGCGCGCCTGGTCCGGCAGCCGCACCGCGCCGCACCCCTGACCCCACGGCTGGTGATCCCCGTGACGGGCCGCCGCACGCACCGTCCGTACGACGGCCCGCCCGAGGACGGACTCAGATGCCCGCCGACGCCATCTCGATGACGGAGCGGTAGTTGGCCGCCGTCGCGACCACGCAGGCGCGGTAGGTGCGGTTGTCCTTCACCACGAGGAAGTAGTCGCGCAGGTTCTTCCCGTACTGCACGAGATAGCCGAGGCCCGGCACGAAGCCCGGCGGCCGGGGCACCAGCGCGAACGCCTCGGAGCACCGCAGGATCTGGTCGGTGGCCTGCGAGAGCACGTCGGCGACCTCGGCGTTCATGTTCCAGCCGGCGGCGAGCTGGGGCGTCCAGATGGCGCCCGCGATCTCCCGCAGACGCTCCTGCTCCGCGGGCGTCGGATCGGCCTGGAGCCGGAACGCCCCGGCGGCCGGCGGAGTGCCGGTGTGCCCGCTGCCGGCGGCCAGGGCCGGTGCGGCCGCCCCGGCGGTGAGCATCGCCCCGGACAGCACCAGCGCCAACGCCGGAATCGTCGTCGACCCGCGTCTTCTCATGATGGTTCCCCTCCCGGCCGCCCGCCCTGCCGGCGGGACCGCGCGCGGTCGCTCCGCGCGAACCGACGCTGACATGAGGCCCGTTGCCCGTCAACGGCGCCTGTTCGGCCGTTCCGCGCCCTGGACGGCGTACCGAAATGGCCCACCGCACCGGCCGCGGATTGGCCCGGGATCTCATGCCACTCGCTGTCTAGGCTCGGACGCATGAGCACCCAGCACGCCACCACCGGGCCCGCTGCCCGCACCGCCGTCGACTTCTTCTTCGACCCCGCCTGCCCGTTCGCCTGGATCGCCTCCCGCTGGATGCTGGAGGTGGAGCGGCACCGGGACATCGAGCTGCGCTTCCGCCCCATGAGCCTGTACCTGCACAACGAGGGCAACGACCTGCCCGACTGGTACCGCGAGTTGGTCGACAAGTCGATCGGCCCGGTCCGGGTGGCGGTCGCCGCGGCCGCCGCCCACGGGGACGGAATCCTGCGCGACCTCTACACCGCGCTCGGCACCCGCATCCACCGGCACAAGGAGGAGGACTTCGACGCGGTGATCGCCGCCTCCCTCGCCGAACTCGGACTGCCCGCCGCCCTGGCGGAAGCCGCGCACTCCACGGCGTACGACGACGAGGTCGCCCGCAGCCACGACGCGGGCAAGGACCCGGAACAGGGCGCGTACGTGGGCACGCCGACGATCCACGTCGACGGCACGGTCTGGTTCGGCCCGGTCCTCAACGCGATCCCGCGCGGCGAGGAGGCGGCCGGACTCTTCGACAGCTTCCGGGTCCTCGCGAACCACCCGGGCTTCTTCGAACTCAAGCGAGCCCGCTCCGGCGGGCTGTCCTACGACTGAGCCGCCGGGCCGCCGGTGAGTCCGCGCCGGTCCGTCCTTAGGATCGAGGACATGGCGACGGGGGCGGGGTTGTGGGACGCGGGGCTGAGGGCCTGGTACGGGCCGGGGACCCCGCTCGTGCAGCGCGTGCGGAGCTACCGCCCGAATCGGCGGGGGCACATCAAGCTGGCGCGCTGGGCGCGGATCGGCTGCATCCGGGTGGCGGCCGTGCTCCTGGCCGTCATCGCTCTGGCGGTGACCCTGGACCCGCCCCCCGCCGCGGACGCCGGCGAGAGAGGCCTGGTGGGGACCCTAGGGCCTGTCGTCAAACTGCCGTCTGCCGGGCGACGCCTGGCACGCACGCTCGCTGCGTTGCCGAAATGGCCAAGTAGCTCCGCTACGAGACCATTCCGGCGCCTTGCGATCGCACGCACCATGCGCCGCCCGGCCGCCCTTCGGGCGACGACGGCAGTTTGACGACAGGCCCTAGTCCTCGTGATTGCGTCCGCCGTCTGGCGGTTCTCCCTAATCAGGGTGGTGCTGCGTCCCGGTGCGATCGTCCGCCACGGCCTGTGGCGTCACACCGTCGTGCCCTGCTCCGCCGTGAGGCGGCTCGTCCGTCCGGAGGGCCGCTCACCGTTCGCCCTGGAGACCCATGCGGGGGAAGAGGTCCACTTCTGGTGGCTGGACGGGTCTCTGTGGGACCCGTTCTACGACTTCTCCGGCGTCTGCGCCGACGCCATGGAAGCCCATGTCCGCACGGCCCGATCGAAGTCGCCCCGAGCGCGCTCGGCCCGGTCTGGCTCGCCCCGGTCGCGTAAGGCGTCCTCACGCTACGCGGCGGTGGAGCGGCGGTACACCTGGTCGGTGGGGGCGGACACCATGGCCCTCGGGGCGGTCGTCTGCGCGGTCGCCGGACTGATCGGCTGAGAGCCGCCCCGCTCGTCCCGGCCTCACGCCGACAGCGAAGCCCGCTCCCGCACCCGTGCCTCGTCGAACCGGTCCAGCAGCAGCCGCGCCAGCTCCGGTGCGGGGCCCAGCACATCGGCCAGGACGTCCGCGCCGGCCGCCTCGGCGCCCGCCGCGATGCGGTCGGGGAGCCGGCCGGGCGCGATGACGTACGGGGCCACCGCCACCCGGGCCACGCCCTCGGCGCGCAGCGCCCGTACCGCGTCCTCGGTACGGGGGAGGAGTGCGGAGGCGAACGCAGGCCGCACGGCGCACCAACCGGTGTGCCGCAGCTCCCGCGCGATTTCAGCGATCACTGCGATCGCCTCCGGGTCTGTGGATCCCGCCGAGGCCAGGACGAGCCCGGTCCGGGGGAGGTCGCCGGGACGGATCCCGGCCTCCCGCAGCCGCCGCCCGAGGGTGGCGTTGAGCAGCGGGGACGGGCCGAGGACGTCGGCCTGCCGGATGTGCAGCCGGGGCAGCCGGGCGCGGGCCTCGCGCAGGACCGAGGGGATGTCGGTCTTGGCGTGGAACGCCCGGGTCAGGAGGAGCGGCAGGGCCACCACCTCGTCCGCCCCCTCCGCGGCCAGGCGTTCCAGCACCCGGGGCACGGAAGGGGCGTTGAACTCCAGGAACCCGGTCTCCACGCGCAGCCCCGGCCGCTCGGCGCGTACCCGCTCGGTGAGCGCGTGCACGGTAGCGGCGTGCCGGGGGTCGCGGCTGCCGTGGGCGATGACGAGAAGCGTGGGACGGGACATGGCGTGACTCAGTTCTTGACGAGGAGACCGCGGCTGCGCAGCACCCACCGCTCCAGCGGACTGAAGATCAGCAGGTCGATCGCGATGCCGACGAACAGGATGAGCAGGATCGAGAGGAAGACCCCGGGCATGTCGAAGTTGCTGCGGCCGTTCTCCAGCAACTGCCCAAGCCCCAGACCCAGTTCGGGCGAGGAGGCGATGATCTCGGCGGCCATCAGCGAACGCCAGGAGAACGCCCAGCCCTGCTTGAGGCCCGCCAGATAACCGGGCAGCGCGGCCGGCAGCACGATGTGCCACGTCCCGCGGATCCCGGTCGCGCCCAGGGTGCGGCCCGCCCGGAGGAACAGCGGCGGCACCTGGTCGACGCCGGAGACCAGCCCGTTGGCGATCGAGGGCACCGCGCCCAGCAGGATCACCGCGAACATCATCTGGTCGTTCAGACCGAGCCAGATCACCGCCGGGGCCACCCAGGCGACCGAGGGCAGCGACTGGAGCCCGGACAGGATCGGGCCGATCGCGGCCCGGACCAGCTTCACCCGGGCCACCAGGAGCCCCAGCGGCGTACCGATGGCGACCGCGAGCAGGAAGCCGAGCAGGCCGCGCGAGACGCTGGTCCAGACGACCTCCAGCAGCGTGCCCTTGAGCCACATCTCCCGCGCGCTGTCCCACACCGCGGACGGCGGCGGCAGCTTGTAGACCTCGGTGACCTGGGCGCGGACCAGCAGCTCCCAGACCACCAGGACCAGGGTCACCGCCACGACCGGCGGCAGCACCTTGCGCAGCAGGACCTCGCGCACCGGGGTGCGGCGGATCTGCACCGCGTCCAGGGCGTCGAGCCCGGCCTCCAGGCCCGCCAGATCGTCGGGTTTCGCGTCGACCGGTCCGGCCGCTCCGCCCGGCCGCTTCCGGTCGGACGTGATGTCAGTGCTGGCCATGTCGGCGGATCTCCCCACGCAGTTCTTCGGTGATCTCGACGGACAGCTCCGCCACGGCGGTGTCCTCGATACGGCGCGGCTGCTCGATGTCGACCGTCCACTCCCGGGCGATCCGGCCCGGCCGGGACGACAGCAGCACGACGCGCTGCGCGAGCCGTACGGCCTCGCGCACGTTGTGGGTGACGAAGAGGACCGAGGCGTTCGTCTCCCGCCAGATCCGGGTCAGCTCGTCGTGCAGCACATCGCGGGTGATGGCGTCCAGCGCCGCGAACGGCTCGTCCATCAGCAGCAGTTGGCTGTCCTGGGCGAGCGCGCGGGCCATCGCGACGCGCTGCCGCATACCACCGGACAGCTCGTGCACCCGCTTGCCGTACGCGCCGCCGAGCCGGACGAGTTCGAGCAGCCGCTCCGCCTCGGTGCGGCGCTCCGACTTCGGCACCCCGCGCAGCCGCAGGGCCAGTTCGATGTTCTTGCCCGCGGTCAGCCACGGGAAGAGGGCGTGCTCCTGGAACATCAGGGCCGGCCGCCCGCCGGGGGTCTCGATGGACCCCGCGGACGGGCGGTCGAGTCCGGCCACCAGATTGAGCAGCGTCGACTTTCCGCACCCGGAGGCTCCCAGGAGGGTGACGAACTCGCCCGGAGCGACATCGAGCGTGATGTCGTCCAGGACGAGCTGCCGACCCGTGGGTCCGGCGAAGGACTTCGAGACGTGCGAGAGACGGGCGGCGTGCTCGACCGTCGTACGGTCCTCGGCCTTGGTGAGGGTGGTGGTCGCCATGGTCGTCACCTCCTGGGGATCCTGGTCCTGGTACGGATGGGCGGGCTACTTGACGCCGATGCCGGCGTCGGCGACCTCGGGCCGGCCCTCGGCCTTGAGGATCTTGTTCAGCGGGCCCAGGTCGTAGATGCCCTGGAGGTTCGGGTCCTTGAGCAGGCCGGACTTCACCGAGTACCCGGCCTGCGTCTTGAGCGTCTCGGCCAGCGGGTCGTCGGTGATCTCGATGGACTCCCACGCCGGGTCGAGGATCTCCTCGGGCAGCGCCTTGCCGCTCAGGTTCTCCAGCGCCTTGTTGGCGGACGCCTTGGCCTCCTCAGGGTTGGCGTTGATCCACTTGTTGGTGGACACCGAACCCTTCAGCACCGCCTCGACCACGTCCGGGTGCTCCTCGAGGAACTTCTGCGACACGATGATGTTCGTGATCACGAACTTCTTGTCCGGCCACAGGTCCGTCTCGTCCAGGAGCACCTTCGCGCCCTCGGAGACCAGCTTGGACGCGGTCGGCTCGGGCACCCACGCGCCGTCCAGATCACCGGACTTGTAGGCGTCCGGCGTCACCTTGTTGTCCGAGCGGACCACCGAGACGTCGCCCTTGCCGCTCTGGGCGTCGACCTTCCAGCCCTTCTCGGAGATCCAGTTGAGGAAGGCCACGTCCTGCGTGTTGCCGAGCTGCGGGGTGGCGATCTTCTTGCCCTTGAGGTCGTCCAGGGTCTTGATCTTGTCCGGGTTGACGACCAGCTTCACGCCGCCGGAGGCCGAACCGGAGATGATCCGCAGCCCCTTGCCCTGGGATTTGGTGTAGGCGTTGATGGAGGGGGAGGGGCCGATGAAGCCGATGTCGATGGACCCGGCGTTCAGCGCCTCGATCTCGGAGGGGCCCGCGTTGAAGGTCGTGGACTCGACCTTGGTGCCGCCCAGTTCCTTCTGGATGGTGCCTTCCTGGATACCGACCAGGGCGGTGGCGTGCGTGAGGTTCGGGAAGTACCCGATCTTCACGGTGTCCGAGGAGAGCTTCTTGCCTCCGGCGGAGACGTTCGCCTTGGCGTCGTCGTCCTTGGCGTCGGAGCCGTAACCGCAGGCCGTGGCGGCCAGGGCGAGCAGCGGCAGGGCCGCTGCCGCGGCGATGGAGCGGCGAACGGTGGAACGGGGGGCAGGCACGGGAGGTTTTCCTCTCGTTGGCCCGGTGCTCGCGTCCCGCTGGTGGTCAGGGGGGCGCGGCCGGGAGGTCGGCAGGTCTTCGGCGGTACGGGTGCGGGGGGTTCAGGGCGCGCGAGCGGTGCGCGTACGTCATCACGCACATCGCCCGACCCCGCCCTGGCCGCTGCCGAGGGCGCCGCTGCCCACCCGGCCGCCCTCCTTCGCGAAGGAGGAGAAGAAGTCGGTGGCCATCAGAAGTCCCACTCGGCGTCGTCGTCGGCCGCCCCGACGGCCTCGGCGGCCGCGGCGAACGCGGCGCCCGCCATTCCGGCGCTCAGCGTCGTCCCGTCCGCCGGGTCGATCAGCAGGAACGAGCCGGTGCGCCGGGAGTCCTCGTACGCGTCGAGCGCGAGCGGCTCGGCGGTGCGCACCACGACCCGGCCGATGTCGTTGGCGACCAGCTGTCCGGGGGCCGGGTGCTGGGAGAGGTCGTCGAGGGTGAGCCGGGACGGGATGTCCTTGACGATCGCCTTGACGGTCCGGGTGGTGTGCTTGAGCAGCACCCGCTGGCCCACCGAGAGCGGCTGGTCGGCCACGTGGCAGACGGTCGCCTCGACGTCCTGGGTGGCCGGCGGGGCGTCGCCGGCGGGGGCGATCAGATCGCCGCGCGAGATGTCGATGTCGTCGGCCAGCCGGAGCGTCACCGACTGGGGCGCCCACGCGATGTCGACGCTCTCGCCGAGCGCGTCGATGCCGGTGATCGTGGTCGTACGCCCGGAGGGGAGGACGGCGACGGACTCGCCGACCCGGAACACCCCGGCCGCGATCTGACCGGCGTACCCCCGGTAGTCGGGGTGCTCGGCGGACTGCGGGCGGATCACGTACTGCACGGGGAAGCGCGCGTGGCAGGCGGTGAGGTCATGGCTGACCGGCACCGTCTCCAGGTGCTCCAGAACGGTCGGCCCGCCGTACCAGTCCATGTGCGCGGAGGGCTCCACCACATTGTCCCCGGCCAGCGCCGAGATCGGGATCGCGGTGATCTCCGGGACGCCGAGCGAGGCGGCGTACGCGGTGAACTCCTCGGCTATCGAGGCGAACACGGGCTCCGCGTAGTCGACCAGGTCCATCTTGTTGACCGCCAGCACCACGTGCGGGACGCGCAGCAGCGCGGCGACGGCGGCGTGCCTGCGGGTCTGCTCGACGACCCCGTTGCGGGCGTCGACCAGCACCACGGCCAGCTCGGCCGTGGAGGCGCCGGTCACCATGTTCCGGGTGTACTGCACATGGCCCGGGGTGTCGGCGAGGATGAACCGGCGCCGGGTGGTGGCGAAGTAGCGGTAGGCGACATCGATGGTGATGCCCTGCTCGCGCTCGGCCCGCAGCCCGTCGGTCAGCAGCGCCAGGTCCGGCGCCTCCTGCCCGCGGTTGAGCGAGGCCTGCTCGACGGCCTCCAGCTGGTCGGTGAGGACCGACTTGGAGTCGTGCAGCAGACGGCCCACGAGGGTGGACTTGCCGTCGTCGACGGACCCGGCGGTGGCGAAGCGCAGCAGGGTGGTGGCGCTCAACTGCTCAGCTGTGGTGGTCATTTAGAAGTACCCCTCGCGCTTACGGTCTTCCATCGCGGCCTCGGACATCTTGTCGTCGGCGCGGGTCGCGCCCCGCTCGGTGAGCCGGGAGGCGGCGATCTCGGTGATCACGGCGTCCAGCGTGGTGGCGTCGGAGTCGACGGCGCCGGTGCAGGACATGTCGCCGACCGTGCGGTAGCGCACCAGACGGGTCTCGGTGGCCTCGTGCTCCTTGGGCCCGCCCCAGTGCCCGGCGGTCAGCCACATGCCGTTGCGGTTGAAGACCTCGCGCTCATGGGCGAAGTAGATCTCCGGCAGCTCGATGGACTCGCGCTCGATGTACTGCCAGACGTCCAGCTCGGTCCAGTTGGAGATCGGGAAGACCCGGACGTGCTCGCCGGGGGCGTGCCGGCCGTTGTACAGCTGCCACAGCTCGGGCCGCTGCCGGCGCGGGTCCCACTGCGAGAACTCGTCGCGCAGCGAGAAGACCCGCTCCTTGGCGCGCGCCTTCTCCTCGTCGCGCCGACCGCCGCCGAACACCGCGTCGAAGCGGTGCTGCTGGATCGCCTCGGTCAGCGGGACCGTCTGGAGCGGGTTGCGGGTGCCGTCGGGGCGCTCGCGGAGCTTCCCGGCGTCGATGTACTCCTGCACGGAGGCGACGTGCAGCCGCAGCCCGTGCTTCTTCACCGTGCGGTCGCGGTACTCCAGGACCTCGGGGAAGTTGTGCCCGGTGTCCACGTGCAGCAGCGTGAACGGCACCGGCGCGGGCGCGAACGCCTTGAGCGCCAGATGCAGCATCACGATGGAGTCCTTGCCGCCGGAGAACAGGATCACCGGCCGCTCGAACTCACCCGCCACCTCACGGAAGATGTGGACCGCCTCGGACTCCAGGGAGTCCAGGTGGCTGAGCGCGTACGGATTGACGGTGCCTTCCGGCACGGTGGCGACGGTGCTCACGCCAGGCCCCTCTCGGTGAGCAGCGCGTGGAGCGCCGCTGCGGACTCCTGCACGGTCTGCTGGTGCGACTCGATCCGCAGGTCGGGCGATTCGGGGGCCTCGTAGGGGTCGTCGACCCCGGTGAGACCGCTGATCTCGCCGGCCGCCTGCTTGGCGTACAGCCCCTTCACATCGCGTACGGAGCACACCTCGACGGGCGTCGCGACGTGCACCTCCAGGTAGGTGGTGGACTCGGCGGCGTGCCGCTTGCGGACGGCCTCGCGGCTGTCGGCGAACGGGGCGATGACGGGGACCAGCACCTTCACGCCGTTGGCGGCCAGCAGCTCGGCGACGAAGCCGATCCGGGCCACGTTGGTGTGCCGGTCCTCGCGGGAGAAGCCGAGGCCCGCGGAGAGGAACTCGCGGATCTCGTCGCCGTCGAGCACCTCCACCTTGTGGCCCTCGGTCCGCAGCCGGCCCGCCAGCTCGTACGCGATGGTGGTCTTGCCCGCGCTCGGCAGACCGGTGAGCCAGATCGTGGCCCCCGTCTCCGTCACGCTCATCGAAGTCTCCTGATCAGTCGTCATCAGCCGTGCAGCCCGCATTCGGTCTTGCCCCGTCCGGCCCAGCGGCCGGCCCGCGCGTCCTCGCCCTCCAGCACCCGGCGGGTGCAGGGCGCGCAGCCGACGGAGGCGTAACCGTCCATCAGCAGCGGGTTGGTGAGCACCCCGTGCTCGGCGACGTAGGCGTCCACGTCGTCCTGGGTCCAGCGGGCGATGGGGGAGACCTTCACCTTGCGGCGCTTGGCGTCCCAGCCCACGACCGGGGTGTTCGCCCGGGTCGGGGACTCGTCGCGGCGCAGCCCCGTCGCCCACGCGGCGTACGCGGTCAGGCCGTCCTCCAACGGCTTGACCTTGCGCAGCGCGCAGCACAGGTCCGGGTCGCGGTCGTGCAGCTTCTCGCCGTACTCCGCGTCCTGCTCGGCGACCGTCTGCCGGGGGGTGATCGTGATGACGTTGACGTCCATCACCGCGTCCACCGCGTCCCGGGTGCCGATGGTCTCCGGGAAGTGGTAGCCGGTGTCCAGGAACACCACGTCCACGCCCGGCAGCACCCGCGAGGCCAGATGCGCGACCACGGCGTCCTCCATCGAGGAGGTGACGCAGAAACGCGGCCCGAAGGTGTCGGTCGCCCACTTCAGGATCTCGGTCGCGGAGGCGTCCTCCAGCTCCCGTCCGGCCCGCTCGGCCAGCTCCCGGAGCTCCTCGTCGATCAGCTCGCCGCTCAGCAGAGTGTCCGTCATATCCGGTCCCCTTCACCGTCGTTGCGCTGAACGCCCCGGGTCAGCAGACCCAGGAACTTCAGCTGGAACGCGCGGTTGCAGGAAGCACATTCCCAGGCGCCGTGACCGGTCTCGTTGGGGCGCAGGTCCTCGTCGCCGCAGTACGGGCAGTAGAACGGGGCGGCTCGCTCGCTCATGACAGCGACTCCGCACTGGCGCGCGCCGCCCAGGTGGCGAAGCGCTCGCCGTCCTCGCGCTCCTCCTGGAAGCGGCCGAGCACCCGCTCGACGTAGTCCGGCAGTTCGGCGGACGTGACCTTCAGGCCACGGACCTTGCGGCCGAACCCGGCCTCCAGGCCGAGCGCTCCGCCGAGGTGCACCTGGTAGCCCTCGACCTGGTTGCCGTCGGCGTCCAGCATCAGCTGGCCCTTGAGGCCGATGTCGGCGACCTGGATGCGGGCGCAGGCGTTCGGGCAGCCATTGATGTTGATGGTGATCGGGTGGTCGAACTCCGGGATGCGGCGCTCCAGTTCGTCGATGAGGGAGGCGCCGCGCGCCTTCGTCTCGACGATCGCCAGCTTGCAGAACTCGATGCCGGTGCAGGCCATCGTGCCGCGCCGGAACGGGGACGGCGTGACCTTGAGGTCCAGCGCCTCCAGGCCGGCGACCAGGGACTCCACCTGCTCCTCGGCCACGTCCAGCACGATCATCTTCTGCTCGGCGGTGGTCCGCACCCGGCCGGAGCCGTGTGCCTCGGCGACTTCGGCGATCTTGGTGAGCGTGGAGCCGTCGACCCGGCCGACGCGCGCGGCGAAGCCGACGTAGAAGCGGCCGTCCTTCTGCCGGTGCACCCCGAGGTGGTCGCGCCAGGTCTGGGCGGGCTCCTCGGGCGCGGGCCCGTCGACCAGCTTCCGCTTCAGGTACTCGTCCTCCAGGACCTGGCGGAACTTCTCCGCGCCCCAGTCCGCGACCAGGAACTTCAGCCGGGCGCGGGTGCGCAGCCGCCGGTATCCGTAGTCACGGAAGATCCCGATGACCCCGCCGTACACGTCGGGCACCTCGTCCAGCGGCACCCAGGCGCCGAGCCGCACCCCGAGCTTGGGGTTGGTGGAGAGGCCGCCGCCGACCCAGAGGTCGAAGCCGGGGCCGTGCTCCGGGTGGTTCACGCCGACGAAGGCGATGTCGTTGATCTCGTGCGCCACGTCCAGGTGCGGAGAGCCGGAGATCGCCGTCTTGAACTTGCGGGGCAGGTTGGAGAAGTCCGGGTTGCCGATGAACCGGCGCTGGATCTCGTCGATGGCGGGCGAGCCGTCGATGATCTCGTTCTCCGCGACGCCCGCGACGGGCGAGCCGAGGATCGTACGGGGTGTGTCACCGCAGGCCTCGGTGGTGGACAGGCCCACCTCTTCGAGCCGCCGCCAGATCTCCGGCACGTCCTCGATGCGGATCCAGTGGTACTGCACGTTCTGCCGGTCGGTGAGGTCGGCGGTACCGCGCGCGAACTCCTGGGAGATCTCTCCGATCACCCGCAGCTGCCGCGTGGTCAGCCGGCCGCCGTCGATCCGGACGCGCAGCATGAAGTACTTGTCGTCCAGCTCCTCCGGCTCCAGCACGGCCGTCTTGCCGCCGTCGATGCCGGGCTTGCGCTGGGTGTACAGCCCCCACCAGCGCATACGTCCGCGCAGGTCGTTGGGGTCGATGGAGTCGAAACCGCGCTTGGAGTAGATCGTCTCAATACGTGTCCGTACGTTGAGACCGTCGTCGTCCTTCTTGAACTGCTCGTTCCCATTGAGGGGCGTGTGGTGGCCCACGGCCCACTGACCTTCACCACGGTGCCGTCCGGCCTTGCGGCGGGGCGTGGCGGTCGCAGGCTGTTCCGGGGTAGCGGCCATGGCAATACGTCCTTCGGGACTGCGGGAGGGCGGCTCTGAGCGGCACACTCGCGCTGAGGCGCGGCGGTGCGCAGGGCGGTTCAGAGGTAAGAGAAGTGCGGCGGTGCTGGGTCTCTCAGCTCGCCGGACAGATGGCGCTGGACATGCGGCCGAGGTCGACGTGGCGTCGACTCACCAAGGCAATTCCAGTTCCAGACATGACGGAAGCGTGTCACGCGCATCTCGGGGCAGTCCACCACTATCCGCCATGTGGACGGCTGGGTCTCGAAAGGTGAGACGATGTGGTGCTCGTCACGGAGCGGAGGATCGGCATAGGCGACAAATCGCCCGTGCGGGGATCACCGAGGAGAGGGCGGCCGTTCCACCGCCCCCGGAACACCGACGATCAGGAGGCGTACGCCCCGGGCCACGGACCGGGCGTCGCCACCTCGGGCTCCACCTCGGTCTTCGTGTCGAAGAGCCGGAAGCCGCGCCGCAGGTAGTTGTCCATCGCGTGCGGGCCGTCCTTCGAGCAGGTGTGCAGCCACACCCGCTTCGTCGCCGGACGTTCCGGCCAGCGCTCCGCCAGATCCCAGGCGCGCGCCACCCCGTACGACAGGAGGTGACCGCCGATCCGCCGGCCCCGGAACGCCGGGATCAGCCCGAAGTACATGATCTCGACCACGCCGTCGTCCTGCGCGTCCAGCTCCACGTACCCGGCCGGCGTCCCGTTCTCGTACGCCACCCAGGTCTCCGCCCCGGGCCGCTCCAGGGCCTCCTGCCACTGGGCGTACGTCAGGCTCAGCCGGTCGGTCCACCGGATGTCGCCGCCCACCGCGGAGTAGAGGAAGCGGCTGAACTCCGGCAACGGAACCTCGGACCGGACGATGCGTACATCGCCCTCCGGCTCACGCGCCGGACGCAGATCGGCGGGCGAGGTCTGCTCCAGCGACCAGACGGTCACCTCGGTGGTCGGCGCTGCGGGCTGCTGGATGTCGCTCATGACGGCCAGAAAACCATGCCCCCGCCCACCCCCGCCCCC
>MUNB01000134.1 GCA_002154345.1 Streptomyces griseus
CTCCGGCGGTGGGCCCGCCCCCGTACCGTGGGCTGCCATGAGCAGCTCCACGTCCGCCCCTCTCACGCTCGCCGTCCGGCGTTCCTGGGACGCCTCGCGCTACCTCTTCCTCGGCATCGGGATCGCCCTGCTGACCTACCTCGGCGCGTTCCTGGTGGTGGCGGCCCTCCTGTTCGCCGTCGCGATCATCGGGCTGCCCGCCCTGCCGGAGGCCGCCACGCTGCTGCGCCGGGCCGCCGGGGCGGAGAGCCGCCGGGCGGCGGCCCGGCTCGGGCCCGGACACCGGCCGGCCTCCTACCCGCCGCCGCCCGGCGGCGAGTTGTCCGAACGGGTCCGGTGGACGCTCACCGACCGGACCACCTGGCGGCTCGCGCTCTGGCTGCCCGTGCAGACGCTCTTCGGGATGGGCCTCGGCTATCTCGCGATGGTCCTGTGGCCCGTCGCCCTGCTGGTGGACGGGATCGTCCTGCCCGTCGTGGGACTGGTGGACCGGCGGCGGGCCGACGAGTACGGCACCGAGCCGCCCGAGCGGCCGGGCTGGGCGCTGCGCTGGCACCCGGTGCTGGCCGACCTCTCGGCGGGCTGGACGCTGGCCCTGCTCGCCCCGCCGCCCGCCGCCGAACTCACCGAACGGATCGCCCACCTCACCGAGAGCCGGGCCGGTGCGGTCGCCGCGCACGGGGCCGAACTGCGGCGCATCGAACGCGATCTGCACGACGGGGCCCAGGCCAGGATCGTCGCCCTGTCGATGCGGATCGGGCTCGCCAAACAGCTCCTCGACCGTGACCCGGCCGCCGCGCGGGCCCGCCTGGACGAGGCCCAGGACGGGGCGGACGCCGCGCTCGCCGAGCTGCGGCACGTGGTGCGCGGCATCCACCCGCCGGTGCTCACCGACCGTGGACTGGCCGGTGCGGTACGGGCGTTGGCCGCCGATGTCGCCGTACCCGTCACGGCGGACCTGGACGCCGTGGAGGACGGCCGGCGGCTGCCCGCCGCGATCGAGGCCGCCGCCTACTTCGTGGTGGCCGAGGCGCTCACCAACATCAGCAAGCACAGCGGCGCCACCGCCGCCCGGGTCCGCATCGACCGGCCCCCCGGCCTGCTGCGGGTGACCATCGGCGACGATGGTCGCGGCGGCGCGGACGAACGCGCCGGCAGCGGGCTGGTGGGCATCCGGCGGCGGGTCGCCGCACTGGACGGCGCCACCCGCGTCAGCAGCCCCGCCGGGGGGCCGACGGATATCGAAGTGGAGCTGCCGTGCGGATCGTGATCGCCGAGGACAACGCCCTCCTGCGCGAGGGCCTGATCCTGCTGCTCACCAGCTCCGGACACGAGGTGGTGGCCGACGCGGCGGCCGGCCCGGAGATCCTGCCCGCGCTGCTCGAACACCGTCCGGACGTCGCCGTCCTGGACGTACGGCTGCCGCCCACCTTCCGCGACGAGGGCCTGCGGGCCGCGCTCGCCGCCCGCGCCGAACTGCCGGACCTGCCGATCCTGGTCCTCTCGCAGTACGTCGAGGAGACGTACGCCGCCGAACTGCTCGCCCAGGGCGCCCGGGGCATCGGCTATCTGCTCAAGGACCGGGTGGGCCGGGTCGAACAGTTCCTGGAGGCGCTGGACCGGGTGGCGGCGGGCGGCACCGCGCTCGACCCGGAAGTCGTCTCCCAGCTCCTCACCCGCAAGTCCTCGGCGGGCCCGCTCCAGAGTCTCACCGCCCGCGAGCGCGAGGTCCTGGAACACATGGCGCAGGGCAAGGCCAACGGCACCATCGCCGCCGAACTCACCGTCTCCGAAAGGGCGGTGAGCAAGCACATCGGCTCGATCTTCGCCAAGCTCGGCCTGGAGCCGGACGACGGCACCGTGCACCGGCGCGTCCTCGCGGTGCTGGCCTACCTGGAGGGCCGGGGCGGGCACTGAGCCCCGGGCCCAGGAGGTGGTCCTCGGGCTCAGGCGGCCGGCTGGAGCAGGTCCCAGCGGTTGCCGTACAGGTCCTCGAAGACCGCGACCGAGCCGTACGTCTCGTGCCGGGGCTCCTCCAGGAACCGCACCCCGGCCGCGCTCATCCGCGCGTGGTCGGCCGCGAAGTCCTCGGTGTGCAGGAAGAAGCCGACCCGGCCGCCGGTCTGCGCCCCGACGGCCGCGGTCTGCGCCTCGTCCTTCGCCCGGGCCAGCAGCAGCCCCGTGCCCGCGGCCGCCCCGCGCGGGCGCACCACCACCCAGCGGGTGCCGTCGCCCCGGTCGGTGTCCTCCACCGGCTCGAAGCCGAGCGCGTCGCGGTAGTACGCGAGCGCCTCGTCGTAGTCGCGGACGACCAGGGTGACCAGGGCGATGTGGGACATGGCGGGGGAGTCCTTCCGACGGTGAGGTTATACGTAACACTAACGCCGGGGCGTCCCGCCGCCGCACAATGCTCCGCATGGACATCGTGGACGGTACGAGCAACGGCGGCCTCGCCGCCCTGACGGACCGGGCCCGCGCGCTCGCGGACGCCGGACAGCGGCGCGTCCTCGGGATCGCGGGCCCGCCCGGAGCCGGCAAGTCCACTCTGGCGGACCGGCTGGTCGCGGCCCTGGACGGACGCGCCGCCCTCGTCCCGATGGACGGCTTCCACCTCGCCGCCGCCGAACTGGACCGCCTGGGCCGCGCCGACCGCAAGGGCGCGCCGGACACCTTCGACGCGGCCGGGTACGCGGCCCTGCTGCGCCGGCTGCGCGACCCGGACCCGGAGCACGTGGTCTACGCGCCCGCCTTCGACCGGTCGCTGGAGGAGCCGGTCGCCGGTGCGCTGCCCGTACCGCCGGACGTGCCGCTCGTCGTCACCGAGGGCAACTACCTGCTGCTCGACGAGGGGCCGTGGACGCCGGTGCGCGGGCTGCTGGACGAGGTGTGGTTCCTGGACCTCGACCCGGAGGTCCGGGTGCGCCGGCTCGTCGACCGCCATGTGCGCCACGGCCGGCCCCGGCCGGACGCCGAGGAGTGGGTGGCCCGCTCCGACGAGGCGAACGCCCGGCTGGTGGCGGGCGGCCGCGACCTGGCCGACCTGGTCGTGCGCCTCTGACCCGCCGGGCGCTCCCGGCGCACGGCCACGGCGTACGGCACGCGCCACGGCGTACGGCACACGGCCACGGCGCTCGGCACGCGCCACGGCGTACGGCCACAGTGTCCGGCACCCGACCAAGGCGTCCGACACACACCGGCAAGCCGGTCGCGTACGCCCCGCCGGGCGGGCAGGATGCTGTGTGCCGTGTCGCACCGCCAGGAGGCCCCGAATGTCCAGCCCGACCCCGTCCGTCCAGCAGCCCGTCCCGCCCGCGCCCTTCACCGCCGACGACTACCGGGCCCGGATGGCACGGGCCGCCGAGTCCGCCGCCGAGGCCGGGCTCGCCGGGGTGATCGTCGCGCCGGGCCCCGACCTCGTGCACCTCACCGGCTACCGCCCCGTGAGCACCGAACGCCTCACGCTCCTGGTGCTGCGGGCCGGTCAGGACCCGGTCCTGGTGGTCCCGACCCTGGAGGCCCCCGACGCGGCCGCCGCCACCGGGGCGCCCGCCCTCACCCTGCGGGACTGGACCGACGGCAAGGACCCGTACGCGGTGACCGCCCCGCTGCTGGACGCCGAGGGCCGCTTCGGCGTCAGCGACAACGCCTGGGCGATGCATCTGCTGGGCCTCCAGCGGGAGTTGCCCGGCACCTCCTACACCGCGCTCACCGAGGCGCTGCCGATGCTCCGCGCGGTGAAGGACGCCGCCGAGCTGGAACGGCTCGCCGCCGCCGGGGCCGCCGCCGACGCCACGTACGAGGAAATCCTCAAGATGCGTTTCTCCGGCCGCCGGAGATCGACCTGGCCACCGATCTCGCCGCGCTGCTGCGGGAGTTCGGACACTCCCAGGTCGACTTCACCGTCGTCGGATCCGGCCCGAACGGGGCCAACCCGCACCACGAGGCGGGCGAACGCACCATCGAGCGCGGCGACATGGTCGTCCTCGACTTCGGCGGGCTGAAGCACGGCTACGGCTCCGACACCTCCCGTACGGTCCACGTCGGCGAGCCCACCGCCGAGGAGCAGCGGGTCCACGACATCGTCCGCGAGGCCCAGCAGGCGGGCTGCGCCGCCGTCCGGCCCGGCGTCGCCTGCCAGGAGATCGACCGGGCGGCCCGCGCGGTGATCACCGAGTTCGGCTACGGCGACCGGTTCATCCACCGCACCGGCCACGGCATCGGCGTCACCACCCACGAGCCGCCCTACATGATCGAGGGCGAGGAGCAGCCGCTCGTGCCCGGCATGTGCTTCTCCGTGGAGCCCGGCATCTACCTCCCGGGCCGCTTCGGCGTCCGGATCGAGGACATCGTGGCGGTCACCGAGGACGGCGGGCGGCGGCTCAACACCACCGCCCGCGAACTGGCCGTCGTGGAGTAGGCGCGCGGGCGCGGGCGTTCAGTCGTCCGCGAGCACCACGCAGGACTCCGGCGGCAGACGCAGTACCCCGTCCGCCCCCGGCGCCTCCACCGGCTCCCAGGCCGCCAGCACCCGTCCTCCGGACCGGCGGTGGCGGCCGAGACCGAGCGGGATCGCCGCCGGCTTGTCGGCCAGGTTCACCACGACCCGCAGATCGCCCCTGCGGTACGCGAACCACCGCGCGTCCTCGTCGAACGCGGTCTTCACCGACGCCAGGTCGGGGTCGTGCAGATCGGGCAACGTCCGCCGCAGCGCGATCAGTTCGCGGTACCACGCGAGCAGCCGTGCGTGCGGTTCGCGCTCCGGCTCGGTCCAGTCGAGGACCGAGCGGTCGCGGGTCGCCGGGTCCTGCGGGTCGGGGATCTCCTCCTCGGCCCAGCCGTGCGCGCCGAACTCCCGTCGCCTGCCGTTGCGTACGGCTTCGGCCAGCTCCGGGTCCGTGTGGTCGGTGAAGAACTGCCACGGGGTGCGCGCCCCCCACTCCTCGCCCATGAACAGCATCGGCGTGAACGGACCGGTCAGCACGAGCGCGGCGGCGCACGCCTGGAGCCCGGGGGAGAGGGAAGAGGCGAGCCGGTCGCCGAGCGCGCGGTTGCCGATCTGGTCGTGCGTCTGCGCGTACCCGACGAAGCGGTGCGCCGGGGTACGGGACACGTCGACCGGGCGGCCGTGGGTCCGGCCCCGGAAGCTGGACCACGTCCCGTTGTGGAAGAACGCCGACGTCACCGTCTTGGCGAGGGCGGCGAGCGGGGCGCGGGCGAAGTCGGCGTAGTAGCCCTGCGACTCGCCGGTCAGCGCGGTGTGCAGGGCGTGGTGGAAGTCGTCGTTCCACTGCGCGTGCAGCCCGAGGCCGCCCGCCGGACGCGGAGTGGTGGTGCGCGGGTCGCAGAGGTCGGACTCCGCGATCAGCCCGAGCGGCCGCCCCAGCTCCACCGCCAGCGCGTCCACCGCCGCCGCCAGCTCCTCCAGGAAGGTCAGCGCCCGGGTGTCGGCCAGCGCGTGCACCGCGTCCAGCCGCAGCCCGTCCAGCCGGTAGTCGCGCAGCCAGGCCAGCGCGCTGCCCAGCAGGAACGCCCGCACCTCGTCGGAGCCCGGCGCGTCCAGATTGACCGCCGCGCCCCACGGGGTGTGGTGGGTGTCGGTGAAGTACGGGCCGAAGGCGGGCAGGTGGTTGCCGGACGGGCCCAGGTGGTTGTGGACGACGTCCAGGACCACCCCGAGCCCCAGCCCGTGCGCCGTGTCGACAAAGCGCTTCAGCCCCTCGGGCCCGCCGTACGGCTCGTGCACCGCCCAGAGCGAGACGCCCTCGTAGCCCCAGCCGTTGACCCCCGGGAACGGGCAGAGGGGCATCAGCGACACATGGGTGACGCCCAGCTCCGCCAGATGGCCCAGCCGCGCCGCCGCCGCGTCGAAGGTGCCCTCGGCGGTGTACGTCCCCACATGCAGCTCGTACAGCACCGCCCGGTTCAGCCGCCGCCCCGCCCATCCGTCGCACCAGGCGTACGCCTCCTGGTCGACGACCGCGCTCGGACCGTCCGGCCCGTCCGGCTGACGCCGCGACCGGGGGTCCGGCAGCAGCGGCCCGTCGTCCACCCGGAACCCGTAACGGTCCCCGTCGGACGCCTCCGCCTCGGCCGTCCACCAGCCCTCGCGCCCCGCGTCGCGCTCCATCGGGGAGCGGACGTCCGCCGCCTCCAGCACGACCGAGTCCGCCTCGGGGGCCCACACCTCGAACTGCATCCACCACTCCTCGTCCCTGGGCGGGGCGCGCGCGGCCCGCGGCCGGGCTTCACGCTCCACGCGACAGGCTCTGTTGCCGCCCGCCACCGGCGATTAAGGTCTGGTCCTGATCATTGCCCGGCGCGTTCCCGCTCATACGGATTTCGCGCACACGTACTGGTTTTGGCGACACGTACCGGTTCCGCTCAGACGCACGGCTGCTGGAGGCCGCGATGACCCTGCCGATGTTCCCGCCCGGCTTCCTCTGGGGAGCCTCCGCCTCCGCCTTCCAGACCGAGGGGGCGGTGGACGCGGACGGCAAGGGCCCCTCCGGCTGGGACGCCTTCGCCGCCCGGCCCGGCCGGATCAAGGACGGCACCGACACCACCCGGGGCACCGGCTTCCACGCCCGCTACCGCGAGGACGTCGCCCTGCTGGCGGGGCTCGGCGCCGACGCCTTCCGGTTCTCCGTCAGCTGGCCCCGTGTGGTGCCCGGCGGCAGCGGAGCCGTCAACGCCGACGGGCTCGACTTCTACGACCGGCTCGTCGACGAGCTGTGCGCCCACGGCATCACCCCCGCCCCCACCCTCTACCACTGGGACACCCCGCTCCCGCTGGAGGAGGCGGGCGGCTGGCTCGACCGGGACACCGCCCACCGCTTCGCCGAGTACGCGGGCATCGTCGCCGAACGCCTCGCCGACCGCGTCCCCATGTGGATCACGATCAACGAGCCCGCCGAGGTCACCATGCTCGGCTACGCGCTCGGCGAGCACGCCCCGGGCCGCACCCTGCTCTTCGACGCCCTGCCCGCCGCCCACCACCAGCTCCTCGCCCACGGCCTCGCGGTCCGCGCCCTGCGCGCGGCGGGCGCGGACAACATCGGGGCCGCCTTCTCGCACGCCCCGGTCTGGACGGCCGGGGACACCGACGAGGACCGCTTCGGCGCGGAGCTGTACGACGCGCTCACCAACTGGCTCTTCGCCGACCCGGTCCTCACCGGCCGCTACCCGGACGAGGGCCTCGCCGCCCTGATGCCGGGCCCGGTCGCCGACGATCTGAAGGTCATCTCCACCCCGCTCGACTGGTACGGCGTCAACTACTACAACCCGACCCTCGTGGGAGCGCCCCGGCCCGAAGCCCTGGACACCTTCTCCGGCTTCGCCATGCCCGCCGAACTCCCCTTCGGGATACGGGAGATCGAGGGGTACGAGAAGACCGGCTTCGGCTGGCCGGTCGTCCCCGAGGGCCTCACCGAGATCGTCACCACGCTGCACACCCGCTACGGCGACCGCCTCCCGCCGCTCTACATCACCGAGAACGGCTGCGCCCTGGAGGAACCGCACGCCGACGACCGCCGCATCGCCTACCTGGAGAGCCACCTCACCGCCCTGCGCTCGGCGATGGACGCCGGGGTCGACGTACGCGGCTACTTCACCTGGTCGCTCACCGACAACGTCGAGTGGACGGAGGGCGCCTCGCAGCGGTTCGGCCTCGTCCACATCGACTACGAGACGCTGACCCGTACGCCGAAGGCCTCGTACGCCTGGTACCGCGACCTGATCCGCGCACAGAAGACACAGAAGCGGAACCCGGCGGTCGAGGGGGCTTACGCGGCACCCCCCGAGTGATCAATACTTCCCGCCATGGTCGCTTCATGGTGGTCCCGGGCCAGGCTGGGGATCTTCGTTCACTGGACACCCGCATCCGTACCCGGCTGGGCCCCGCCCTACGTTCCCGCCGCCGAACTCCCGGCGGCGGGCCGGCGCGCTCCGCTGGGCTGGACCTCGTACGCGGAGTGGTACGAGAACTCCCTCCGCTTCCCCGGCTCCCCGGTCTCCGCCCACCACCGCGCCACCTACGGGAAGCGCCCCTACACCGACTTCGGCCACGACTTCGAGGACGGGCTCGCCGGCTGGGACCCGGCCGCCTGGGCCCGCTCCTTCCGCGAGGCGGGCGCCGGATACGCGGTCCTGGTCACCAAGCACCACGACGGGTTCTGCCTCTGGCCCTCCGAGACGGAGAACCCGCACCGCACCGGCTGGCACACCACCCGGGACGTGGTCGGCGAGTTCGCCGAAGCCGTACGGGCCGAGGGCCTGCGCTTCGGCGTCTACTACTCCGGCGGACTCGACTGGACCTTCGACGACCGGCCCATCGGCACCGCCGCCGCCATGTTCTCCGCGGTCCCGCGCGGCGCCTACCCGGCGTACGCCGACGCGCAGCTGCGCGAGCTGATCCGCCGCTACCGCCCCGACATCCTCTGGAACGACATCGCCTGGCCCGCCTCCGCCGCCGAGGTCCGCTCGCTGGTCGACTTCTACCGCTTCACCGTGCCGCACGGCGTCGTCAACGACCGTCTGCTGCCGTACGCACCGCACTGGCGGGGCCTGAACCTGCCGGGCGCCAAGGCGCTGTACAACTGGTGGGACCGCCGGACGGTGGCGCAGGGCGAGGGCTTCGTCCCGCGCACACCGCCCGTCTTCGACTTCCGCACCCCGGAGTACGCCCGCTACGAGGGCTCCGACCCGTACGAGATCACCCGGGGCGTCGACCACAGCTTCGGCTACAACCGGGCCTCGGGGCCGGACTCTTTCATCGGCCGCGAGGCGCTGACCTCACTGGTCCGGGACACGGCGGCCGACGGCGGGAACGTGCTGCTCAACGTGGGGCCGCGCGGCGAGGACGCGACGATCCCCGCCGAGCAGCGACTCCGCCTGGAGTGGCTGGCCGAGGAGGCCGGGGCCCTCACGCCAGATGGACCCACTCCTGGATGACGGGGTACCCGGCGCGGGCGAACGCGGCGGCCATCGGCGCGTTCCCCTGGTCCGTCGCCCCCGCGACGAACTCGGCGCCCTGCTCGACCAGGAAGCGCGTGCACTCCACCAGCAGGTCGTAGCCGTAGCCGTGCCCGCGCGCCTCGGGCACGACCCCGATGAAGCCGACGCAGGGCCCCGACGGGTTGTGCGCCGGAATCTGGATGCCCGCGACCTCGCCGTCCGGGGTGTACGCGAGCCGCCACCACTCCCTCGGCGAGGGGCACCAGTGGAAGAAGTCCAACTCCTCGCGCGCCGCCGCCTCCAGGCCGCCGGGGCCCTCGATGGCCTTGCGGGCGTGGGCGTCCAGCGTCGCCGAGTGCACCCGGCGCAGCACATCGAGGATGACCTCGTCGTCCGGCTCCGGGCGGTAGGTGAGCCGGCCCGTCCGCTCGGGGAGCGGGCAGCCGGGGGTCCAGCGGTAGCGGTAGCGCTCGACCAGCGGCTTCATCCCGGCCGCCGTCGCGGCGGCGACCCGCTCCTCGACGGCGGCCCGCGCCGCCGGGTCGTCCCGCCATCCGGCGGGCGCGATCAGCTCGTACTCCTTGTCGAACGGGGCGCGGCGCAGGAGTTCGGCGCCCGCCTGAGCCTCCCCGTCCGCGAAGTCGAACCAGTTGAGCACGACGGGCTCGGTGTCCCCGGGCCCGCCCCACCAGGCGGCCCTGGCGATGACGGTGTCCCCGCGCAGGGCGACCCACGACCAGTCGGGGCGGTACTCGCCGCCGTCGGCGGTCGAGGTGTATGCGTGGCCGAAGGCGGCCCGGCCGACGAAGGGGCTGTCCTGGAACGTGGTGAAGAGTGCGGCGTCGCTCGGCGTGAGCGCGCGGATGACCGGATCGGTCATGAAGGTGTCCTCCGGGACGGAATGCCGCGCTCCCGGTCAGACGAGGTCCGACACCGCCCGGCGGACGGGACGGGAGCGCGAGAAAGATGTACTGCGGATGGTGGTGCGGCTGTTCCCGCGCATATCTCTCGCCTCCTTCCACGACGGGCGTCGGATGTCGAGACAGACCGTAGCCGACGCCGATACCGCCGTCCACCGCGTTTCCGGCGCGTATCCGTGACCCTTCTTCCGGGCGTGCCCGGGGCCCCTCACTCCCGGTCGCGGCTCCGGCGCCGCAACGCCTCGCGGCGCTTGCGGAGCGCGGCCTGCCGACGGTGGGCGGCCTTCCGCTCGCGGGCCCGCCTCCGGTCCTCGGGCGTACGGTGCTTGCGCGGGCTGACGAAGACGACCATCGCCAGCCCGCCGAAGACCAGAAGCACCAGGAGCGCGACGAGCACGCCCAGCACCGTGACGACCACCGGTTCGTCCGCCGCCAACGCCGACCACGCGTTCATCCGGTGCGTTCCTCGCTCTTCTCCACGTCCCACACCATGTTGAACGCCCGCTCGAAGTTGACGTACCCGAGCCGATCGAAGGACTTCGCCATCGGTACGTTGCCGAGATCGGTCGCCGCCCGGATCCGGTCCACGCCCTCGGCCGCCAGCACCCGGGTGCCCTCGGCGAGGAGATCGTCGATGTACCCGTGGCCGCGCCGGGCGGGCAGCACCCCGATGTACGCGATGATCGGGTGGTAGTTGTTGCGGGCCGGGATCACGAAGCCGACCGGCTCGCCGGTGGGCAGTTCGGCGATCCGCCACCAGGCCATCGGGGTCGAGTACCCCGCCAATTCCTCGTCGTAGTGCTTCTCGGCCGCCGCGCGGGCGTCGAGCCCGGACGCCAGGTCCTCCTGCCCATGGGCGTCGAGAGTGCCCTCCATCACCGGCGTCATCAGCGCCAGCAGATCCTCCCGGCCGGTGACCGGACGGAACACCAGCCGGCCGGAGTCCCCGGGCACCGGCGTACCGGCCCGCCACTCCAGCCGCAGCCGCTCCACCAGCATCCGCGCGCCGGTCGCCTCCACCGCCGCGATCCGGGCCCCGACGACCTCCCGGGCCACCGGGTCCTCGCGCCAGTCCGGCGGTACGAACCGCCCGTACTCCGGCCGCCGCGCCCCGGCCGGAACCACGGCCTCCGTCGCCCTCTCCAGCAGCCGGACGCCGATCTCGATCCGCTCCGGGGCGGGCAGCGCGTCGTCCAGGTCGAAGAAGTCCAGCGCCAGCGGCTCGCCGCCCGGCGCGTTCGTCCACCAGGCGGCCCTGGCGACGACCCGCCCGCCGTCCAGGGCGATCCACATCCACTCCGGGAGGCGGCGTCCGGTGGCGAGGTCGTCGGCGAGCTCATGGTCGAGAACGTACGAAAGGCGGCGGAACAGGTCGAGTTCGCCGGGTCCGGACAGCGGGCGGATCGTCAGGCGGGATGGCGCAGGGGGCACACGGTCTCCTCGTGGTGGGTGCGCGGCAGACCCTAGCAAGGGGCCCGGCGGCCGTCCCGTGAGAAAGCGGCGCAGGTCAGCGCGGGAGGAAACACGGTCTCGTCTGGACACCTCGGGCCCCTCGGCCCGACAATCGTCCACGTGACATCCTCCTTCGAGTTCCACACGAGTCCCGCGCGGCTGTCGGACGCCCAGCGCGACCGTGTTCTCGGCCTGCTCAGAGAGGGTGCCGCCCAGGGCAAGCTGTCGCACGACACCTTCATGCGGCGCATGGAGCTCGCCCTCGTCGCCCGCCGCCCCGAGGAGCTGGCGGCCCTCACCTCCGACCTGGACGGCGGCGGTCGCTGGTCCCAGGGTCTGGTCCGGGCGGTCGGCGGAATCTCCGCCTTCCCCGGGCGGCTGCGCCGCGCCTGGCAGACCGAGCGGCTCCCCAAGCTGCTGCTCCCCGCGCCCGGCCCGTATCCGCTGCTCATCGGCCGCGACCCGGCGAACGGACTGCGCCTCAACCACGAGACGGTCTCCCGGCTGCACGCCGAACTCTCCGCGCAGAACGGCCGCTGGGTGCTGCGCGACCTCGGCTCCACCAACGGCACCTGCGTCAACGGCCAGCGGCTCGTCGGCTCCATTCCGGTGCGCGACGGCGACCAGGTGAGCTTCGGCCGGATGAGCTTCCGCCTCACCGCCCCGGCCCCCCGCCCGCCCGAGGCCCGGCCGTCCGCCGCCCGCGCGCCCGAACTGCCACCGCACGCGCCCCGG
>MUNB01000135.1 GCA_002154345.1 Streptomyces griseus
AGAGCCCCGCCGAGGAGCCCGCCGCCCCCTTCCCCCTGGAGGTACGAGGGTTGAGCGCCCGCTACCCGGGTGCGGCGCGGGACGCCCTGTCCTCGCTCGACCTGACGCTGACGCCCGGACGGCGCATCGCGGTCGTGGGCCCTTCCGGTTCGGGCAAGACGACGCTCGCCCAGGTCCTCCTGCGCTTCCTGGACGCCTCGTCGGGGGCGTACCGGCTCGGTGGCGTCGAGGCGGCCGCGCTGGAATCGGACACGGTCCGGCGCTCGGTGGGGCTGTGCGCCCAGGACGCGCACGTCTTCGACAGCACGATCCGCGAGAACCTGCGCCTGGCCCGGCCCGGGGCGACCGACCCCGAGCTGCGCGACGCACTCTCCCGGGCCCGGCTCCTGGAGTGGGCGGCGGCCCTGCCGCAGGGGCTCGACACCCCGGTGGGCGAGCACGGCGCACGGCTCTCCGGCGGCCAGCGCCAGCGCCTCGCCCTGGCCCGCGCGCTGCTCGCCGACTTCCCCGTCCTCGTCCTGGACGAGCCGGCCGAACACCTCGACCTGCCGACCGCCGACGCCCTCACCGCCGATCTGCTGGACGCGACCCGGGGCCGTGCGACGGTCCTGATCACCCACCGGCTGACCGGCCTGGAGGCGGTCGACGAGGTGCTGGTGCTGGACGCGGGCCGGGTCGTGCAGCGCGGACCGTACGCCGAACTCGCCGCCGAGGACGGGCCGCTGCGCCGGATGCTGGAGCGCGAGAGGGAGACGGTGGGGGCGGGGGTGTGAGGCCCGGGGGATGCCCTGGGCGACGCGACCGTGCACGGCCCGGTTCGCGTCGCCCAACCGGGCCGTGCACGGTCGCGTTCTCCGGTCATCGCACGCATTCTCGACTTTCGCCCCTTATCGCCACTAACTAGGCTCGGGCCATGGCAGAGCCCGATCCGCAGGACTCCCTCGACGCCGCCACCCGGGCCACCCGCAGCCTCCAGGGGCTGTCCACCGAGCTGACCGCGCGGGTGCCGCAGCTCCTGGAGGCGATGCGTTCCGTCGGCGCGGGGCTGGAACTGCACTCCACCCTGGACCGGATCTGCGAGACGGCCGCCGAGCTCGCCCACGCCCGGTACGCCGCGATCGGCGTCGTCGACGAGCTGGGCGAGGGCCTTTCGGACTTCGTCACGTACGGCGTTCCGCGGGAGGTGGCCGAGGCGATCGGGCGGCGGCCCGACGGCCACCGGGGCCTGCTCGGCGCGCTGATCCACGACCCCGACCCGGTCCGCCTGGCCGACCTGTCGACCGACCCCAGGTCAGCCGGATTCCCGGCCGGACACCCTCGGATGCGCAGCTTCCTGGGGGTGCCCATCCGGGTCCAGGGCGAGATCTTCGGCAACCTCTATCTGACCGAGAAGCGGCACGGCGCGGAGTTCAGCGACTACGACCTCCACATGGTCCGGGTGCTCGCCACGGAGGCCGGGATCGCCATCGGCAACGCCCGGCTGTACGAGGCGGCGCGGCAACGGGAGCACTGGATCGACGGATCGGTCGCGGTGACCACGGCGCTCCTGTCGGGCGGGGACGCGGACGAGGCCCTGTCCGTGGTCGCCGAACAGGCCCGCCGGCTCGCCGACTCCGCCGCCGGGATCGTGCTGCTGCCCACCGGGGAGGGCGGTCTGGAGATCGTCGCCGTGTCGTCCGACGACCCCTCGTCCTCGCTCGGTGTGATCATTCCGCCCCGGAGCGCGGTGGTGGCGAAACTGCTCGCGGGCGAGGCGGTGTTCATCGACGACTCGGCCACCGACAGCCGGATGATCACCAGACTGGCCGACCGGTTCGGCCCCAGCATGATGCTGCCGCTGCACAGCGGCGGCCGGGTGCTCGGCGCGCTGGCCACCCCCCGGTCCCGGGGCGCGCGCCCGTTCACGGAGAGCGAGCGGACGCTCGCCACCCAGTTCGCCTCGCAGGCGGCGCTCGCGCTGATGATGGCCGAGGCGCAGCGTGACCGGGAGCGGCTCGCGGTGTACGAGGACCGCGACCGGATCGCCCGCGACCTCCACGACCTGGTCATCCAGCGGCTGTTCGCCACCGGGATGATGCTGGAGAGCGCCCAGCGCCGGTCGGTGGTGCCCGAGGTGCGGACCGGGGTCGGCCGGGCGGTCGACGAGCTGGACGTGACGATCCAGGAGATCCGTACGGCGATCTTCGCGCTCCAGCAGGAACCGGCCGAGGCCCCGTCGGGGCTGCGCACCCGTGTCCTGCGGGAGATCAACATGGCGGCCGTCCCGCTCGGCTTCAAGCCCGCGCACCGCTTCCTGGGGCCGGTGGACTCGCTCGTCGGCGAGCTGACCGGCAAGAACCTGGTCGCCGCGTTGCGCGAGGCCCTCTCCAACGCGTTCCGGCACGCGGGGGCGTCGCTGATCGATGTGGTCGTCGACGCGACGGTGACCCTGCCGGACGGGCGGGCGGCGGTGCGTCTCTCGGTCGCCGACGACGGGGTGGGCATCCCGGAGGGCGGCCGGCGCAGCGGACTGCGCAATCTGGCCCGCCGAGCCGAGTCGCTGGGCGGGTCGAGCCGGATCGAACCGGGGATCGGGGAGGGCGGCGGCGGTACGACGGTGGTGTGGGAGGCGCCGTTGTGAGGACGGCGGATCGGGCTCCTCGGCCCGGTCTGCCGAAAGGTTTCAGCAGGGTGGATTCAGGGGGTGTCTCTGCGGCCGGCGAGGATCCGCTCGATGACGAGGGCCACCCCGTCCTCCTCGTTGGTGGCGGTCCGGCCCGAGGCGGCGGCCACCGCGTCCGGATGGGCGTTGCCCATCGCGAAGGAGGCCCCGGCCCAACGGAGCATCTCGATGTCGTTGGGCATGTCGCCGAAGGCGACCACCTCGGCGGGCGCGATGCCGCGCTCGGCACAGCAGGCGGCGAGCGTGGTGGCCTTGGAGACACCGGGCCCGCTGACCTCCAGGAGCGCGGAGGGGCTGGACCGGGTGAAGGCGGCCCGATCGCCGGCGGCGGTGCGGGCCAGGCCGAGGAAGGCGTCGGGCGCCAGCTCGGTGTGGTGGGCCAGCAGCTTGATCACCGGCGCGCCGACGCCGGGGGCGTCCTCGTGCAGCAGCTTCTCGGCCACGGCCACCGTGGCGCCCGGATCCAGATGGAAGGGCGGGTAGGCCGGTTCGTAGTTGATGCCGGTGGTCAACTCGACGGCGAAGGAGGTGCCGGGGGCCGCCTCGCGCAGGGTGCGCACGACGTGCAGGGCGGCGCCGCGCTCCAGCGGCCGCACGGAGAGCAGGTCGCCGTCGGTCCGCAGATCGGTGACCACGGCGCCGTTGGCGCAGATCGCCGTTCCATGGCTCTGGACGTGGTCGCGTACGACGTCCATCCAGCGGGCCGGCCTGCCGGTGACGAAGAAGACCTCGATCCCGGCCTCCTCGGCCGCCGCGAGGGCCGCGACCGTACGCGCGGACAGCGTCTTGTCGTCGCGCAGCAGGGTGCCGTCGAGGTCGGTGGCGATCAGCCGGGTCACGGCGGGAAGAGGCGCATCGGTCACTGAGGTCACCGGGCCATTCTCGCCCACGAAGGCGCACGGGCGTGCGGAGGGGCGCACATCTGAGTGCGTACGCCCCTGAGCTGGGGAACATTCCTCCGGCATATGTCACAGGTCATCGGGGCGCCGACGGGCCCGGGCACGGCCGTAGGCTCGTGGACATGAGCCTCCGCCTGAGCACCGTGATCCTGCCCGTCCACCGCTGGCACGAGGGCGGTCGTGACCGCTGGCAGCGCGCGGAGCAGCTGGGCTTCCATACCGCCTACACCTATGACCACCTGTCCTGGCGGAGCTTCCGGGACGGCCCGTGGTTCGGGGCGCTGCCCACGCTCACGGCCGCGGCGACGGCCACCGAACGCCTGCGGCTCGGCACCCTCGTGACCTCGCCGAACTTCCGCCACCCGGTGACGCTGGCCAAGGAGCTGATCTCCCTGGACGACATCTCGGGCGGCCGGATCACCCTCGGCATCGGCGCCGGGGGCAACGGCTTCGACGCCACCGCGCTGGGCCAGGAGGCCTGGACCCCGCGCGAACGGGCCGACCGTTTCGCGGAGTTCGTTCCGCTTCTGGACCGGCTGCTCACCGAGGGCGCGGTGACCGAACGCGGGACGCACTACGCCGCGGAGGAGGCCCGCAACATCCCCGGCTGCGTCCAGCGCCCCCGGCTGCCCTTCGCGGTCGCCGCGACCGGGCCGCGCGGTCTGCGGCTGGCCGCCCGCCACGGGCAGGCCTGGGTCACCACCGGCGACCCCAAGCTGTACGAGAACGGCACCCCGGAGGAGTCGCGGGCCGCGCTGCGGGCGCAGAACGAGAAGTTCACGGCGGCCTGTGCGGAGATCGGCCGGGACGCCGCCGAGCCGGACCGGGTCCTGCTGACCGGCTTCACACCGGACCGCACCGCCCCGCTGGAGTCCGTGGACGCCTTCGTCGACTTCGCGGGGCGCCACGCGGAGCTGGGCTTCACCGAGATCGTCGTCCACGCCCCGATCCCGGACTCCGACTTCGACGTCGACCCGAAGGTCTTCGAGCGCATCGCGACCGAGGCGCCCGCTCAACTGGCTTGATCCGTACGGCTCCTGTCGCTCAGGTCCCCAGCCGCGCAGGAGCAGGAACTGAGGTGGTACGGCGTCCGCGAGCCAGACCCCGTTGGCGCTGACCCGGAAGACATGGCCGGCGCGGTGCATCGCGCCCGCGTCCACGGTGAGGACGAGGGGGCGGCCGCGGCGGGCGCCGACCCGGGTGGCCGTCTCCCGGTCGGGCGACAGGTGGACGTGGTGGCGGGCCATGGGGCGCAGGCCCTCGGCCCGGATCGCTTCCATCACCCGGGCGACCGTGCCGTGGTAGAGGTGCGCGGGCGGCTCGGCCGGCGGCAGGTCCAGGTCGACGGTGACGGTGTGGCCCTGGTTGGCGCGGATACGGTCTGCCCCTGCGCCGCCCGCCGCGCCGCCCTCGATGGTGAAGCGGCGCTTGTCGTTGGCGGCGACGACGTGGTCCAGCTCTGCGCGGGAGAAGGCGAACCCGTGCCGGGTCGCGGCGCGCAGCAGCTCGTCGACCGGCACCCAGCCGTTCTCGTCGAGAGTGAGGCCGATGCGTTCCGGCTGGTGCCGCAGATGCTTCGAGAGGTACTTGGACACCTTGACGGTGCGACGTTCGTCCATGGCGTCAGAGTGCCTGTGGCGAGCTGATCGGTGCATCCGTATTTCGCCTGGCCGGATCTTCGGCTCTTCGGCTTTTCATCTCCTCGTTCTTCTGTGATTCCTCGGCTTTTCTCCTTCACCAGGTTTGATCCACAGTCAACTTGAGTTATCCACAGGGTATTTGGTGGTTCTGTGGACAACACCCATGAGATTTAGAGGCTTTCGTCAATTTTGCCCTCTTTGGCATGAGTTGCCGCGAGGTGGTCCAACGTACGGGCCTGCACCTCCCGTTCGGTGGCCGCCGTGATGAACTCCGCCAACCGGTCCGCGCCAACCAGATCCTGTACGGCCTGGGTTGTCCGGACCGGCAGCAGCACCGGGCGGGTCGCATCCTCGGTGATCGTGCTCTGCTCCGCGCCGAGGTGGTGGTGCAGGTGGCGGGTGGCGAACGTCCGCATGGCGCGCGCCAGTTCGGCGTCCACGGTCTGCTGGGCGAGGGGCCTCAGCCGACGCACCAGGGCCGCCGCCTCGGCCGCGTCCGCGTCGGTGGGCGGCAGATGGCCGAGATAGCGGGCGAAGACGTGCTCGGTGGTGAACTCCAGGAAACGGGAGGCTATGTGCTCCACCTGGCCGCGAAGCTCCCGCAGATGACCCGAGATCGCCGTCAGCGGCACCCCGGCCGCGTACAACTCCACGGCGACCGCCAGCTCTTGCGGGCTGGGTACGAGGAATTCGTCGTCCCGGCCCGGCACGCGCTCCAGCACGCCGAGCTCCACCGCCTCGGCGATGGCCTCGTCGTCCTGCCGGCCGCCGAACCTCGCGTCCAGCTCCCGGCGGCTGATCCGGTCGGCCTCCTCGTCCGTCCACGGGCCGTGCACCTCCGCGGCGAGCCCGAGCACCCCGCCGAGACCCCGCCCCGCGTCCCACGCCTCCAGCAACTCCTTGATGCTGGCCAGGGTGTAGCCCCGGTCGAGCAGGTCGGCGATCTGCCGCAGCCGGGCCAGATGGGTCTCCCGGTACACATTGGCCCGTCCGCGCCGCTCCGGCGTCGGGAGCAGCCCGCGGTCCTGGTAGGCGCGGATCGTGCGCACCGTGGCCCCGCTGGCGTGGGCCAGGTCCTCGATGCGGTACTCGGCGGCCGCGGCCGCGGCCCCGGTCACAGCGGAGGCTTCAGCCGGGCGACGGAACGCAGGGCCCCCGGGCTCAGCCGGGACAGCAGCCTGGCCCCGCGCGCCTCCGGGGTCACCGGCACCACGGCCTGGTTGCGCACGACCGCCCGCAGGATCGCGTCGGCCACCTTCTCCGGCGGGTAGTTACGGCGTCCGTAGAGCCGGCTCGTCCGCTTCTGCAGCCGTTCCTCCTCCGCCGCGTCGGCCCCCGCGAAGCGCGTGGTGGCGGTGATGTTGGTGTTGACGATGCCGGGGCATATCGCGCTGACCCCGATCGACTTCTCCGCCAGCTCGGCCCGCAGACACTCGCTGAGCATCAGCACCGCCGCCTTCGACGTGCTGTACGCGGGCAGTGCGCGCGAGGGCTGGAAGGCCGCGGCCGATGCCGTGTTGACGATGTGGCCGCCCTGGCCGCGGTCCGCCATCTGCTTGCCGAAGATCCGGCAGCCGTGGATGACCCCCCACAGATTGACGTCGAGGACCTTCTTCCACTCCTCGCTGGTGGTCTCCAGGAAGGAGCCGGAGAGCCCGATACCGGCGTTGTTGACCAGGACGTCGACGATGCCGTACTCGGCGGCGACCCGGGCGGCGAGCTTCTCCATCGCGGCCTCGTCGCTGACGTCGACCGCCTCGCCCCAGGCCGCGGGCGCCCCGATCAGCCGTGCCATCTCGGCGGTCCGGGCGGCCCCTTCCGCGTCGCGGTCCACGGCCACGACCCGGGCGCCCGCCTCGGCGAACGCGAACGCCGTGGCCCGACCGATCCCGGAGGCCGCGCCCGTCACCAGGACCAGCTGACCGCCGAACCGCTGCGCGTAGGGGCTCTTGGCCGCCGGCTGCTGCACGGGCGCGCCGTCCCGCCCGGCGGACTCGTTGGCGGTGACGAACTCGTCGATCCAGGAGGCCAGCTGGTCCGGGCGGGTGCGGGGCACCCAGTGCTTGGCCGGGATCGAACGGCGCACCAGCGCGGGGACCCAGTCCTCAAGACCGTCGTAGAGCCGCTCCGAGAGGAAGGAGTCCCCGGTCGGCGTGATCAGCTGGACCGGTGCGTGGGCGTAGGCGTCCGCACGGGGCCTGCCGAGGCGGGCGCGGACGTTGTCGCGGTAGAGCCAGGCCCCGTGCGCCGCGTCGTTCGGCAGGGAGGCGGTGGGGTAGTCGCCCGCGGGCACCTTCTCCAGCCGCTCCAGGATTCGGGGCCAGCGCTTGCCGAGCGGCCCGCGCCAGGCGAGCTCGGGCAGGACCGGCGTATGGAGCATGTACACGTACCAGGACTTGGCGCCCTGGCCGAGGAGCTGGCCGACCTTGCGCGGGGTGGGGCGGGACATCCGGCGTTTGATCCAGTGCCCGAAGTGGTCCAGGGACGGACCGGACATCGAGGTGAAGGAGGCGATCCTGCCCTCGGTCCGGCCGACCGTGACGAACTCCCAGGCCTGCACGGACCCCCAGTCGTGACCGACCACGTGCACCGGCCGGTCCGGGCTGACCGTGTCGATCACGGCCAGGAAGTCGTCCGTCAGCTTCTCCAGGGTGAAGCCGCCGCGCAGCGGCTTCGGGGCGGTGGACCTGCCATGTCCCCGCACGTCGTACAGCACCACGTGCCACTGCTCGGCCAGCCGGGCGGCGACGTCCGACCAGACCTCCTTGCTGTCCGGATATCCGTGGACCAGCACCACGGTCGGCCGGCCCGCGTCGCCCAGCTCGGCGACGCACAACTCGACGCCACCGGTGACCACGCGTCGCTCACGTGCTTGGGACAGATTCACGCCGCCACCTTCTCCTCGGCCCAGCGCCGCACATGCGGCAGGTCGTCGTCCAGCCAGAAAGCGCTCTGCTCGGGGTCCTTGGAGTCGGTGACGACCAGGATCTCCTCGAACTTCGCGCCCGTACCCCGGAATCCGAGGTGGGGTTCGACCGCCCACAGGCCCGGCTGCGGCGGGTGGTCGGAGAAGCGGTAGGGGCTCCACAGCGGCGACCAGCCGTCCCGGTGACCGTGCAGGGCGTCGCTCAGCAGCCCCTTGAGGGACTGGGTGCCGAAGCCGAACACCTGTGGCGACCAACGGCGTTCGGCGACGCGGTCGACCTTGTGGGCGATCACGCCGAAGGGGTAGGCCCGGTGTCTGTTCGCGTAACCCTGTGCGGTCATGAGGCGTTCGACGTCCTCGTAGATCTCGCGCAAGGAGCGGCGCTCGCGCACCTCCCGCAGGATCAGCGCGCGGTGGGCCTCCAGGTCGGCCAGCAGCTTGTCGTGCAGCGGATTGAGTCCGAGGCACCCCGAATACCCGACATCAGCGGTGAATCCCTTGTACACCGGAGCCATGTCGAGGATGAACGGCATCCCCGGCTCCAGCTTCCGGTCGGTCGGGAAGAACTGCAGCGGCACCTTGAACCCGGCGAACGCCGTACGGTCGCCGAACCAGGCGAACGGCAGGTGGAACCAGTCGCGCACACCGCGCTCGCGCAGCCACACGCGCTGCATCCGGGCCGCCTCGCGCTCGGTCACCCCCGACCGCAGCTGACCGGCGACGGCCTCCGCGCAGGCGTAGGCCAGGCGTTGGACTTCTCTGAACCCCCGCAGATCCTGGGCGACATCACCCTGCACCGCAGAGGTCGTCCCGGTCAGGCCCGCCATGCCCGTCGTTCCCGTCATGCCACCGTCCGTTCCCTGCCGTGTGCGGTACGTGCCCGTAACGTGACACTGATGAATGTGACAATGTCCGGCGGCTGCGTCAAGGGGTGTGCACGGCCTGTGGACAACGGCCTGTGGACGACGTCGGCTCCGCGGTGAGTCCACGGCGCCTCCCCCTACGGGCGTGTACGCCTGGAGTCTGACGCGGATCCAGCCGTCAGGGCTGACGACCTCTGTGGTCCGCGCCACTAACGTCTTTTCCGTGACAGCCGTAATCGCTACCGAAGCCCTGAGCATGCGGTTCCCCCGGGTGACCGCGCTTGACCGGCTCACGTTGGACATCGGACCGGGTGTGACCGGTCTGGTGGGTTCCAACGGAGCCGGCAAGTCCACACTGATCAAGATCCTGCTGGGTCTCTCCCCCGCCACCGAAGGCCGGGCCGCAGTGCTCGGGCTCGACGTCGCGACCAGCGGCGCCGCCATCCGGGAACGGGTGGGGTACATGCCCGAGCACGACTGCCTGCCGCCCGACGTCTCGGCCACCGAGTTCGTCGTACACATGGCCCGCATGTCGGGGCTGCCTCCCACGGCGGCCCGCGAGCGCACGGCCGACACCCTGCGCCACGTCGGCCTCTACGAGGAGCGCTACCGCCCGATCGGCGGCTACTCGACCGGCATGAAGCAGCGGGTGAAGCTGGCCCAGGCCCTCGTCCACGACCCCCAGCTGGTCCTGCTCGACGAGCCGACCAACGGTCTGGACCCGGTCGGCCGCGACGAGATGCTCGGCCTGATCCGCCGGATCCACACCGACTTCGGCATCTCCGTGCTGGTGACCTCGCACCTGCTGGGCGAGCTGGAACGCACCTGCGACCACGTCGTCGTCATCGACGGCGGAACGCTCCTGCGTTCCAGCTCCACCAGCGACTTCACCCAGACCACCGCGACCCTCGCGGTCGAGGTGACCGACAGCGACACCCACCCCGACGGCACCGGCGCACTGCGCAAGGTCCTCACTGACGCCGGGGTCACGCTCATCGGCCTCGACGGGATCGACACCCAGGGGCTGCCGGGCGCGGGCCACATCCTGCTGATCGAGGCGGTGGGCGAGGAGACGTACGACCTGGTGCGCGACAGCGTCGCCGGGCTCGGGCTCGGCCTGGTCCGCATGGAACAGCGCCGCCACCACATCGCCGAGGTCTTCCGTACCGAACAGGGTGCGGCGCACGCCGCCGTCCCGGCCGCCGCCACCGGCTCCGTACCGGCCGCGCACCAGGCCGTGCCGCAGCCCGCGCAGCAGGTCGTCCAGCAGAAGGGAAGCGGTCGCGATGAGCGCTGAGACCAAGGCCGCGGCCGGGCGTGACGCCTCCCGGATCCACAACATCGGCTACCGCTCCTACGACGGACCGCGGCTCGGCCGGGCCTACGCCCGCCGCTCCCTGTTCTCGCAGACCCTGCGGGGCTCCTTCGGACTGGGCCGTTCCGCCAAGTCCAAGGTGCTGCCCATGCTGCTGTTCGGCGTGATGGCGCTGGTCGCGGCGATCCTGGTGGCGGTCTCCATGGCCGCGCCGGACGCCACCAAGCTGGTGGTCAAGTACACCTCGTACGCGATCTACCTCCAGGCCGTCATCGGCCTGTTCATCGCCGCCCAGGCACCGCAGGCGGTCTCCAGGGACCTCCGCTTCAAGACCGTGCCGCTGTACTTCTCGCGGCCCATCGAACGCGCCGACTACGTGCTCGCGAAGTTGGCCGCCACCGCGACGGCGCTCTTCATCCTCACCGGCGCACCGCTGCTCATCCTCTATGTGGGCTCGCTGCTCGCGAAGTTCGACTTCGCCGACCAGACCATGTGGTTCGGCCAGGGGCTGGTGTCGGTGGCGCTGCTGTCCGTGCTGTTCGCCGGGCTCGGCCTCGTGATGGCCGCCCTGACCCCGCGGCGCGGCTTCGGCGTCGCCGCGGTGATCGCCCTCCTGACCATCACCTACGGCGCCGTCTCCACGATTCAGGCCATCGCCTGGGAGACCGGGTCGGAAGGGGCCGTGCAGTGGCTCGGCCTGTTCTCGCCGATCACGCTGATCGACGGCATCCAGACCGCGTTCCTCGGCGCGACCTCCGCCTTCCCCGGAGGGGAAGGCCCGGGGGCCGGCACCGGTGTGGTCTACCTGTTCGTTGTTCTCGCGCTCGTCGCCGGCTCGTACGCCGTCCTGATGCGCCGTTACCGGAGGGCCGGGCTGTGACCACCATCGAGATCGACCACACCTCCCGCTGGTTCGGCAACGTGGTCGCCGTCAACGACGTCTCCATGACCGTGGGGCCCGGCGTCACCGGACTCCTCGGCCCGAACGGCGCCGGGAAGTCCACTCTCATCAACATGATGGGCGGATTCCTCGCCCCGTCGACGGGGAAGGTCACGCTCGACGGACGGCCGATCTGGCGCAACGAGGCCGTCTACAAGGAGATCGGCATCGTCCCGGAGCGGGAGGGGATGTACGACTTCCTCACCGGCAAGGAATTCGTCGTCGCCAACGCCGAACTCCAGGGTCTGGGCGGGGCCGAGGCGCAGAAGGCGCTCGCCACGGTACAGATGGAGTACGCGCAGGACCGCAAGATCTCCACGTACAGCAAGGGCATGCGCCAGCGCGTGAAGATGGCGTCCGCGCTGGTCCACGAGCCCTCGGTGCTGCTGCTGGACGAGCCGTTCAACGGCATGGACCCGCGCCAGCGGATGCAGCTGATGGAGCTGCTGCGGCGGATGGGGGCCGAGGGGCGCACCGTCCTGTTCTCCTCCCACATCCTCGAAGAGGTCGAGCAGCTGGCCTCGCACATCGAGGTGATCGTGGCGGGCCGGCACGCCGCGTCCGGCGACTTCCGGAAGATCCGCCGGCTGATGAAGGACCGGCCGCACCGCTATCTGGTGCGCTCCAGCGACGACCGGGCCCTGGCGGCCGCGCTCATCGCCGACCCGTCCACGGCCGGCATCGAGGTCGACCTGACCGAGAAGGCGCTGCGCATCCAGGCCGTCGACTTCGGGCGGTTCACCGAACTGCTCCCGAAGGTGGCCCGTGAGCAGGGCATCCGGCTGCTCACCGTCTCACCGTCCGACGAGTCCCTCGAATCGGTCTTTTCCTACCTCGTAGCGGCCTGAGTAGTGGCCTGAAAGGAGCTGTGCACCGTCATGTACGACCCCACAGTCGCCCGGCTCACCTACCGGGCCCTGCTCGGCCGGCGCCGGGCCGCCATCCTGTTCGTCCTGCCCGCGCTGCTGCTGGTCATCGCCGCGGCCGTGCGCATGTTCGCCGGGGCCGATGACCAGGTCGCGGCCAATGTCCTCGGAGGGTTCGCCATCGCCACGATGGTCCCGCTGATCGGCGTGATCGCCGGGACCGGCGCGATCGGCCCCGAGATCGACGACGGCTCGATCGTCTACCTGCTGGCCAAGCCGGTGAAGCGGCCCACGATCATCTTCACCAAGCTGATCGTGGCCATCGCGGTGACCATGGTGTTCTCCGCCCTGCCGACGCTGCTCGCGGGTCTGATCCTCAACGGCAACGGCCAGCAGATCGCCGTCGCCTACACGATCGCGGCGCTGGTCGCCTCGATCGCGTACAGCGCCCTGTTCCTGCTGCTCGGCACGGTCAGCCGGCACGCGGTCGTCCTCGGTCTGGTCTACGCCCTGGTCTGGGAGGCCCTCTTCGGCAGCCTGGTGGCCGGTGCGCGGACGCTCAGCGTCCAGCAGTGGTCGCTCGCGGTCGCCCAGAAGGTCGCGGGCGAGGGCGCGGTGACCTCGGAGGTCGGCCTGCCGCTCGCCACGGTCCTGCTGGTCGCGGTCACGGTCGCCGCCACCTGGTACGCGGGCCAGAAGCTGCGGGTGCTGAAGCTGGCGGGCGAGGAGTGAGGCTTCCGGGCTGAGTGCCTGAGGCCTGAGGCCTGAGGCCTGAGTTGCCCGTACGCCCCGACGACCCCCGCCCTTCCTGAAGAGGGCGGGGGTCGTCGTATGAGCGGACAGGTGTGCGCGTAACCGTACGTTTATCGGGTCGTTGGGCAGGGTGCGTGGAGGCAACTGGAATCCGTGGCGTCGTAGCGATCGTGAAATCGGGGAGTGACGGCACCGGGTGAGGCTCAGCCCACCGGACCGGTCATCGAGTGAGTGGCAACCGTGAGCGTCCTCCACCCCTGAAGCCCGGGGTGTGGGCCGTCCTCGTCATTCCCTCGTACGAAAGGCACACCCATGCCCACGGAGGTCGCCCTGCTCGACTGGCGCACGCTGCGCGGCGGGCGGATGGGGCGCGTCGACGTCCTCGACAAGGTGAAGAGCCTTGTCATGCTCCCGGACGGAATTCACGTTCGCACAGAGGACGTGGCTCGCTACTTCGAAGTATCCACAGAGGTCGTGAAGAAGGTGACGCAGCGGCACCGGGCGGAGGTCGAGGAGAACGGACTCACCTTGCTGCGCGGCGCTGAGCTGCGAGTCTTCCATAGGGACATGTTGTCCCTATGGGAGGGAGAGGGAGGGGAAAGTTATCCACAGGCGGCCACGCGGCTGACCCTCTACACCCGCCGAACCGTCCTCAACATCGCGATGCTTCTTCGCGACAGCGACATCGCCCGCTGCGTGCGCACCTACCTCCTCGACGCCGAGGAGGAGCTGCGCACGCAGTACGCCTCCCTCGACCAGCGCGTCACGCGCATCGAGAGCTGCCTCACCGGCGTCGGCAGTGCGCTTCAGGAGCTCGGACCGGTGCTGATGCGGATGTCGGAGCGGCTCGACAGCCTCGACCGGAAGGTGGAGATGACGCACCAGGTGGTCGGGGCGATGAGCCTGCGGCTGACGGACGTGCAGCAGGACGCCGTGCGGATGGACGGGCGGATGGACGCCTTCGCCGGGCAGCTGAAGGATCTGCGCCGCCGTAACGGGCCGCGCGGGCAGCGCTGAGCGAAGCGGCCCGGCACCGTGGGTACGGTGCCGGGCCGCTGTCGCGCTGTCGGGGCGCAGGTGCTGGATGTCCTACCGTACGGCCGCCGTGCGGAGCAGTTCCTCCAGCACCACCGCGATGCCGTCGTCCTCGTTGGACGCGGTGATCTCGTGGGCGACGGCCTTCAGGTCCTCGTGGGCGTTGGCCATGGCGACGCCGTGGTGGGCCCAGCCGAACATGGGGATGTCGTTCGGCATGTCGCCGAAGGCGATCGTGTCGGCGGCCTTCACACCGAGCCGACGGGCGGCCAGCGAAAGGCCGGTCGCCTTGCTCAGGCCCAGCGGCAGGATCTCGACCACGCCGGCCCCGGCCATGACCACGTCGACCAGGCTGCCGACGGCCGACCGCGCCGCGAACGCCAGCGCGTCGTCGTCCAGTTCCGGATGCTGTATGTAGACCTTGTTGAGCGGGGCGGTCCACATCTCGGAGGCGTCGTCCACGAAGAGGTACGGAAGCGGCCCCTCCTGCACCCGGTAGCCGGGGCCCACCAGCACCTCGCCCTCCAGCCCGTCGCGGCTGGCCGCCAGGTGCAGCGGGCCCACCTCCGCCTCGATCTTGGAGAGCGCGAGACCGGCGAGCTGCCGGTCCAGGGTCAGCGAGGTCAGCAGCTTGCGCTCGCCCGCGTGGTAGACCTGCGCGCCCTGACCGCAGACCGCGAGCCCCTCGTAACCGAGGTCGTCCAGGATGTGCCGGGTCCAGGGGACCGCGCGTCCGGTGACGATGATGTGCGCGGCGCCGGCCGCCGTGGCGGCGGCCAGTGCCGCGCGGGTGCGCTCGGAGACCGTGTCGTCCTCGCGCAGCAGCGTGCCGTCGAGGTCGGTCGCGACGAGCTTGTAGGGGAAGGTCACTTGGCGACCGGTTCCAGGACCTCGCGTCCGCCCAGGTACGGACGGAGCATCTCGGGCACCCGGACCGACCCGTCGGGGAGCTGGTGGTTCTCCAGGATCGCCACGATCGTGCGCGGTACGGCGCAGAGCGTGCCGTTCAGCGTGGCCAGCGGCTGGACCTTCTTGCCCTCGCGCATCCGGACGGACAGGCGGCGGGCCTGGAAGCCGTCGCAGTTGGACGCGGAGGTCAGCTCGCGGTACTTGCCCTGCGTCGGGATCCACGCCTCGCAGTCGAACTTCCGCGAGGCGGACGCGCCGAGGTCACCGGTGGCGACGTCGATCACCTGGAAGGGCAGTTCGAGGGCGGTGAGCCACTGCTTCTCCCACTCCAGGAGCCTGCGGTGCTCGGCCTCGGCGTCCGCCGGGTCGACGTACGAGAACATCTCGACCTTGTCGAACTGGTGGACGCGGAAGATGCCGCGGGTGTCCTTGCCGTACGTGCCGGCCTCGCGGCGGAAGCACGGGGAGAACCCGGCGTACCGCAGGGGCAGCTTGTCGGCGTCGATGATCTCGTCCATGTGGTACGCGGCGAGGGGTACCTCGGAGGTGCCGACCAGGTAGTAGTCGTCCTTCTCCAGGTGGTACACGTTCTCCGACGCCTGGCCGAGGAAGCCGGTGCCCTCCATGGCGCGCGGGCGGACCAGCGCGGGGGTCAGCATCGGGACGAAGCCGGCCTCGGTGGCCTGGGCGATCGCCGCGTTGACGAGGGCGAGCTCCAGGAGCGCGCCGACGCCCGTGAGGTAGTAGAACCGCGACCCGGAGACCTTGGCCCCGCGCTCCATGTCGATGGCGCCGAGCGCCTCGCCGAGCTCCAGGTGGTCCTTGGGCTCGAAGCCCTCGGCGCCGAAGTCGCGGATGGTGCCGTGCGTCTCCAGGACGACGAAGTCCTCCTCGCCCCCGACCGGCACGTCCTCGTGGACGATGTTGCCGAGCTGGAGCAGCAGCCGCTTGGCGTCCGCGTCGGCCTCGTCCTGGGCGGCGTCGGCCTCCTTGACGTCGGCCTTGAGCTGCTCGGCCTTCTTGAGGAGCTCGGTGCGCTCCTCGGGAGTGGCCTTGGGGATCAGCTTGCCGAGCGACCTCTGTTTGGCGCGGAGTTCGTCGAAGCGGACGCCGGACGACCTGCGCAGCTCGTCGGCGGAGAGCAGGGCGTCGACGAGGTCGACGTCCTCTCCACGGGCGCGCTGGGAGGCGCGAACACGGTCGGGGTCCTCACGAAGCAGGCGAAGGTCAATCACCCCCCCAGGCTACCGGTGCGCGGTTCTCGCACTCGAACCGATATTGCCGAGCGTGTCACTATGACCGAATTGCCGGAATTGATATTTCTGAGGGGGAATCATGGACGGCGGCGGTGCCGGAGTGGGGGAAGGGGCGTCAATAACGGCGGTTAACTCCCCTGAACAGGGCAGAAGGTGTGGTCCGCCTTGACGTACCGGCCTTGAGCGGGGCGGGAGTTGGGGGTGCGTCGGGCCCTGTTGTCCACAGGGAGGTCGATGTCGGAATAGTTATCCACAGGCTGTGTGGAAGTTCTGTGGATGCCGGAGGGCATTGTTCCGGAAGTCGGGCGAAGGTCCATGGAATCTCCGCCCAAACCCGTTCCGCGCACTCATTCGGGTGGGAATTCGCCACTTCAAAGAGTTGATCAAGGTAATTGAGGGGACACGCGGCGACTCGCGCCGTCTCGCGGTTCTGTGGACGGCTCTGGGGTGACTGGATTGATTTGTCGACGATGTCGCATTGCGGTGTCGACTTGTCCCCAGGGCGAGCCCCCTCCCTGTGGATAACTCTCCGGAGTGCGTGACTATCTGTAGATCGCACCGCTGCGGAGCGCGCAAGAAGGCCGCCCCGAAGCCCTGCTCCCGGAGGAACTGCGTCAGATCCGGCCGTCCTGGCTGCGCGCCAGCCAGTCGGAGGCTTCGGTGAACGCCGCGTCCGATGTGCCCGCCCGCAGCGGCCGCACCTCGTCCGGGGAGACGCCCGCCCGCGGGTAGGAACCGAGGAACCGCACCTTCGGGCTGATCCGCTTCAGCCCCATCAGGGCCTCCCCGACCCGCCGGTCCGCGATGTGCCCCTCCGCGTCCACGGCGAAGCAGTAGTTGCCGATGCCCGCGCCGGTCGGGCGGGACTGGATCAGCATCAGGTTGACGCCGCGCACCGCGAACTCCTGGAGCAGCTCCAGCAGCGCGCCGGGGTGGTCGTCACCGAGCCAGATCACCACGGAGGTCTTGTCCGCGCCGGTCGGTGCGGAGGGCCGGGCCGGGCGGCCCACCAGGACGAAGCGGGTCTGGGCGTTCTCCGCGTCATGGATCTCCGTCACCAGCGGCTCCAGGCCGTAGGTGGCGGCGGCGAACTCACCGGCGAACGCGGCGTCGTAGCGCCCCTCCTGGACCAGCCGGGCCCCGTCCGCGTTGGACGCCGCCGACTCCCACAGGGCGCCCGGCAGGTTCTCCGCCATCCAGTTGCGCACCTGCGGCTGGGCGGCCGGGTGCGCGGTGACCGTCTTGACGTCCGACAGCTTGGTACCGGGCCGGACCAGCAGTGCGAAGGTGATGGAGAGCAGCACCTCGCGGTAGATCATCAGCGGTTCCCCGCCGGCCAGCTCGTCCAGCGTCGCGGTGATGCCACCCTCGACGGAGTTCTCGATCGGCACGAGCGCCGCCGCCGCCTCGCCGTTGCGTACGGCGTCCAGGGCGGCCGGCACGGACACCATCGGGACGAGTTCCCGGGTGGCGGCTTCCGGGAGCGTACGGAGGGCGACCTCGGTGAAGGTGCCTTCGGGGCCGAGATAGGCGTAGCGCGTGGCTGACATACGGTCACCCTAGTGCGCCTCGCGAGGCCCGCCGCGCTGTCTCAGAATGCGGGCCCGCACCTCCTGGAGTGCCCTACGACTCCAGCAGCCGCTGTCCGACGTACTCGCCCTCCGCCGCCCCGCCCGGGACCGCGAACACCCCGCTCGCCTCGTGCCGGAGGAACGGTGACAGCGCGTCGCCCCGGTCGAGCTTGCGCTGCACCGGTACGAAGCCCCGGAACGGGTCCGCCTGCCAGCAGATGAACAGCAGCCCGGCGTCCGGAGTGCCGTCCTCCGCGATGCCGTCGTGGTACGAGAACGGGCGGCGCAGCATGGCGGCGCCGCCGTTCTTCTCGGGCGAGGAGATCCGGGCGTGGGCGTTGTCGGGGATCACGAGCCGGCCGTCCGGACCCGCCTTGTCGAGGTCCATCTCCGTGGTCTCGGTGCCCCCGCTCAGCGGCGCCCCGTCCGCCTTGCGCCGCCCGATGACCCGCTCCTGGCGCTCCACCGGAAGCTTCTCCCAGTCGTCCAGGAGCATCCGGATCCGGCGGACGACGGCGTACGAACCGCCCTCCATCCACTCCTGCGGCTTTCCGGGGGAGGCGGGGACGAACACGCGGCGGTCGAAGTCCTCGTCGGCGGGCTTCGGGTTGCCGGTCCCGTCGATCTGGCCCATCAGATTGCGGGCGGTCATCGGCCGGGCGGTGGTGCCGGGGGTGCGGTTGAAGCCGTTCATCTGCCACCGCACCCGCGCCGTGCCCGCGGCCTCCTTCTGGAGGGCCCGCAGCGCGTGGAAGGCGACCAGCGCGTCGTCCGCGCCGATCTGCGCCCACAGATCGCCGTTCGACCGCTTGGCGTCGAGGGCGTCGGCGGAGAACGCGGGCAGCGGGTCGAGCGCCGCGGGCAGCCGGTCGGCCAGACCCGTGCGCGCGAAGAACGTACGGCCGAAGCCGAAGGTGACGGTCAGGGAGGACGGCCCCGCGTCCAGGGCGATCCCGGTGTCGTGCCCGGGCCCGTCCGGGCCGCCCGCCGCCGGGCGGCCCGCCATCAGCTCCTTCGCCACCGCGGACCAGCGCCGTAGCAGCGCCGCCGCTTCCTTGCGCCCTGCGCCCGCCGCCAGGTCGAAGGCGACGAGATGGCCCCGGGCCTGAAGCGGAGTGGTGATCCCCGGTTGATGTTTCCCGTGAAACATCGCCTCGGTCGCCCCGACGGTCGTCAGCGCGGCCGGCTCATCGGGGCGGGTGGCGGCGTACCCGGCGGCCCCGCCCCCGGCTCCCAGCACCAGCCCGGTGGCGCCCGCCGCACCCGCGGTGCCCAGCAGCCGCCGCCGCGATACGCCGGTGGGTGCGGCGCCGTCGCCGCCCGGGGCGGCGACGGTCGTGACGGTCCCGTCCGGGGCCTGCTTCCTGGTCTCGCTCACCGTGCTCAGCCGATCTTCGCGTTCTTGTCGATGGTGACCTGGTCGATGTCCGACGTCCGTACCGTCACGTCGATCTTCCAGTCCCCGGCCATCGGAATCTGTACCCCGCTCGCCGACCAGTGCCCCTCCGCCAGCCGGTCCGGGACGACCGGCAGCGGGCCGATGTCCTTCGACTCCAGGGTCAAAGCCAGCTTCAGCTCGGGGACGTCCATCGGCTTGCCGTCGCTGCCGTCGATCCACACATGCAGATCGTTGGAGCCGGTGCCGCCGGGTTCGATGTCGATCCGGACGGTGCCCTTGCCGTTCCGGCCGCCGGTGTCGAACGGCATGCTCAGGTTGACCGGTCCCCCGGCGGCGGGAGCACTCGCGGACGGGGTGCCGGCCGCGGCCTCCTCCTCCGTACGGCCCGGTTCGGTGGACGTCAGCATGGTGGTGACGGCCAGCAGGACGACGGCGACGGCGGCCTCGGCCAGCACCGAGCGGCGCAGTCCGGAGCGCTCCGGGTCGGCGTCCCGTATCCGCTTCTTCTTCGTCGCGGTCACGACGGCCCGCTGCCGGGCCAGTTGGGCGGCGCGCTCGGGGTCGAGGTCGGCCGAGGCGTCCTCAGGCTCGGACTCGGATGCGGGCTCCTCCTCGGAGGCCTCTTCCGAAGCCGCCGCCGGGTCCGTCAGCCGTCCCGTCCAGCGCCGCGAGAACCAGGCGACCGCGAGCAGGACGCCGATCAGGGCCACCTTGAGGATCAGCAGCTGCCCGTAGCGCGTACCGGTCAGCGCCGACCAGGAGCCGACCTGCCGCCAGGACTGGTAGATGCCCGTCGCCGCCAGGACCACGACGCTGGTGAACGCGACCGCGGAGAAGCGTCGTACGGCGGCGCTCCCGATGTCCGGGGTCGGGTACAGCGCCACCAGCAGCGAGGCGAGCCCGCCGAGCCAGGCGGCGACGGCCAGCAGATGCGCCACGTCCACCGGCATGGCGATCGACGTCTGGATGCCGGTCGAGGCGTGCTCGGACATCGCCCAGGTGGCGGCGATGCCCGCCGCGACCACGCCGCCGCCGACGGCGAGGCCGAAGGTGAGGTCCTTCTTCTCGCGCTCGTCCTCGCGCCGGGCGTACGTGCCGAACAGCACGGCGATGAAGAGCGCGGCGGCGCCCAGCAGCAGGAGGCGGGAGACGAGGGCGGCGCCGGGCTTGGTGTCCAGGACGGACTGGAGTCCGGCGAGGTCGAAGGCGTCGGCGAACTTCCCGCTGCTGGTGTACGGATGGCGCAGCAGCAGCATGGCGAGGGTCGCCGCGGTCAGCGTGAGCCAGCCACGGACCACGAGCCGCTGCATCGGCAGGGCGGCCGCGCCGCGCTGCCAGCAGATCAGGACGAACGCGCTGCCGCCGACGAGCAGGACGAATCCGGTGTACGCGGCGTAGCGCGCGATGTCGTAGACGACGCCGACCGGGCCGCCGCCCGCCTCCTGGGTGGGCACGGCGACCGTGGTCTCGGACGGGGCGCCGATGGAGAACGTGAAGGCGCCGGAGATCGGATGGCTGTCGGCCGAGACGGCCTGCCAGGCGACCGTGTAGGTGCCGTCCGGCAGACCGGAGTGGAGCGCGACGCCGTAGCGGACGATGCCGCCCTCGGAGAGGTCCTTCGGCTCGGCCTCGGTGTCGGCGCGCTTGCCGCTGGGATCGAGGACCCGGATGGAGTCGTCGCCCACGGCGATGGCCTCGGAGAAGCTGAGGGTGACCTCCTTGGGCGCGGTGTCCACCACCGCCCCGTCCTGCGGGTCGCTCCCGGTGAGGGCGGCGTGCGCGGACGCCGGGCCCGCGCCGGCCAGCAGCAGCCCGAACACCAGGCTGATCAGCGCGGCGAGGAGCGCGGCGGCGGCGACGGGCCGTCGTATCGGGGACGGTCCGGCGTACGGGGCGGTGGCAGACATCGCTTCAGTCCCTCACTGCTTCTTCGGGTTGTGGGTGGTTTCCTTCACCGGCAGGTCGACCGTGATCGGGTCGGCCTTCTCGAAGTGCAGCTCGACGGAGACCTTCTCGCCCTGCTTGGGCTTCTGCTTGAGCTTCATGAACATGATGTGGTTGCCACCGCGTTCGAGATCGAGCTCGCCGTTCGCGGGCACCTCGAAGGAGGAGACCTGGCGCATCTTCTGGTTCTTCGTCTCGTGGATCGTGACGTCGTCGGAGAGCGGGCTGGTCACCGAGGTGAGCCGGTCCCCGGTCCCGCCGTTGTTCTGTACGACGAGGAATCCGGCGGCCATGTCGCTGACCGGCTGCGGCATGAAAGCGTCGGTGACCTTCAGCTCCGGCCCGCCGTCCGATCCGCCGTCCGACGAGCACCCGGCCAGCGTCAGCCCCGTGGTGAGGGCGAGGACGCCGGCGAGAGCGGTACGGCGGCGGTTCACGGGGCCTCTCCCTTGATGAGCTTGGGGAGGTCCTTGGTGTACTCCTCGGCGGTGGTGTCCTCGCCGTAGAGCACGTACCCCTCGTCCGTCTTCGGGGAGAAGGCGATGACCTGGGCGCCGTGCATCGAGACGACGGTGCCGTCCTTTTCCTTCTTCGGCGCGTCGATGCCGATGCCGATCTGCCGCGCCCCGGCCTGGATGGTCGGGAAGTCGCCGGTGAGGCCGGTGAAGGTGGGGTCCTGGGCGGAGAGCCACTTGCCGAGCGAGGCGGGGGTGTCGCGCTCGGGGTCGGTGGTGACGAAGACGACCTGGAGCTTGTCCTGGTCGGCCTTGGGCAGCTCCCGCTTGGCGAGGGAGATGTTGCTCATGGTCAGCGGGCAGACGTCGGGGCAGTTGGTGTAGCCGAAGTAGATGAGCGTCGGCTTGCCCTTGGTCGCCTCGCGGAGGTCGTACTCCTTGCCGTGGGTGTCGGTGAGGACGAGGTTCGGCTTGGTGAACGGCTGGTCGAGGACGGTCGCGGCCTTGTCCTTCGGCGCGGCGCTGACGTCGGCGACGGGCGAGGAGCCCGCCTTGTCGTCACCGGAGCCGCAGGCGGAGAGGGTCAGTGCGGCCGCGGCGGCGAACGCCACGGCCGTCACTGCTTTTCTGTTGCGCATGAAAGGGATGTCCTGAACGTGGTGCGGGTGAGGGATCCGGCCGGTCAGGCCGAGCGGCGGCGTCCGGCGAGCACGCCGAACGCGACACCGGCGACACCGATGACGATGCCGATGATGCCCAGGGTGCGGGCGGTGGTGTCGCTGGAGGAGGAGGACGCGGCGGTGCTGCTCTCCTTGGCCGAGGCCTCGGTGTCGGCGGCCTTGTGGTCGTCGGCCTCCTTGGCGTCGTCGGCCGCGCCGCCGTGGTGGTCGTCGGCGGCAGCGGACAGCTTCAGGACCGGGGCCGGGCTGTCGGGCTCTTCGCCGCCCGCCGTGGGCTCCTCGATCCAGCGGACGACTTCCTTGTTGTCGTACGTCTGGATCGCCTTGAAGACGAGCTGGTCGGCGTCCTCGGGAAGCGCGCCGACGGAGACCGGGAACTGCTGGAAGTAGCCGGGGGCGATCTCGCTGTCGTCAGCGGTCCAGGTCACCTTGGAGACGGCCTCGGTGATCTTCTTGCCGTGCACTTCGAGAGGCTTGTCGAGCTTGCTCTTGTCGATCGTGATCTTCCAGCCCGGAACGGCCTGCGGGGTGACGGAGGAGAGCGGGTGGTCGGTCGGGAAGTTCACTTCGAGCTTCACCGTCGAGGCCTGGTCGCGCTCGTTGGGGACCTTGAAGTTGAGCGTGGCGTATCCGCCCTTGGCGGCCTCGCCCACCGGCTGGACGCTGACGTGGGCGGCGGCCGGGCCGGCGATCAGCAGGACGGTGGACGCGGCGACGCCGCCGGCGAGGGCGATACGGGAAAGCTTCATGGCAGGAATCTCCACAGGGAAACGGAACACGGTGGTCCGGCGCGCGGATGCGCGGCGGCATCACGACACCTCGCGGTGCGGTTCCGCGCGGGGAGTCCGCGTGCACGGCGACGTGCGCGAACGGCCCGCGAGGCCCGGTGGAGGCGTCGCGTCAGGCTGCGAGGGCGTACGGGGCCGGCGGCCCGCGCCTGATCACCAGGTGCTGCAGAGGATCTCCGGCGGCCGGCACGGGCACGTCGTCGGAGTGCCGGGAAACGCGCGGCCCGGCCATGAGCTGCTCGCGTGCCCCGGCCCGCAGCGCGCGGACGAGGGCGAGCGCGGCCCGCAGGGACCGCAGCCGGGCCCCGGCCGCCAGCGCCTGGGCGCTGTGGGCGGAGAGCCGGGCCAGCCCGAAGAGGGCGATCTCGCCGCGTCGCAGCAGCCAGCCGGTGGCGAGCGCGACGAGGACGTGGGCCAGGAACATCGGCAGGCTCGGCAGCATCGCGGAGACCGCGGCGCAGACCTGCTCGATGCCGGATGCGCCGTCCGGGGCCGCCGACGCGGCGGTCGCCGCTCCGGCTCCGCCGCCCGCCGCGAGATGGTCGTGGGACCCCGTGAGCGTCGACGGGTCGATGCCCGCGGAGGAGACGATGCGATGGGCGTCGGCCGCGTTCAGCCCCGTCGGCGCCTCACCGCACACGAGTCCTGCGGCGAACCGGATGAGCGGGTTGTCGCCGCCCGTGGACATGGAGCCGGCGGCCGAGGTTCTGCCGTGGCTGCCGTACGCGAAGAGCACATGCAGGAGGATCTGTCCGCCGGCCAGCGCGCCCACGATGCCCGGAAGGGAACGTTCCCGTCCGGCGAGGACGGCGGCGACGGCAAGGACGCCGAGGAATCCGGCGAGCAGGGTCCACGCGGGGACGGCCGTCCCGGCGGCGAGCGCGTGCCCGGCCGCGGACAGCACGACGCAGACCGCGGTGAACACCGCGGCCCTCATGAGCCGCAGACCGGCTCCGGCGCGTGCGAGAGGCGTGGACATGGCCGGGACATCATCGCACTGCGCCCCCCTCGGCCGTACGGCAGGTCCGGAAGATCAGGCTCCGTCCGCAACCGTGCTTGTTGCGCCTGTTCGCGGGGGATGTACGGACCGGGGGCGCACGGACCGGACCTACCGGACGCGCCCTCCGGGCCACCGGGACGCGCCCCCCGGCGACCTGCGGCCGGACGGGTCCATACACCGGGCGGCCGAATATCCACATCCGCCGAATGAGGGCTCTCCCACCCGATCCGTGCTTACGAAGTGCCGAGGGCGGCAATACGTATCGATACGTCGAGCCGCAGCCAGGAGGCTGAAAGATGAGCATCTGGTGGTCTCTCCATTTGCGGCGCGAAGCTGCGAGCGTGCCGCTCGCCCGTCGTTTTCTGCTCGGCACCATGGAAACCGCGGGGGTGGATCCGGACATCTCCTTCGACCTGTCGGTCGCGCTCAGTGAGGCCTGTGCGAACGCCGTCGAACACGGCGGCGACCGGACGGCTCTCGGGGAGCCCGGGGATTCCGGGTACGGACGCCCTGCCGCGGACTCCGGGCAGTACCGGGTCACGGCCTATCTGGACGGCGAGAAATGCCGTATCGAGGTCAGCGACTCGGGGCCGGGCTTTCCCGCCCGGCGCGCGCTTCGCCCAGCCGCGCATTCCCCGCAGAACGAAGCCGAGAGCGGCCGGGGTCTCGACCTCATCCAGCAGCTCTCCGACCACGTCCAGTTCGGCAACCGGCCGGGCCGCGGCGCGGTGGTGAGCTTCGACAAGGTCCTGAAATGGCGCGAGGGCGCGCTGCTCACGGTGTAGTGAGCGGCGCGCCCTCGGCGCTGTGGCACGTGCGGATACGCGGCCGGGGTCAGCCCTTGAGCCGGGCCATCCAGGCCTCGACCTCGTCCGCCTGACGGGGCAGCTTGTCGGAGAGGTTCCGGTTGCCGTCCTCGGTGACGAGGATGTCGTCCTCGATCCGGACGCCGATGCCCCGGTACTCCTCGGGCACGGTCAGGTCGTCGGCCTGGAAGTAGAGACCGGGCTCGACCGTCAGGCAGACGCCCGGCTCCAGCGTGCCGTTGACGTACGTCTCGGTGCGCGCGGCGGCGCAGTCGTGGACGTCCATGCCGAGCATGTGCCCGGTGCCGTGCAGGGTCCAACGGCGCTGGAGGCCCAGCTCCAGGACCTTCTCCACGGACAGGTCGCCGAGCAGGCCCCACTCGACGAGCTTCTCGGCGAGCACGCGCTGCGCGGCGTCGTGGAAGTCGCGGTAGTCGGCGCCGGGCTTCACGGCGGCGATGCCCGCCTCCTGGGCCTCGTACACCGCGTCGTAGATCTTGCGCTGGAGCGGCGAGAAGGTGCCGTTGATCGGCAGGGTGCGCGTCACGTCGGCGGTGTAGAGGTCGTTGGTCTCCACGCCGGCGTCCAGGAGCAGCAGCTCGCCCGCGCGGACGGCGCCGTCGTTGCGGACCCAGTGCAGGGTGGTGGCGTGCGGGCCGGCGGCGCAGATGGAGCCGTAGCCGATGTCGTTGCCCTCGATGCGGGCGCGCAGGAAGAACGTGCCCTCGATGAAGCGCTCGCTGGTCGCCTCGGCCTTGTCGAGGCTCTTCACGACGTCCTCGAAGCCGCGCGCGGTGGCGTCGCACGCCTTCTGCAGCTCGGCGATCTCGAAGGCGTCCTTCACGAGGCGGGCCTCGGAGAGGTGGACGCGCAGCTCCTCGTCGCGCTCCGCGGTGACCTTGTCGGTGAGCGCGGCCTCGACGGACGCGTCGTGGCCGCGCACATTGCGGACCGGGCCGGTGGCCTCGGTCAGCGCGGCGGCCAGCTCGCGGACGTCCTTCGCGGGGATGCCGAGCAGCTGCTCGGCCTCGGTGAGGGAGTTGCGGCGGCCGACCCACAGCTCGCCCTGGCCGTCGAGCCAGAACTCGCCGTTCTCCCGGTTGGAGCGCGGCAGCAGGTAGAGGGTGGCCTCGTGGCCGGTGTCGCCGGTCGGCTCCAGGACGAGCACGCCGTCCTGGGTCTGGTCACCGGTGAGGTACGCGTACTCGGTGGAGGCGCGGAAGGCGTACTCGGTGTCGTTGGAGCGGGTCTTCAGGTTGCCCGCGGGAATGACCAGGCGCTCGCCGGGGAAGCGGGCGGAGAGCGCGGCGCGCCGGGCGGCGGTGTGCTCGGCCTGGGCGATCGGCTGGAGGTCGTGCAGTTCCGTGTCGGCCCAGCCCGACTTCATGTTGTCGGCGAGCTCGTCGGAGACGGCCGGGTAGAGGCCGTTCTTCCGCTGCTTGACCGGTTCCGCCGTTTCGTTCTCTTCGGTCTCCTGCTCCGGGTTCTCCGGAATGAGCTCCTCAGACACGATTTGTCTCTCCTTGATACGACACTGGACCATCACCCATCGTACGGGCGTACGGAAGGGGGCCCAGGGCCGAAGGACCTGTTACCGGAGAGAGCTGTCGACACCGGTGAAGGCGGGCGATCGAGGGGGCGGCCGAGCCGGTCGGTCAGTCGAAGTGGGCGGCGAGGATCACGACGTCCTCGGCGGAATCGGTCCGGTCGAGGCCGTCGGGGAGCATCGTGCGCAGGACGTGGTCGGCGACGGCCGCCGGATCGTGCCGCCCCGCCTTCGGCACGGAAGCGGCGGCGGAGTGCAGCCGGGCGAAGGCGCGGTCCATCGGGTCCCCGGTGCGGCGCAGCAGCCCGTCCGTGTAGAGCAGCACCGTTTCTCCGGGCGCGGGGCTGAACTCCACGCTCGGCGCCTCCCAGCAGGCGAGCATCCCCAGCGGGGCGGAGAGCGTGGTCTCGACGAACTCGCAGCGCCGCTCGCCCAGCACCAGCGGCGGGGTGTGCCCGGCCCCGGCCAGCACGACCTTGCGGGCGGCGGGCTCGCAGTAGGCGAACAGGGCGGTCGCGGTCCGCGCGGGTTCGGTGAGCCGCAGCAGCAGTTCCAGGTCGGAGAGGACGGCGACGGGGTCCTCGCCCTCCATCACGGCGTACGCCCGCAGGCTGGCGCGCAGCCGGCCCATGGCGGCCATGGCGCTCGGTCCGGATCCGCCGACGGAGCCGACGGCGAGACCGAGCGTGCGGTCGGGCAGCGGCAGCGCGTCGTACCAGTCGCCGCCGCCCCGGGGGCCGGTGCGGTGCCGGGCGGCGAGCTGGACGCCGGAGATCCGGGGCAGCCGGCTGGGCAGCAACTCCTCGGCGACGGCGGCGACGTCCGCGCGGGCCCGCTCCAGCTCGATCAGCCGGGCCAGGTGCTCGGTGGCGTAACGGGCGTAGAGGCCGGCGAGGTGGCGCTGTTTCTGTGCGGGCTCGGCCGGTTCGTCGTAGAGCCAGACGGCCGCGCCGAGACGGCCGGCCGCCTCGGAGGTGAGCGGGAGGGCGTAGCTCGCGGCGTAACCGAGCCGGACGGCGACATCGCGGTGCCGGGGGTCCAGGTCCTGCTCGCCGAGCAGGTCGGGGCTGGCGACCCCGTCGGCGGTGCCCGGCGCGCCGTCGAGGACGCGGCCGAGGGCGGTGGCCGGGCGGGGCACGGTCTCGATGTGCCCGAGCTCGGCGTGGGAGAGGCCAAGGCCGAGGGTGGCGGAGGGGCCTTCGCCGTGCGCCGGTTCCAGAACGAGGAGTCCGCGCCGGGCGCCGACGAGGGCGGCTCCGGCGCGCAGCAGCTCGTTCAGGGCGTCGTCGAGGGTGCTCGTACCGGCCAGCCGCTCGGTGAGTTCGTGGAGGGTGGTGAGGTCCGAGACCCAGCCCGCCAGCCGGTCCTGGATGAAGGCTCCGGGCGGTCCCGGGACCTCCGTCAGAGGAGCGGGAGTGTGCGTTGAAACCGGATCCTCTGGATCGATTCCAGCCACTTTCGGCAGGTGTGGGGCGCTCATGGCAGCCAGCTTTCCGACCGGTGCGATTCGTCGAATAGCATCGCAAACCCCCATGTGATTCTGCGCCACTATCAATGCATCCACATGTACACGCACAAGTAACCCGATGTCCAGCATTGTCCCTTCGGGGACCGGGCGATTCGTGCTCTCCCAGTGTCGGTTAACTTGGCCAAAAAATGCACCCTATGGACGCTATTTGCGATCGACTGGGGCTGCTCAACAGGGGTACCTCCGGGGTCAAGTCGCCGGAGGAGCGTCATTCCGGGCATGCTGGGTACGTAAACGGTGATGCGCGGGTGCGGTTGTGATCGCCAAGGAACCCGGCAGCGGGTTCCGGCGTCCTTACCCGTGAAGGTGACGCCCCGCCCCGGACGGCGGGGTTCCCACCGGGGACGGCGGGCGAGGCACATGCCACCCTCGCCCAGCGACCGCCGGCCCGGCTCGACCCGCTCGGTTCGACCCGCACGACTCCGCCAGGGCAGCACGACCCGCTCGGTCAGTTCGATCCGCTCGGTCCGTTCGACCCCGTTCGGTTCGACTCCGCTCGACTCTGCTCGATTCGGCTCTGTTCCACCCCAGATCTGTTCTTGATCGGTTCTATTCGGATCGGTTCCACTCGGCTCGGCTCGGCTCACGCTCGGTATCGACGGCACGCCCGTACCGCAGAACTGATGAGCACGTACGCACAGCGAAGAGATACGCACGTGGTGTCACGCACGCGTGCTGTCATGTGGACTCGGCGTTCAACGGAAAGGAACGAGCGCTCATGCGCGAGATCCTCGGAAGGCGACGCAGGCTCCGGCTCCGGCGCAAGGAGGGGACCGCCCGGCTCGACGCGGTCCTGACCTGCGCCACCGTATGGCAATGGCCCGTGGTCCCCGGAGTGGGGACGGCGCGGGCCACCCCGGACGGCGAGAGCGGCGGCCTCGGCTGCGCCTGCCCCGAACCCGACTGCGCCGTACCGGGCGCACACCCCTTCGAGCCCGGCCTGCTGGCGGCCACCACGGACGAGCGCATGGTGCGCTGGTGGTGGTCCAACCGCCCCGCCGCGCCGGTGATGCTGGCGACCGGCGGCCGGGCGCCCTGCGCGGTGAGCCTGCCCGCCGTGGCCGCCGCCGGAGCGCTGAGCGCCCTCGACGCCCTCGGCATGCGGCTCGGCCCCGTGGTGGCGACGCCCACCCGATGGTCGCTGCTGGTGGCCCCGTACTCCCTGGAACGGCTCGGCGAACTGCTGTACGCGAAGGACTGGGTGCCCAGCTCGCTCCGGTTCCACGGCGAGGGCGGCTACCTCGTCCTGCCGCCGTCCCGTACCGGCGCGGGCCAGGTCCGCTGGGAACGGCCGCCCGCACCGCTCGGCGCCTCCGCCGCCGCCCCGGTGTTCCGAAGGCGGACGAAGGGCGAGGCCCCGGCGGCCGCGGCGCCCTGGCTCCCGGACGTCGAAGCGGTCCTGGACGCCCTGGTCGAGGCGAGCACCGGCGCCCCGGGCGGCGGCAGCCGGCTCGCCCACTGACGCCACGGGACCGGAAGGGCGCATGTTCGCGAAAGGGCGGGTGTCCGGCTCACTCGAACGGGTGTGAGCCGGACCGGATCCGCGGTAAACGGGTGCCGGGCGGCCCGGCGGCGCGCATTCCGCCGATATCGTCGCTCCGTCCTCGGGAATTCCGCGCAGTCGCCAGGTGGGGCCACCATGAATCTCCGCATGATCGGTCTCACGGCAGCCGTGGTGTTCGGGTGTCTCGTCCCGCTGGTTGCTTCCGCGGATCCCGCCGTCGACCCGACCCCTGCCCCGGCCTTTGACTCGATCTTTGACGCGGCCTCCGATCCGTCCGGTGAACCGGCCGACGCGAAATCTTCTGGCGGATCGCCAGAAATGCTCAGGCCAAAGGTTTCTGATGAACTATCCGGCGAAGGCGCTGCCGACGCACATTCTTCGTCCTTGCTGAAATCGCCGTCGAGAATGAGCACGGAAGCCGGTTCCCTGCCCGAGTTTGACCGTACGGGTGCGGTGGCGCGGTGCGGCCCCGAGCTGGTCGCACCGGAGGGCGTCGAGGCGCAGACCTGTGTGATGACCCAGGACGGCGAGACCTGGGCGCGTACGTACTACCGGAACGCGACCGGTGAGGAACTCCGGTCCGTGCTCACGCTGATGGGCCCGGCCGGACGGGCCGTCGAGCTGCACTGCGCGCCGGCCGCGCACGACGAACCCGGCCTCTGCGAGACGCCGCGCATCCCCTCCCCGGGCGCGTCCCGGTCCACCACGGCGGTCGCGGAGTTCCTGGGCGCGGGGCCGGTGGGCGAGGCGCCGCTGCTGCTCCGCGCCGGATCCGAGAGGGCGCCGGGCGCCGAGGACTGACCGGGGCCGGTCAACTGACCGGCGTGGGCCAAGAGGGGGCGAGAGGGGCGTACGGTCGCCGCGCCCGGGAGTGTCACAGGGCGGGCCGCAGCCGGAAACGAGGACGCCCGGTCGCTGGCGACGGGGGATGCACCAGCGACCGGGCTTCTAGAACCGTAACAAGAGATCTGCCGTTCGCAAATTCGATCTCGCCTGTAGGGACGCCGATTTACTTACGAGTACGGCGAGTTGTGACGCGGGTCACCGTCTGTGGCGCCCGGTCGTCACGGTCAGCTGAGGGTCACCTGGCGGTTGGTGAGACCGCCCCGGGCACGGCGTTCCTCGGCGGTGAGCGGGGCGTCGGACGCGAGCGCCGCCGCCAGTCGCTCGGCGAACGCGACGGCGGGCTTCTCGCACGCCTCGGCGCCCATCGAGCTCGGCAGGTCCCAGACGGGGACGACGAGCCCGTGCGCCCGGAACGAGCCGACCAGGCGGGTGTCGTCGCCGAGCGAGGAGGTGCCCGCGGCGTGCAGCCGGGCGAGCGCGTCGAGGAGCTGCTCCTCGGGGTGCGGCATGACCCAGCGCAGGTGGTTCTTCTCCGGGGTCTCGCACCAGTACGCGGCGTCGACGCCGGACAGCAGGGTCGTCGGGATCGCGGCGGCGTTCGCGCGCTCCAGCGACGCGGACACCTCCGGCGTGGCGTTCTCCGCGTCCGGCACCCAGAACTCGAACCCGGAGTGCACGTCCGGCTCGAAGGTGGCGTCCGGGGCGAGGAGGTCCTGGAGGCGCGGACCGTCGGCCGGTACGCGGCGGGCGGCGACCGGGGAGCCGGGCTCGGCCTCCAGGGCGCGCTGGAGGGTGTCCGCGAGGTCGCGGCTGAGGTCACCGGAGGAGGTGTCGTTCTGCAGGGCGAGCAGGACGGAACCGTCGTCGCGGCGCAGCGCGGGCCAGGCCATCGGCAGAACCGTGGCGAGCGTCACCGACGGAACTCCCTCGGGCAGCCCGTCCTTGAGGGTCAGCTCGACCGTGGCGGCGGGCACCAGCTCGCGCAGCGCGACCCAGTCGCACTCGCCCGCGAGTCCCTCGAAGGGGCGGTGCACGAGCTCGGTCACGGCCTGGGCGGCGGCGCGTCCGTGACACGCCTTGTAACGACGGCCCGATCCGCACGGGCAGGGCTCACGGGCCCCGACGACCGGGATCTCACCGTCCTTGAGCTGCTGCTTCCCGGCCTTGGACTGAGGGCGCTTCTTGGCCATGGTGGGCATTCTCCCGATTGCGACAGTGCGGACTCGGCGCGAGCCTAGCCGCCCGGGGAGCCCTGCCCCGCCCACGCAGGCGCACAGCCCCGTGCGCTCCGGCCGTGCTCCGGCTCTCAGCCCACGTCGTCGAAGGCCTCGGAGAAGTCCAGGCCCTCGAACCCGGTGAGCCCGCCGACCCCGTTCGCCCGCACGCCGTTGGCTTCGGAGCCGCTTCCCTCGCTGCTGCCGTTGCCGCCGCCGATGCCGGGCGGCTTCTTCGCGGAGACCAGGGCCCAGACGGTGACTTCGCCGGAGGAGTCGTCCCGTACGCCCCACTCCTGGGCCAGGGCGCTGATGATGTTGAGCCCCCGGCCGCCGCGTGCCGTCACCGAAGGGGTGGCCGGAACCGGTCGGGTCGGGCCGCCGCCGTCCGTGACCTCCACGGTGAGCGCGCCGCCGGTGTCCACCCGCCAGGCGGCGCGGATGTCCCCGTCGCCGACGTCGGTCTGCCGGCCGAGCGGCCTGCCGTGCCGGCAGGCGTTGCTGAGAAGTTCGGAAAGGATCAGAACAGCGTCGTCGACGACCGCGTCCGACACCCCGTTGCCGCGCAACTGCTCACGCATCCGGTGTCGTGCCTGCCCCACGCCGGCAGGGCCATGAGGAATGGCCATGCTCGACGACGCGGGCACCTCTTGTGCCACCACCAACGCCACCCCCGAGACCTCCTTTGCCCCACGCCACGGGTTGGATGCCCCACTGGGCTGGACCGGAAACCGGCCAATGCGCTGCCGGTGACGCACTCGTAACGATCGGACGCGCAGCGAATGCGCCGGTGCACACCCCGTAACGGCCGAGGTCGGAGGCCTGGCAGGTCCTTATCCGTACTAAATGCGGCCGAGTTGGGACAGAACCTGCTTCGGGCGGTTGGTGATGATCGCCTCCACGCCGAGTTCGGCGCACAGCTCGACGTCGGCCGGTTCGTTCACGGTCCACACGTGCACCCGGTGCCCCGCCCGGTGCAGCCGCTCGATGTATCCGGGGTGGCTGCGCACGATCCGCATGCCGGGCCCCGCGATCCGGGCCCCGGCGGGCAGCCGCCCGTCGCGCATCCGGGGCGAGACGAACTGCATCAGATAGACCGTGGGCAGCGTGGGCGCGGCCGCCTGGACGCGGTGGAGCGAGCGGGCGGAGAAGCTCATGACGCGGATGGGCGAGGGGGAGGGGTCCTCGGCGGACGGATCGGCCAGCCCGAAGCGGTTCAGCAGCTGCAGCAGCCGCTCCTCGACCTGTCCGGCCCAGCGGGTGGGGTGCTTCGTCTCGATGGCCAGCTGCAGCTGCCGCCCGGTGGCCCGTACCTCGGTGAAGAGCTCCAGCAGCCGTTCCAGGGTGAGTACGGAGGTGAGCTCGCCCGGCACCGGATCCCAGTCGGGCGACTCCTCGCGGTCCTTCCAGGAGCCGAAGTCGAGGGCGGCGAGGTCGGCGAGCTCCAGGGCCGACACGGCGCCGCGCCCGTTGGACGTACGGTTCACCCGCCGGTCGTGGACGCAGACGAGCTGGCCGTCGGCGGTGAGCCGGACATCGCACTCCAAGGCGTCGGCACCGTCCTCGATCGCCTTGCGATAGGCGGCCAGGGTGTGCTCGGGGGCGTCCTCGGAGGCCCCGCGGTGGGCGATGACCTGGATGGAGGTGTGCGCGCTGCGCTGCCGTGCGTGGGTCACCCGCGCCATGGTGTCACCGCCGCGGGGGTGGCTGAGCACATGTCACCCTGGAGGTCTGTTTTGTCGGATGTAAAGATTGGTGTGCGGATGCACAGGTCCTGCTTACAGTGGCCCGACGTGTTGTGGGAAAAGCTGACCGTAGACACGTGCACAGCGGATTTCTTGCCGAACGCCGACTGGATGCCGAGTGGAACCGAGGAGTAAAGAGCTGTGAGCACCGAGAACGAGGGCAACGAGGACCACGCGGTACCGGCCGTGCCGTCCGTTCCGTCAGCACCTCCCGTGCCGGCCGACACTCCTGAACCGGCGACCGGCGGAGCCACACCGCCGGCGGCCCCGGCCCCGGCCCCGGCCCAGGACGCCACGCACGGAACGGCACCTGAGACGGCGCCCGGACCCGCTGACCCCGTGCAGGACACCGCGCGCCTTCCCGTGCACGAGACCGGCGCGCCGGAGACCACCCCGCACGCCCCCGGCGCCCCGGCGCACGCCGAAGCACCGCGCCACAACCCCACGCACCAGGGCGCTCCGGCCACACCCGCGTACGGCCAGGCCGCGCAGCCGTCCCCGCCGCCGCAGCCGCCCCAGCACTCCCCTTACGGCGCGCCGTCCGAACTCCCCGCAGGCGCGGCCTCCTGGCCCCCGCCCCCGCCCGCGGTCCCGTCGTACGCCGGCGGGAACACCGGTCACGCGTCCGGTCACGCGTCCGGCGGTATCGGCAACGGCAGCGGTCACGGCCCGGTCTGGGGCGCTCCGGTCCCGCCCGGCACGGATCCCGCGGGCGGCAAGAACGGCAAGAGCCGGGCCGGCGGTCTGGTGGCGGCCGTGGCCGTGGCCGCGCTCGTCGCGGGCGGCATCGGCGGCGCCCTCGGCTACTGGGCGGCCGACCGCAACGACAACGGCTCCTCCGGCAACTCGACGACCATCTCGGCGTCGGACACCCCGAGGGACCTGAAGCGCCCGGCGGGCACGGTGGCCGGGGTCGCGGCGAAGGCGCTCCCCAGTGTGGTCACCATCGACGCGCAGGGCGGCGACGGCGAGGGCGGCACGGGCACCGGCTTCGTGTACGACAAGGAAGGCCACATCCTCACCAACAACCACGTGGTGGCCTCCGCCGCGGAGTCCGGCGAACTGTCGGCGACCTTCTCCGACGGCAAGAAGTACGCCGCCGAGGTGGTCGGCCGGGCGCAGGGCTACGACGTGGCGGTCCTGAAGCTGAAGAACCCGCCCGCGGGCCTGACGCCCCTCCCGCTCGGCAACTCGGAGAGCGTGGCGGTCGGCGACTCGACGATCGCGATCGGCGCGCCCTTCGGCCTGTCCAACACGGTCACCACGGGCATCATCAGCGCGAAGAACCGCCCGGTGGCCTCCGGGGACGGCCAGAGCAACAAGAACTCCTACATGAGCGCCCTGCAGACCGACGCCTCGATCAACCCGGGCAACTCCGGCGGCCCGTTGCTGGACGCGACGGGCGCGGTCATCGGCATCAACTCCGCGATCCAGTCGACCGGCGGCGGCCTCGGCCAGTCCCAGGCCGGCTCCATCGGCCTCGGCTTCGCGATCCCGATCAACCAGGCCAAGAACGTCGCCGAGCAGCTGATCAAGACCGGCAAGCCGGTCTACCCGGTGATCGGCGCGACGGTGACGATGGAGGAGAAGACGGGCGGCGCGGCCATCTCCGCCGAGGGCGCGGGCGGCACCCCCGCCGTCACCCCGGACGGCCCGGCGGCCAAGGCGGGCCTCAAGGCGGGCGACGTGATCACGAAGTTCAACGACACCGTGATCGACAGCGGCCCGACCCTGATCGGCGAGATCTGGACCCGCAAGCCGGGCGAGAAGGTCACCCTGACGTACGAGCGCGACGGCAAGACGGCCACGGCCGAAGTCACCCTGGGCCAGCGCGAGGGCGACAGCTGACCGGCTAGGCTGTCCCACGCGTCGACCGGCCCCACCCGGGCCTGACGGCCCATCGGCTTGCACAGCGACGGGGCCGCCGACGCGGGGTGGGTTGCCCGAGCGGCCTAAGGGAACGGTCTTGAAAACCGTCGTGGCAGCGATGTCACCGTGGGTTCAAATCCCACACCCACCGCCAGATCAGAGAAGTAGCAGGTCAGAGGGCGGGTCTCCGAAACGGGGACCCGCCCTCTGCGCTCACCTTGTCTCACCTCACACCCCTGATTCCCGGTGCCGACCAGGGCGTGTGGGCCATACGCGGGCCAGGATCTGCCCTACTCCTCGGCGCGAAGCCCCAGCTCAACGAGCCGGTTGGCTGCTGCCGACCCGCCCTTGAGCAGCTTGGCGTAGAACCGGTAGAGCACCGCGAGGCTGTGGCCGGCGCGGTAGGCGGCCTCTACCGGGTCCATGCCGGATTTGATCCATAGCGAGATCGCGGCGTGCCGAAGGGAGTACGGGACCTCTGCCAGTGCGGTCCGAAGCTCCTGCTCGCTGAGCACGACCTTCCTCGCCTCGCTCCAGACCTCGGAGTATTCGTTCGACGTCAGACGACCGCCGCGCACCGCCCGAAACAGCCGGCCGTCCGGTGCGACACCGAAGCGCGCGATGTGGGCGCGGACCATGCGCACGTATACCGGCGGGACGGGAACGGCCCGTACGGCCTTCCGCGCCCGATGCTTCAGTCCGCGCTCGTCGTGGGACTTCCCGCTGTCGGTCCAGCCGCCTCCGACTTCCGGGTGGCTCTCCGACACCAGCACTTCGCCCCACGCCTCCGGCTCGCTCTCCGGCGGCAGGATGAAGTCCGACTCCTTGAGCGCCGCAGCTTCGCCGGGGCGCGTCGCCACGTAGTAGACAGAGCCGTAGAACGCCTCCAGTTGCTCACCGCGTTCTCCCTGCGCGGCCACGGCGGCGAGCAGAGCGCGAGCGAGTCGAGGGCCGGGCACCCACCGGAAATCGACCTCGTCCGAGGCCTGCGGAGCGGCCCAGTCCACCGACAGGAACGGGTGGCGGGTGAGGAGGGCCCGTTCCTCAACCGCGTATCGGAAGGCGTTGCTCAGCACCATGCGCTTCCGGTTGGCGGTGTTCTCCGCCGCAGGCTTCCCGTTCAGGAGCCGGGAAAGGGCCGTGAGCGCCGCTCGCACGTGCTCCGGCTTCGCGGCTTCGTCCACCCTCATCGAATGCTGTCCAACCCACTCCAGTGCCTTCCGAATTTCGTCGGGAGGTTCTTGGGCTTCGGCGCGCGAGACGAGCTGATCCTTCGGCCCGTCCACGGCTCGGAACGCCCACTGGTACAGAGCGGCACGGAGGACGCGGACATCAGGCCGGGGACCGGGGCCGGTCGTGAAGACGGGTGTCACGACGGCAAGGGATTCCGCAATGCTCGCCCGGTGTTTCGCCGCCGCACCGGGCCACTTCATCAGTGAGTACGCCTTGGCGTGCTCGAACCACGTCGGCATCGCGAGGGCAGCAAGCTCTTTCTCAGGGAGCCCAGTTTCCTCGTCGAACTGCTGCCCCGCCCGCAGAGCGGCCATGAGCTGGGAGCGGCGACCATCGGCCTGCGGTTTGAGGGTGAAGCTCTTCGAGTGCCCCTCGGCTCCAACGCGCCAGCGGACTTCCCAGGGCTTCGGCCGGCCTTTGCGCTGCCGGATGGACCAGATGACGACGTCGAAGGTGAGCATGTCTCTCCATGAAGGGAGGGCCCGCCGTGGCGGGCCCTCACAGGTCTGGTCGGTGTGGACTCAGGCGGCTTCCTCGTAGCTGGCGAGCCAGGCGTCAAGGTCGGCGCGGCGCACACGCACTTGGTGGTTGGGGAGCTTGATGAGCTTGGGCGCGAGGCCCCGGGCGCGCATGCGGTAGAAGGCGGCGCGAGACATGTTGAGTTCGGCGAGGACTTCGGGGAGCTTGAGCATTTGCGGGCGGGCCACGAGATCTCTCCTGACGGTGAGGTGGGCGGCGTGGTTGTCCGAGGTGTGGATTTCTGCGTCACCGCGTCACCTGCGTCATCTGGGGCTGTGACCTGCGGTTTTGGGTGACGCAGCGGAGTGGGAGTGCGTCACCCGTGCGTCACCTTCTGCGTCACCGGGTGACGTGGGGGTGACGCGGGTGACGCAGGGGTGACGCACGATTCGGTGTCTGCGTCACCCCTGCCTGTGCAGGTCAGGGGCCGTTTTCCGTCCCTGGTGACGCAGGTGACGCAGACCTTCCCTACTTAGGAAAAGAGAAGGGGGGTGTCTGTAGTAGTGGCGGTGATCCTTCAGGCGAAGTGAGGGGCCCTTCGGGCACGCCTCTTGGGCGGCGTTGCCGCCGAACAGCAAGAGGAGCACCCGGCGGCGTGGCGCGGGGTGCTCCTCTTGCTTGTCCCCCGGTGACCGGGTGCGGTCAGAACGCCGCCGCCTGCTCCGGCTGCTCAGGGAGCGGCGGCCCGGGGCGGCGGGTCATTTCGAGGTAGCGGCCCGCTTTGGTGCGTCCGCTGTCGATGAGGACGCCCCGGGCGGCGAGGGTGGGTTGCAGGCGCTTGAGACGGTCGGAGAGCACCTTGCCCGTGGTCGGCCACCCTTTCGGCAGGGGGCGTAGCTCATCGCCGCTGTAGAGGCGGCTCAGGGCGTTCAGCCACTCGGTGGACGTCATGCGCTGCTCGCCGCCGGGGTCGAGGGTGTCTGCGTGCAGCAGGACGGTCTGCGCGAGCAGGTCGCCTTCGATGACGTCGTCGTTCAGGTCGTCCAGGCTCACTCGGTACGCGTGCAGCGCTCCGAGCCCGGTGGCGACGTCGAGTTGGGCGCAGAGGTGGGCGAAGTCCGCCATCCGTAGATCGGTGGGGGTTTTTCCTTCGGCGGCCCGGACCTGGACCGTGAGGTCGAGGAGAGACCCGAGCACGATGGGCAGCACCTCTTCGTACTCTGCCCACAGCTCGGCTTCGGTCCGCCGGACCGTGGGCCGCTCCAACCGCAGCGGCAGCAGTCGTTCCGCGAGGTCCGGGCGGATTACCCCGACGTCGATCCCGGTCAGCAGGAGCGGTCGGCGGTAGCGGGCCCGGTGCACGTCCCCGTCCGTGAACAGGGCGCGCTTCACGCTCTCGGCTCCGGTGACGATGCAGCACATGGCGTCGGACAGGTCCGGCGTCATGTGGCTCAGGTTGTCGAGGGCGGTGACCCATCCGGCGGCGACGGCCGCGATCAGGTTCTCCTCGTCCTTCGGGGCCCGGCGCAGGTCGCCGCTCATGCCTTCCACGATTCGCACCAGCATCCGCCCCCCGGTGGACTTCCCCGCGCCCTGGGGGCCGGTGAGGAACGGGGCGGGGACGGGAACGCCTGGCCCGAGGCAGCCGATGAGCCAGGCGATGGCGAGGCATTCGGTTTCGGCGTTGGCGAAGTTGCACAGCCGCATCAGAAGGTCGATGCCCTTGCCGTCGGTGTCCTTGGCCGGCAGGGGCAGTTCCCCAGTGAGCTGGGTGCGCCGCCAGCACACCTCTCGCGGGTCCGGCACGGTGATCTCCCACCCGGTGGGGTGGATACGGACCGACTGCCCGTCGGCGCGGCCGAGGTCGAGCCAGGTGGCCCCGTCGAAGCCAGGGGCGACGCGGATGTGTACGGCCTGGGTGGTCTCGGTCATCGCCAGCGCCTCGATCAGGTCCAGCGCCTCCTTCAGCGCGGTGCCGTTGAAGACGCCGACCCCGTCGCGGAACATGCCGACCATGAGTTCCTGCCGGTGGCTGCCCGTCGTGCCCTGCGAGCGGATCGGACGGGCGACGGGATGCCCGTTCTTCTGGGCGTAGACGGTGCCGTCGGCGGTGCGGAAGTACCGGAAGTGGGACTGCGCGTAGTCGCTGATGACCTCACGCGCCGGGTTCTTCTCGTCCTCGGACATGTCACATCCCCAGAGCGGTACGGGCGTTGGACCACGCGTCGGCGCAGTGCCGGGCGGTTTCGCCCTTGGTCTGTGCGGCGGCGAACAGTTGGGCGGCGTGGGTGTCGGTGAGGCAGCCGCACCGGCCGTGCGTGGAGAGCACGGCGAGGAACGTCCGGTACACCGTGGCGTGCACACCACCCGTCGCAGCCGTGATCCGCTGCGCGGCCATCGCGATACCGCGCTCCAGATAGACGGGGGTCCGGTGGCGGCACTCCCCACCACCAGCCGGAACAGGCACGGAGACCGGCCGGACCGGTACCGGCTTCTTCACGACCAGCGCCCGTACCGTGTCGGGCAGGGTGGTCATGGTGCCGGTGCCGGGGCCGAGCCACCGGGCGTAGACCATGGTCGACTTGATGTCGACACCATCCCGGACCGCGTTCGCGGACGACATCGCCCCCTGGTAGATCCAGTGCTCGCCCCGCGTCGTGGGTACGGTCCGCGTAGCGGGCAGCGTCCGGCGGGCCCACGCGACCGCGTCGGCGTGGTCCAGGTCGACGACGGTCAGTCCGATACCGCCGGGGTGGTAGGCGACGGCCGCCGCCTGCTTCCACGCCGTCGCCCATGCGGGCCCGGTGATGACGTCGGTGTCGGTGGTGGCGGCGGCCCATGCGTGGCAGGGGCGGGGGCACTGGCAGGGGCCGGGGGTCTTCATGTTCGGCCGGCCACCGCACGAGGTGTACAGGCAGGCGGGGCAGTTGGCGAACGGGACCTTGCCCTTGTGCAGCGGCATGACGGGCACGCCCCGGGCGGCCAGGGCGAGGGCGGTACCCAGGTGGGCGTTCACGCGGCTACCCCCATAGGACGGATCGCGATGAGCAGGGCGCGGCCGATGTGCTCGGAGAACGCCGGCGGGATGGCCTCGGTCAGTTCCTCGCGCACGTCGGTCCACGTGATGCCCATGGCTTCCTGCATCTCGGGGACGGTGGCCTTGCCGCCGCCGGACCCGTACGCGGCGACGTAGGGCCCGTCCCGGTAGACGCCGTGCCGGTACCCGCGCACGTACCCCCGGTGCTTCGGATGCGCGGGCCGGGTGATGGTCCAGCCGCCCAATTCGAAATTCCGATGACGGAGGACTCCGAGTCCGAACATCTCGCCGCACAAGGAGAGGTCTTTGCGGATCTCGGCGCGGCCGTTGGGCTGCTCGATGACGTACGGCAGCCCGGTCCGCTCCAGCAGTTGGCGGGTGGGTGCCACGAGGTCGTCATGGTCACCGCCCCAGCCCTGTGAGGCGTTGGTGCCCACGGTGAGGGCGCATCCGGCCTGGCACGGCGGCGAGGAGTGCACGGCGGTGAACCGGCGGATCTCCCCGGACGCGATCAGGGCGGCGAGGTATCCGAGTGCGTCGGCCCGCACGAACGTGAAGGGGTAGTTCGGGCGGTCGACGATGTCGACGCCGATGACGTCGAATCCGGCGCGGTGGTAGCCGGTGGCCGCGCCGCCGGCGCAGCAGAACAGGTCCAGCAGTAACGGCCGCCGGCCGGGACGGTGGAGAGGGGCGAGGGTCATCGGGTCGCCCCTTCGGTCTCGGTGGGCTCGGTGTGGGCGGCGACGATGTCCATGAGCAGGGTCTCGGCGGCCATGAGGTGGCCGACCAGGACGCCGGGGTTGGTGAGGTCGATGGAGCGGATGCTCGCGACGTAGGCGCGGGCGGCCTCGATCGCGACGACGCGTGCGGCCTCCCGCACGGCGGTGGGGTGCGTCATGATGGATGTCTCCAGTTCTGTGAGGTTCTGGCAGACGAGAGCGGCCCCGGTTCTTTGCCGGATGGGGGCCGCTCTCGGCTTGTCAGGCGTAGGTGATGGTCATGGCGTCCGGGCCGGGCAGCTGCCCGGTGACGGCGCGGTGGGCGGGGTCGTCCTCGGTGCAGACGAGACGGCCGCCGGGGGTGAGGGTCCACCCGGTGGTGGGGTCGCCCCGGTGGGTGGCGTTGGTGATCGCCTGGTCGGGGGTGTCGAAGTGGGGGGTGTACTCGTCGGGGTCGGTGGTGGTGCCGCAGATGTCGCAGACGGCGACCCAGCACACGCATCGGCGTACGGCCACGGGGCTGCTCCTCAGATGTTGGGTATGGCGTCGAGGACGGCGGCGGCCATGTTGTTGATGGGGTCGGCGGCTCCGGTGGAGGCGAGGAAGAACCCGAACCCGGCGGCGGTGAACGCGCCGCCGGGCGTGAGGCTGCCGGACCTCAGGAGGAAGAACAGGACGAGTCCGAAGAGGGCGACGAGGGAGAGGGTCACTGCCATGGGGCGGCCTTCCGATCGGTGGTCTGGGGTGGGGTGCCGGCCGCGTGGATGGTGCGGCTGTTGTTGAGGAGCCGTCGCCCGATGCGGAGCCGGGAGCGGTGACCGTGGCAGCGGCGGCAGACGATGACGGCCCGGCGGCGGGTGCGGACGCCGATGCCGGAGCATTTCCGGCACGGGGCGAACGGCTTCACCGCGCACAACACTGCGTAACCGGCGGCGGTGAGGAGGATGAGGAGGCTAGCGAGCGCCACGGAGGGCTCACATCCCTTCGTCAGGCGGGTTTCCAGGTGTTTCCGCAGGTGGGCCGCTAGACGCTAGGTCGCAGCTCAGGGCGGGTTCGGGGTGCTAGCGGGGGTGCTAGACCTAGCAGTCGGGGGTGCTAGGTCTAGCAGCGCTGCTGGGGTCAGGCGGCAGCCTTGTTCTGGTTACGGCGGGTGATGGCGGTGGTGATGTCGGCGCGGTCGATGCCGCGCCGGTTCTTGCCCTCGCCGGTGTCGGTCTGGCCCCAGACCTGCCCGGCCTTGATGCCGTGGGGCTTGAGGGCGGCGGTGACGTTCTCGCCCTTCCACCCGCCGTAGACATCCGGCAGCGCGGTGGCCAGGCGGGCGGCGATCCGCTCGCACCACACGGCCTTCTCGTCCGGGGCGATGACCGAGAGGACATCGGCCAGCACATCGGACTGCCCGGACTTCTCGGGCCCGTTGCCGATGGCGTGGCCGGTGACGTTGCCGTACTCCTCGCGGACCTGGCGGGCGCGTGCGGCGATCTGCTCGGCGGCCACCGCGTCCACGAACGCCGACGCCACGATGCGCGGATCGTCACCTTCGCCGGCCATCCAGCAGATGCCCCGGTCCGAGCGGGAGAACATCGTGGCCCGGTACCCGGCCTTGTACATCGAGGTGCCGAGCACCATGTCGTTGGCGGGCTGTCCCATGACCTTGAGGCAGAACCGCAGCACCGCGTTGGCGCTGATTCCGGTGGGCAGCGACTTCGCGTCGGGCCGCTGAGTGCCGAACAGGGTCACGATGCCGAGGGCCGGGCCTCGCTTGACGAGGTCGGTGCAGATGGCTTCGATCTCCTTGCCGTGTTCCTCGTGCTCGAAGGGCACCTGGCACTCGTCGAACCCGGCGACGATCGGGTGCAGCCTCAGGCTCTTGTCGCTGGCGAGTTCGGGGGTGACCTTGGATTCCGGGCAGCGGGAGCGCGGCAGGGACTTGATGACCTTCGCCCGCCGGCGCAGCTCTTCCTTCAGCTCCCGCAGGGCGTCCAGGACGTATTCGATGTCGTCGTTCTCCTCGCCTGCCCTGTAGCGGTGGCAGACGGGTTCGAGGGCTCCGAAGTCGCCGGTGCCCTTGAAGTCGAACGCGTGCAGCTCGGCGCGCGGGTCGAGTGCGGCGATGAGGAGGAACAGCCGCATCAGGAACGTCTTGCCCATGCGGGGGATCGAGCCGACGACGACGGCGGCGAACATCAGCGTCACGGACACGTCGCGCATGCGCTGGTCGTTGCCGAACACCACCGGCTTGAACAGGTCCACCTGCCCGGTCTTGAGGAGGGGCCAGGCGGGTTTGGTGGTCTCGTTCATCGGCTTGTCCCCGACCCACAGGACCAGGCGTCCTTCGTGTTCGGTGGGGTCGGGGGAGGGCCAGACGCAGCCGACCTTGCGGCGCAGCCCGGACGCCAGCGGCTTGCGGGCCTCCATGATGTCCTCGGGTGTGACGCCGTAGGGGAGGTCGAGGTCGGCGCGGTAGCCGGGGCCGTCGCGGACGATTTCGCTGGTGAAGCGCAGCCCGTTCATGTCGCCGCCCTTCTTGATGGCGGCGCTGATCCGGCTGTTGCCGATGGAGTCGAGACCGCGCAGCACGATCGACCCCGTGAGTTTCTGTACCTCCGTCTTCAGGACGGCGGGGCCGATGACCGGGGCGTCGGGCTGCTGACCGGCCATACCGAGGAGCAGAACCCCGCCGGCGGCGAACGCGTACATGAGCGCGGGGGCCATGACGTAGAGCCAGAGGGCGAAGCCGACGCCGAACACGGCGGCGACCAGGGTGACCAGGCCGCGCAGCCGCACCCGCCCGGCCCGCAGCCGGGACAGGCGCATGTACTCCTCCACGTCCTCCGCACGGACGGCCGCCGCCCGCAGCGGGGCGGCTTCACGGTCCCAGACCCACCGGTTGGTGGTTGCGATGAACCGGCAGGCTCCCCGCGGCGACATCAGCGCGAGACGACCGGCGTACACCGGGAGCCGCACGCCGTGGAACAGGGCGCTGTATCCGGCGTTCGCGCCGGCGTGGCGGGCGGTGGCGGTGAAGTCGCGCCGGTCGGTCAGCCAACCAGCCAGGACCGGCTTGCGCTTCTCCACGCTCACCTTCGGCTCCGGCAGGGCGGGGTTGTCGACCGCGACCGGCGCGGTGGTCTCGTGGTCGTCGTCCAGGTCGGGGACCGGCCGCAGATGCGCGGCCGGGGCGGCGGTGTCCGTCATGCTGGTACTTCCTCCTGCTCGATGGGTGGAGAGGAAAGAGGGGCGGCCGGTTTCCTTGGCCGGGGCCGGCCGCCCCCGCTCAGCTCCGCTCGGCCTTGTGCACGGCCCGCTCAGCGAGCCTCACGCGCATCTCGGCGTCCTTGCGGGCCTGTCGGGCGGCCGCCTTGTCGGTGCGGGGGGCGGTGCGCTCGGCGGCCTTGGCGGCGGCCCGCATCCGGCGGTCCGGAGTGCGGGTGACCGGGCCGAGCGT
>MUNB01000136.1 GCA_002154345.1 Streptomyces griseus
CCCCGCTCCTCCTCCCCGTCAGGAAAACGCCGTGTCCCACGCCTCCGCCACCCCCCGGGCGGGCAGCGCAGCCCCGAGCGCCGGCTCGTACCGCTTCAGCGCCGTCATCAGCCGCATAGCCGAGGAGATGGCCGCACTCGACGACCACGGCAGCCCCGCCGACTACATACCGATGCTCGCCGGAGCCGACCCCCGGCGGTTCGGCATGGCCGTCGCGGAGCCGGACGGGACCGTCTACGGGGTCGGCGACTGGCAGCAGCCGTTCTCCACGCAGTCCATCACCAAGGTGTTCGCCCTGGCCCTGGCGCTCTCCCTGGACGGCGGGCAGCTCTGGCGGGGCGTGGGCCGCGAGCCCTCGGGCAACCCCTTCAACTCCCTCGTACAGCTGGAGTACGAGAACGGGATCCCCCGGAACCCGTTCATCAACGCCGGGGCCCTGGTGGTGACCGACCGGCTGCAGGCGCTCACCGGGGACGCGGCCGGCCAGGTGCGGGAGCTGCTGCGCTCGGAGAGCGGGAACGCCGCCATCGACTTCATGCCGGAAGTCGCCGCCTCCGAAGCGGCCTTCGGCGACCGCAACGCCGCGCTGGCCCACTTCATGGCCTCCTACGGCAACATCACGCTCCCGGTCCCCGAACTGCTCTCCGCCTACTTCCGGCAGTGCTCGATCGAGGCGTCCTGCGCGGACCTGGCCCTCTCCGCCGGATTCCTGGCCCGGCACGGCGTCCGGGCCGACGGTACGGCGCTGCTGACCCGCAGCCAGGCGAAGCAGGTCAACGCGGTCATGCTCACGTGCGGGACGTACGACGCGGCCGGGGAGTTCGCCTACCGGGTGGGGCTGCCCGGCAAGAGCGGCGTCGGCGGCGGGATCATCGCCATCGTGCCCGGCGTGTGCACCCTGTGCGTGTGGAGCCCGGGCCTGGACCGGCGCGGCAACTCGGTGGCGGGCGTGTCGGCCCTCGACCGCTTCACCACGCTCACCGGGCTGTCCGTCTTCTGACGTCTGTCTTCTGACCGGCGATCAGGCGGTACATCGGGTCCGGGCGGGCCGTGTCCTGGTCCGGTAGCGCGGCGAGCCGTCGGCACACGTCGGCCACCCGGTCCCGGGGACCTTAGCGGATGGGCTCCGGCTCCTGGCCCGCTCCGGCCGGACGGTGCAGGGCGATCTCAGCGCTTCTGGAAGTACGCCACGACCCCCGAGACGGTGATGGCGAGCCCCAGAGCCCCGATGCCGAACAGCCCGAGGGTCGTCCGGGCCTCGGTCCCGTCCAGCAGGGCGCGCACCCCGCCGACGAGTCCACTGACGGACATGAACCCACCGAGGACGAGCCCGCGCGAACTCAGGGGTTGCGCGTGCCACCTGATCGGGCTCCGGCGACGGGGCGGCGGCGGGCCTGCGCGGCGTCGGCGGCCGGTGGGCGGTCTGCCTCGGAGGAGTGTCATCGGTGCCTCACCTTCCGGGTGCTGACGGGGCGTCCACCGCGCAACCGTCACCCGGTTCCGGTCCGGGAGGGGGACCGGGGCGCCCCTCCCCGGCAGCGTAGGCGGGCCACCGGCAGCCCGTCCGCGCCGCCCCCGCCGCTCACGCCGCTCACGCCACCGTGCGCGGCAGCCGCAGGCTCAGCCCGACCGTCAGTGCCACCGCCGCCAACTGCACCAGCAGGGTCACGACCAGCGCGTCCCGCATGCCCAGGCCCGGTGCCAGGGCCAGGAACAGGGTGCCCAGCGTGGCCACTCCGAGGGCCAGCGCCGCCTGCTGCGTCGTCGTCATCACGCCGCCGCCCACCCCGGCCTTCTCCGGCGGTACGTCGGAGAGCACGATCCGGAACAGCACGGGGAGCTGGAGCCCCTGGCCGAGGCCCGCGATCGCCACTCCCGGCAGCAGGCCCCACAGGCCCAGGCCCTGCCAGGCGACGTGCGCGGTCAGCGCCAGGACGACGATGCCCACCGCCTGGATCAGCCCGCCCGCCGTGACCACCCGGGTGCCGTACCGGCGTACCAGGCGCGGGCCCGCCAGCGAGGCGCCGAAGAAGGCCAGCGCCATCGGGGCCAGCGAGAGGCCGGCCGCCGCCGGGCCGAGGCGCAGGCCCTGCTGGAGCGCCACCGCGATCACGAACATGAAGCCGCCGAAGCCGATCGAGAACGGCACCACCAGCGCCAGGCCCCGCCGCAGCGACTCCAGCCGCAGCAGGCTCGGCGGGACCAGCGGCACCCGGCCCAGCCGGTCGGCCCGCCGCTCCACCCGGTAGAAGGCGTACGCGGAGAAGGGGAAGAGGGCCAGCGAGACCCAGGTCCACAGCGGCCAGCCCGCCGCCCGGCCCTCCGTCAGCGGGGCCAGCAGCGTGACCAGGGAGAGGGCGAGCAGCAGGGTTCCCGGTACGTCCACGGGGGCCGGGCGGTCCGAGCGGGTCTCCGGGACCGCGCGGGCGGCCAGGATCAGGCCCACCACCGCCACCGGCACGTTCACCAGGAACACCGACCGCCAGCCCGCGCTCTCGCCGAACACCGAGGACATCGGGGCGGCGGCGACCAGCACCCCGCCCAGGATCTGGCCCGCGACCATCGACAGCCCGGCCGTCGCCCCGTACAGGCTCATCGCCCGGGCCCGGCGCGGGCCCCGCGTCGCGGCCTGGATCGTCGCCAGCACCTGCGGCAGCATCAGCGCGGCGGCGGCCCCCTGCGCCACCCGGGCGCCGACCAGCGTCCAGGCGTCCGGGGCGAGCCCGCAGGCCAGCGAGGTGATCCCGAAGGCCGCCATACCGATCAGGAACAGCCGCCTGCGGCCCGCCATGTCGCCCAGCCGCCCGCCGAGGACCAGCAGCACGGCGTACGCGAGGCCGTAGCCGGCGACGACCAGCTCCAGCATGGCCGGGCCCGCGTCCAGATCGCGGTCGATCGTGGGCAGCGCGACGTTCACGATGAAGAAGTCGATGAGCGGGAGCGCCGCGCCCAGCAGCACGGTGAAGAGGCCGAGCGCGCCCAGCACGGGCGTGGGGTGGTCGTGGCGGACCGGGCCGGTGGGTTCGCCGGTGGCGGGGGTGGCCCGTTCCGGCGTGAGGGATGTGTGTACGGATGATTCACTCACGCCGTCGACTCTGCCGCCGAACCCAACGTGGTACCAGAGTGTCTTTATCCTGGTACAAGCAGTACCTGGCAACAGGCCGGGGCGCCCGGCACGCTGGAGGCATGACGACCATGGCAGCCGCCCGCCCGCCCGCGACCGGCGCACTCCCCGAGGAGCGCGAGGAGTCCGCGTCCGACGCCCGGAGGCACGAGCTCGCCGCCTTTCTGCGCAGCCGCCGTGAGCGCATCACCCCCGAGCAGGTCGGTCTGGTCCGGGGCAGGCGCCGCCGCACCCCCGGGCTGCGCCGCGAGGAGGTCGCCCAGCTCTCGGCGGTCGGCGTCACCTGGTACACCTGGCTCGAACAGGCCCGGGACATCCAGGTCTCCGCCCAGGTGCTGGACGCCCTCGCCCGCGCCCTGCTGCTCGACCCGAGCGAGCGCAGCCACCTCTTCGCGCTCGCCGAGGCCGTCGACCCGGCCCCCGGCACCCAGTGCCCCACCGTCACCCCGGCGCTGCGGACCATGCTGGAGCAGCTGGATCCGATTCCGGCCTGCATCCAGAACAGCCGGTACGACGTCCTCGCGTACAACCGCACCTACGCCCGGCTCCTCTGCGACCTGGACGCGGTGCCGCCCGAGGACCGCAACTGCCTGCTGCTGGCCTTCACCCACGACGACTGGCGGGCCTCGGTCGTCGATCTGCCCGAGGTCACCCGGACGATGGCCGCCAAGTTCCGCGCCGCGATGGCCGGACACCTGGCCGAGCCCGCCTGGAAGGCGCTGGTGCGGCGGCTGGAGGCCCGGTCGCCGGAGTTCCGCGAGGTGTGGGAGCGCCATGAGGTGATCGAGCAGCAGGGCCGCACCAAGTACATCCGCAACGCCCACGTGGGGCTGCTGTACGTCGAGCACACCAACCTCTGGCTCGGCCCCCTCAGCGGCCCGCGCATGGTCAGCTACCCGCCGGTGGACGCCGAGACCCGGACCCGGCTGGAGCGGCTGCACCGGATCGCCCTGGACGCCGAACCAGGGGCGGCCGGGGCCGCCACCCGTCCGGCGTACGCGACAATGGAGCAATGACCACGCTCGCCCCCGCCCTCCCGCAGCTCCGCATCGGCCCGCACACCGTGCAGCCGCCGGTCGTGCTGGCCCCGATGGCCGGCATCACCAACGCCCCGTTCCGGACGCTGTGCCGGGAGTTCTCCGGGGGCAAGGGGCTGTTCGTCAGCGAGATGATCACCACGCGGGCGCTGGTCGAGCGCAACGAGAAGACCATGCAGCTCATCCACTTCGACGCGGCCGAGACCCCGCGCTCGATCCAGCTGTACGGAGTGGACCCGGTCACCGTCGGCAAGGCGGTCCGGATGATCGTCGACGAGGGCCTGGCCGACCACATCGACCTGAACTTCGGCTGCCCGGTCCCCAAGGTCACCCGCAAGGGCGGCGGCTCCGCGCTCCCGTACAAGCGGCCCCTGCTGCGCGCCATCCTCCACCAGGCCGTCTCCAACGCCGGTGACCTCCCGGTCACGATCAAGATGCGCAAGGGCATCGACGACGACCACATCACCTTCCTCGACGCGGGCCGCATCGCCGTCGAGGAGGGCGTCACCGCCGTCGCCCTGCACGGCCGGACCGCCGCCCAGCACTACGGCGGCACCGCCGACTGGGACGCCATCGCCCGGCTCAAGGAGCACGTCCCGGAGATCCCCGTCCTCGGCAACGGCGACATCTGGTGCGCGGACGACGCCCTGCGGATGATGCGGGAGACCGGCTGCGACGGGGTGGTGGTCGGACGCGGCTGCCTCGGGCGGCCCTGGCTCTTCGCCGACCTGGTCAGTGCCATGGAGGGGCGCAGCGAACGGCACGCGCCCACCCTGCGTCAGGTCGCGGACGTCATGGTGCGCCACGCGACGCTGCTGGGGGAGTGGATCGGCGACGAGACCCGTGGCGTGATCGACTTCCGTAAGCACGTGGCCTGGTATCTCAAGGGCTTCGCGGTCGGCTCCGAGATGCGCAAGAAGCTGGCGATCACCTCCTCGCTGGAGGAGCTGGCCGGCCAGCTGCACGAACTGGACCTCGACCAGCCCTGGCCGGACGGCGCCGACGGACCACGCGGCCGCACCTCGGGCAACAATCGGGTCGTCCTGCCGGACGGCTGGCTGAAGGACCCGTACGACTGCGCGGGGATCAGCGCCGACGCGGAGCTGGACACCTCAGGCGGCTGAGCCCGCATGCGCAGCGAACGGCGGCTGAGCTCGCACGCGAACGGCGGCTGAGCCCGCACGCGTACGAGCTCAGCCGCCCACGCTCGGCCCCGCCCGCCGCTCCAGCGGCGCCGCCGCCGCGCTGTTCATCACGTTGAAGACGACGCTGCCCGCCCGGTAGCGGTCGTCCGTCCACTCGATGGCCCGGCCCGCCGCCGTGTACGTCAGATGGCGTTGCCGCAGCAGCGGGCTGGCCCGGCGGATCCGCAGCAGCCGGGCGTCCTCGCTGCCCGCCGCGACCGCGTCGATCAGGTGCTCGCCGTGGTGGGCCACGATGTCCGCCCGCTCCGCGATGCTGTCCATGATCGAGACGCAGTCCTCCGGCAGCGCGCGGACCACCGGGGCCACCCAGTCCGCGTACACCGTCCGCTCGACCATCACCGGCTCGCCGTCCAGGTGCCGCAGGCGCAGGACGTACAGGATCTCGGCACCCGGCTCGGTGTCCAGGCGGGCCGCCTCCTCGTCGGTGGCGGGGCGGGTGGTGCGGGTCAGGATGCGGCTGGAGACCTCGCAGCCCATCGCCCGCGCCCACTGGGCGAAGCTGTTGAGCTGCTCGAAACTCTGCCGGCGCTCCTGGCGCAGGACCACCCGCCGGGCGCCCTGCCGGGAGCCGATCAGGCCCTCGGAGGCCAGCAGCGCCACCGCCTGGCGGACCGTGCCGCGCGAGGCCTCCCACCGGGCGGCGAGGTCGCTCTCGGACGGCAGCCGGGAGCCCGGCGGATGGACGCCGCTCCGGATCGCCTGCCGCAGCGACTCGGCGATCTCCTCGTAGCGTGAACGGCCCACGCGGCCCCCGTCGGTCGATTGATAGGGAACCGTGTTGTGCACAGGAGCATGTTTGCGCCACGGTCCGGAATCCCACTCTAACGTCCGCTCCGGGCCTCGCCGCGCCCGGTTCCGTATCTACCACAACCCCGATATGACGGGCTTTCCTCTTCCTCGTCTCTTGCCGCGCCGGACATCGGACGTTAACTCCCCGGACACCCGAGCCGGGCGAACTGATGCCAGCTTGTATGAACAAGTGGCCCTCACTTCGCTCCCGGGAGACACACCGTGCGCAGAGCCCGACCCCGCCCCCGTATCCGCGCCAACGGCCGTGCCGTTGCCGCACTCGCCCTCTCCACCGCCGCCCTCACCGCGCTCACCGCCTGCGGCGCCGCTCCCGAGGAGAAGGCCGCCACCGGGGTGAACGGGGTGAAGTCCACCGAGGCCACCTCGGTCGCCGACTTCGGCGGGCTGGAGAAGCTGGTCGCCGCCGCCGAGAAGGAGGGCGAGCTGAACGTGATCGCCCTGCCGCCGGACTGGGCGAACTACGGCGAGGTCATCAAGGCCTTCCAGGCGAAGTACAAGGTGAAGATCAAGAGCGAGACCCCGGACGCCTCCAGCTCCGACGAGATAGCCGCCGTCAAGTCCCGCAAGGGCCAGAAGCGCGCCCCCGACGTCCTCGACCTCGGCATCGCCTTCGCCCGCAGCGGCGCCGCCGAGAACCTCTTCGCCCCGTACAAGGTCACCGCCTGGGACCAGATCCCCGACAGCCAGAAGGACGCGGACGGCCGCTGGTACAACGACTACGGCGGCTACGTCTCCATCGGCTGCGACGCCGCCCGCATCACCACCTGCCCCGAGACCTTCGCGGACCTGCTGAAGCCCGAGTACAAGGGCAAGGTCGCCCTCAACGGCAACCCGACCAAGTCCGGCTCCGCGTTCGGCGGCGTGTACGCGGCCGCCCTCGCCGACAAGGGGTCGTTCGGCGACATCCAGCCCGGCATCGACTTCTTCGGAAAGCTGAAGAAGAGCGGCAACTTCATCCCCGTCGAGTCCACCCCGGCCACCGTCGAGAAGGGCGAGACGCCGATCAGCATCGACTGGGACTACCTGAACGCCGGGTACGCCGACCAGTTCAAGGGCAAGGGCGTCGACTGGAAGGTCTCCGTACCGGCCGACGGCGTCTACGCCCAGTTCTACTCGCAGGCCATCAACAAGGAGGCCCCGCACCCGGCCGCCGCCCGCCTGTGGATGGAGTACCTCTACAGCGCCGAGGGCCAGAACCTCTGGCTGAAGGGCTACGCCCGCCCGGTGCTGCTGCCCGCCATGACCGAGGACGGCACCGCCGACAAGACCTTCGTCGCCAAGCTCCCGAAGGTCGAGGGCACCCCGTCCTTCCCCTCCTCCGACGAGCTCGACAAGGCCAACGCCACCCTCGCCGAGAACTGGGACAAGGCCGTCTCCTGATGACCGTCCCGCACCCGTCCGCCGCCCCGGGACCCGGGGCGGCCACCGCGCAGGGCGGTGGCCGTGCCCGCCGCCGTCCGTCCCGTGCCTGGCTCGGCGCGCTCCCGCTGCTCGTCTTCGCCGGGCTCTGCTTCGGACTGCCCGCCGGGGCCCTGCTGTACGGGGCGCTCACCCGCACCGACCCGGTCGCCGGGACCACCGAGTTCACCGGCGACCATCTCGCGCGCTCGCTCCAGGGGCCCTACCTCACCTCGCTCACCGGCAGCGTCCAGCTCTCCGCGCTGACCGCCGCGCTCGCCACCGTGCTCGGGGTGCTGATCGCCCAGGCCGTCGTCACCTCCCGGCGCGGCGCCCTGCGCGGTGCGGTCCTCACCGCCTCCGGCGTGCTCGCCAACTTCGGCGGGATCCCGCTCGCCTTCGCCTTCGTCGCGACCCTCGGCATCTCCGGGGTCGTCACCGAGATCGGGCACCTGGACGCGCTCGGCTGGAACCTCTACTCCTTCACCGGGCTCACCGTCATCTACCTCTACTTTCTCGTCCCGCTCATGGTGCTCGTCGTCGTCCCCGCGCTGGACGGACTGCGCCCGCAGTGGCGCGAGGCCGCGCTCAGCACCGGGGCCTCCACCTGGCAGTTCTGGCGCCATGTCGGACTGCCGGTCCTCGCACCCTCGCTGCTCGGCGGCTTCGTCCTGCTCTTCGGCAGCGCCTTCGCCGCCCACGCCACGGCCGCCGCCCTGGTCGGCGGCTCCGTCCCGCTGGTCACCCTGAAGATCGCCGACGCGCTCTCCGGCAACGTCCTGGTCGGCCAGGAGAACGTGGCCCTGGCGCTGAGCCTCGACATGATCGTGATCGCCGGACTGGTGATGGCGGTCTACCTGCCCCTCCAGCGACGGAGTTCCCGATGGCTGCGCTGACCCCCCTCTCCACGGATCCCGTCTCCACGGACTCCGTCGCCGCCCCGGTGCGGACGGCCCGGCGCCGCCGGCCGCGCTACTGGCGCGGGGCCGTACTCACCGTCGCCGGGCTGTACTTCCTCACCCCGCTGGTCTCCTCGTTCGTCTTCACCGTCCAGGTGCCGAACCAGGGCCTCACCTTCGCCGCGTACAGCGGGATCCTGTCGGCCGACGGCTTCACCGAGAGCCTGTTCCTCTCGCTCTCCCTCGCCGCCGCCACCATCGCGCTGGCCCTGCTGCTCGTCGTGCCCGCCCTCGTCGCGGTCCGGCTCGGGCCGCCCCGGCTGCGCGCCGTCGTCGAGATCGTCTGCATGCTGCCGCTGGTGGTGCCGCCCATCGCGCTGGTCACCGGGATCGCCACGGTGCTGCGCTGGGGGCCCGACCACTTCTCCCGCACCCCGCTCTACCAGACCTTCCTCGCCGTGCAGAACGAGTCGTTCCCGGTGGTGCTGGTCCTCGCCTACACCGTGCTGGCGCTGCCGTTCGTGCACCGCTCGCTGGACGCCGGACTGCGCGCGGTCGACGTGCCCACGCTGGTGGAGGCGGCCCGGAACTGCGGGGCCGGGCGGCTGTACGTGATCCTCCGCGTCATCCTGCCCAATCTGCGCTCCTCGCTCGCCGGGGCCTCCTTCCTCACCCTGGCGCTGGTGCTCGGCGAGTACACCGTCGCCTCGCTGCTGGGCTTCCGGCCCTTCGCGGTGTGGATCGTCTCCGTCTCCGGCGCCGAGGCCCGGATGTCCGTCGCGGTGTCCCTGCTCAGCCTGCTGATCACCTGGGCCCTGCTGCTCGTCCTCTCCCGCGCCGGAACCGGCTCGTCCGCCGCCGTTCCCGCCGCCGTCCCCACCCCCGTACCCGGCAAGGAGTAGCACCCATGTCAGCCCTGCCCGCCCCGTCCACCGCCGCCCGACGCCCCGATCCGGCGCGGGGCGCCTCGGCCGCCGACGGGCGCGCCGCCACCGGAGCCCGGGTGGAGTTCCGCTCGCTGCGCCGGGCGTTCGGCCCGACCGTGGCCCTCGACGGACTCGACCTCACCGCCGAACCCGGCGAACTGCTCGCCCTCCTCGGCCCCTCCGGCTGCGGCAAGACCACCGCGCTGCGGGTGCTCGCCGGCTTCGAGCAGCCGGACTCCGGTGAGGTGCTGGTCGACGGCGAGGACATCACCCGCGTCCCCGCCAACCGGCGCGACGCCGGGATGGTCTTCCAGTCCTACAGCCTCTTCCCGCACCTGAACGCCCGCGACAACGTGGCCTTCGGCCTGCGGGTACGGAAGGTGTCCGCCGCCGAGCGGCACGCCACCGCCGCCGAACTCCTCGACCTGGTCGGGCTGCCCGACCACGGCGGACGCTTCCCGCACCAGATGTCCGGCGGCCAGCAGCAGCGCGTCGCCCTGGCCCGCGCGCTCGCCCTGCGGCCCCGGGTGCTGCTGCTGGACGAACCGCTCTCGGCACTCGATGCCAAGGTGCGGCTCTCGCTCCGCGAGGAGATCCGCCGCCTCCAGCTGTCGCTCGGCATCACCACCATCTTCGTCACCCACGACCAGGAGGAGGCCCTCTCCATGGCCGACCGGGTCGCCGTCCTCAACGCGGGCCGCCTGGAACAGTGCGCGCCCCCGGCCGAGCTGTACGAGCGCCCCGCCACCGCGTTCGTCGCGGAGTTCGTCGGCACCATGAACCGGCTGCCGGGCCGGCTGACCGGGACCGGATCGGTCGAGGTCGCGGGTGCCACCCTGCCGGTCGACGGCGGGGCCCCGGCGGGCGGCGGCCCCGTCGACGTGCTGATCCGCCCCGAGGGCATCCGCGCCGACGCCGACCCCGAGGGCACGGCCACCGTCGTCTCCGCGTCGTTCCTCGGCTCGGTCACCCGGGTCCTGCTCGACCTCCCGGACGGGGCCGCGCTCAAGGCCGACCTGCCCTCCCGCGACGCCGCGGACTTGCTGCCCGGCGTACGGGCCCGGGTCACGCCCGTACCGCGTCCGGTCCTGGTCGTCCCCGCCACCCCCGTAACGGATGGGCGCACCGGGAAGGCGTCGGCATGAGCGCGCCCGCCGCCGTGCTCTTCGACATGGACGGCACCCTCGTCGACACCGAGGTGCTGTGGTGGGAGACGGCCGACGAGGTCGCCGCCGGACTCGGCCACCGGCTCACCGGCGCGGACGCCCCGGAGGTCGTCGGCCGGGCCGTCGCGGACACCGCCGCTCATCTGATCGCGGTGACGGGCCGGGCGGCCGAGGCGCTGGACGGCGTGGCCGCCGAGCTCACCGCCTCCTTCTTCCGCAAGGTCGACGCGGGCGCCCCGCTGCGCCCCGGGGCTGCCGCGCTGCTCACCGCGCTGGAGCGGTCCCGGGTGCCGTTCGCCCTGGTCAGCGCCTCGCCTCGGAGTGTGGTGGACGCGGTGGTGGCGGGTTCGCTGGCGGCGGTGCCCTTCGCGTTCACGCTCTCGGCCGACGACACCGCACGGACCAAGCCGCATCCGGATCCGTACAGGGCGGCGGCGACCCGGTTCGGCGTCCCGGCCTCGGCCTGTGTCGCCGTCGAGGACTCCCCGGACGGCACCGCCTCCGCTCACGCCGCCGGGTGCGCGGTGCTGGTGGTGCCCTCGCTGCTGCCGGTGGAGCCCGCGCGGGGGCGGACCTTCGCCCGTAGCCTGGAAGAGGTCGACCTCGGGGTGCTCAGTGACTGCCTGAGGCGTCCGGATCCTGAAATTCCAGGTCCGAAACCGGCGTGATTCGCGCCACCCTTGATCGGGGTTGCGCTCAGATGAGCGAAATCAACATGGCTGCACTTCTGGAAGACGTGGCACTCAGTGCCACCTTGATGGCTTCGAGAAGTGGACTCACTTGGTGAGTTGGCCGCTCACCTGAGCGGATATGGTCAAGTTTCGGCCATGCCGCCTTCAGGAGGTGAAGGCAGGAGATCAGATGCTCCGGCCGGGCGACCCTTTCGATCTGCTGGCGGACGGGTGGTTGCGGCCGCATGACGACCAAGTGGACGTACCCATACACCTTCGATCTGGGTATGTTCCTCGCCGTCAGGGCAGCCACCGCGTCCTCGAGGAGTCGAGACCCGTGTCGGAAAACAAAGATCCCCAGAAGTTCGTCTACGACTTCACCGAGGGCAACAAGGATCTGAAGGATCTTCTGGGCGGCAAGGGCGCCAACCTCGCCGAGATGACCAACCTCGGGTTGCCCGTCCCTCCGGGCTTCACGATCACCACCGAGGCCTGCAAGGTCTACCTGGAGAGCGGCGACGCGCCGACCGCGCTGCGCGACGAGGTGAGTGCGCACCTCACGGCGCTGGAGGAGCGCATGGGCAAGCGGCTCGGCCAGGCCGACGACCCGCTGCTGGTCTCCGTCCGCTCCGGCGCCAAGTTCTCCATGCCCGGCATGATGGACACGGTCCTGAACATCGGTCTCTCCGACGCCTCGGTGGCCGGTCTCGCCACCCAGTCCGGTGACGAGCGCTTCGCCTGGGACTCCTACCGCCGCCTCATCCAGATGTTCGGCAAGACCGTCCTGGGCGTCGACGGCGACCTCTTCGAGGAGGCCCTGGAGGCGGCCAAGCACGCCAAGAAGATCACGGTCGACACCGACCTCGCCGCGGCCGACCTCAAGAAGCTCGTCAAGCAGTTCAAGAAGATCGTCGAGTCCGAGGCCGGACGCGAGTTCCCGCAGGACGCGCGCGAGCAGATGGACCTCGCCATAAACGCGGTCTTCGACTCGTGGAACACCGACCGGGCCAAGCTCTACCGCCGCCAGGAGCGCATCCCCGGCGACCTCGGCACGGCCGTCAACGTCTGCTCGATGGTCTTCGGCAACCTGGGCCCCGACTCCGGTACGGGCGTCGCCTTCACCCGCGACCCGGCCAGCGGCCACCAGGGCGTCTACGGCGACTACCTCCAGAACGCGCAGGGCGAGGACGTCGTCGCCGGTATCCGCAACACGGTGCCGCTCGCCGACCTGGAGTCGATCGACAAGACGTCGTACGACCAGCTCATGCAGATCATGGAGACGCTGGAGAACCACTACAAGGATCTCTGCGACATCGAGTTCACCATCGAGCGCGGCCAGCTCTGGATGCTCCAGACCCGGGTCGGCAAGCGCACCGCCGGCGCCGCCTTCCGCATCGCCACCCAGCTCGTCGACCAGGGCCTGATCGACGAGGCCGAGGCCCTCCAGCGGGTCAACGGCGCCCAGCTCGCCCAGCTGATGTTCCCGCGCTTCGACGACGAGGCGAAGACCGAGCTGCTCGGCCGGGGCATCGCCGCCTCGCCCGGCGCCGCTGTCGGCAAGGCCGTCTTCGACTCGTACACCGCGATCAAGTGGTCCCGCTCCGGCGAGAAGGTCATCCTGATCCGCCGCGAGACCAACCCCGACGACCTCGAAGGCATGATCGCCGCCGAGGGCATCCTGACCTCGCGCGGCGGCAAGACCTCGCACGCGGCGGTCGTGGCGCGCGGCATGGGCAAGACCTGTGTCTGCGGGGCCGAGGACCTGGAGGTCGACACCAAGCGCCGCCGGATGACGGTCGGCGGCACGGTGATCGAGGAGGGCGACCTCGTCTCCATCGACGGCTCCACCGGCAAGGTCTACCTCGGCGAGGTACCCGTCGTACCGTCCCCGGTCGTCGAGTACTTCGAGGGCCGGATGCACGCCGGGGCCGACGACGCCGACGAGCTGGTCGCCGCCGTGCACCGGATCATGGCGTACGCGGACCGGGTGCGCCGGCTGCGGGTGCGGGCCAACGCCGACAACGCCGAGGACGCGCTGCGCGCCCGTCGCTTCGGCGCCCAGGGCATCGGCCTGTGCCGCACCGAGCACATGTTCCTCGGCGAGCGCCGCGAGATGGTCGAGAAGCTGATCCTGGCGGACACCGACGACGAGCGCGAGAGCGCGCTGGCCGCGCTGCTCCCGCTCCAGAAGGCCGACTTCATCGAGCTGTTCGAGTCGATGGACGGACTGCCCGTCACCGTGCGGCTGCTCGACCCGCCGCTGCACGAGTTCCTGCCCGACATCACCGAGCTGTCGGTGCGCGTCGCGCTCGCCGAGTCCCGCAAGGACGCCAACGAGAACGACCTGCGCCTCCTCCAGGCGGTGCACAAGCTGCACGAGCAGAACCCCATGCTGGGTCTGCGCGGTGTGCGCCTCGGGCTCGTCATTCCGGGCCTGTTCGCCATGCAGGTCCGCGCCATCGCCGAGGCCGCCGCCCACCGCAAGAACGCCAAGGGCGACCCGCGCGCCGAGATCATGATTCCGCTCGTCGGCACGGTCCAGGAGCTGGAGATCGTCCGCGAGGAGGCCGACCGCGTCATCGCCGAGGTCCAGAAGGCCACCGGCACCGACCTCAAGCTGACCATCGGCACCATGATCGAGCTGCCGCGCGCCGCGCTGACGGCGGCCCAGATCGCCGAGGCCGCGCAGTTCTTCTCCTTCGGCACCAACGACCTGACCCAGACGGTGTGGGGCTTCTCCCGCGACGACGTGGAGGCCTCGTTCTTCACCGCGTACCTGGAGAAGGGCATCTTCGGGGTCTCCCCGTTCGAGACGATCGACAAGGACGGCGTCGGCGCGCTGGTCCGCAGCGCCGTCGAGGCCGGCCGGGCCACCCGTCCGGACCTCAAGCTCGGCGTCTGCGGCGAGCACGGCGGTGACCCCGAGTCGGTGCACTTCTTCCACGAGGTGGGCCTGGACTACGTGTCCTGCTCGCCCTTCCGCATCCCGGTCGCCCGCCTTGAGGCCGGCCGGGCCGCAGCCGAGTCCCGGGGCAGTGACAGCCGCTGACCCGGACTCACCGGTCCGGGGTGCACGAACACCCCGGATCTCCTGGGCAGGGCTGCACGAACAGCCCTGCCCACCGACCAGGGCCGCGAAGGCCCCGCCGAGAAGCGGCGGCACCCTGTGCGGGGGTGCCGCCGCTTCGCCCTGTCCCGACGTGTGACGGCCCGTGCGCCGACCGGAAGTGACCGGTGGTAAGAGACCGGATGTGCCGGGAAGTGACCGGCGGTACGGGAGTGGCGTGCGCGAAAATGACCGGCGGTACGGGGAAGCCGTCAGGAGTGTGCACCGAAAACCGCGCGAGGAATGTGGCGCAGAGCACATTGCTTCGTTTAATGCGCAAAGAAATTCGGGTGACGGCCGGGGGACCGGGGTGCGGTCCATGGATCCCCACCCATGGACCGCACCCGGCTTACCCCCGTCGGGTACGGAGCCGCACCGTCGCCCACCGCCGCCGAACACACAAAGCCCCCCACGGCCTTCACGTGCTCATCCGGTGGGCACCGGATGCGTACCCGACGTCGTACAGCCTCTTCGGTGAAGCGGAACGGGGCGACACCTTTCACTTCTGGCCGAAACCCCGTGGTGACCTCCTGTGACGGTCCGCATACCCTTCGGTGGGGGCAATTGCGGATGCAACAGAATGCAACAGGTGGGGGAGTAGTGCTGCGTATCCATGTGTCCAGGCTGGACCTTTCGCGGGTGCGGATGGCCACGAGGCCGGACGCACTGTGGGAAACCATTCTCAGTTTTCACCGGATCAGGGACCGGCGCGCTTCGACGGTGTTCGGGAAATGGCGTACGGAATCCCGGGCGCGGTTGAATGGTGAAGCACAGCTGCTGGCGGCGGTCGTTCCGCCCCGCGGCTATTTCCCGGATTTCCTGACGCCCTCTCAGGAGGGCGCCGAGCCTTTCGGGCTCGAAGCCGGAATGGAGGCCCTGCGCGACACCCCCGCCGACCGCGTCCACGCGGAGCTGGAGCTGCTCGCCGCCGGACGTGTACGGCGGCGAGCAGACCGGTCGGTCGGTCAGCGGGCCGCCGGTGCCGGAAGAACGAGCGCGGCGCTGCCCGCCGCGCTCATGGAGGGCCGCGCCGAGCCGCTCTCCCGGCTCATAGGGGCCCTCCGCAGCTACCACCACGCGGCCGTCGAGCCCTACTGGCCGCACATCAGGGCCAGCATCGAGGCGGACCGCGCCGTGCGCGGCCGGGCCCTCCTGGACGGCGGCGCCGACGGACTGCTGGGCACCCTGCCGCCGATGATCCGGTGGCGCTCCCCCGTGCTGGAGGCGGACTACCCGGTCGACCGCGATCTGCATCTGGACGGGCGCGGACTGCTGCTCCAGCCGTCCTTCTTCTGCCGGGGCACCCCGGTCGTCTACCGCGACCCCTCGCTCCCGCCGGTCCTCGTCTACCCGGTCACCAACCCCGGCGCCCCGGTCTTCGCCGAGCCGGGCCCCTGGCTCGGCCGGCTCGTCGGACACACCCGCTCGGCCGTCCTCTCCTCCATCGGCAGCGGCTGCACCACCAGCGAACTCGCCCGCCGCGCCGGGGTGTCGCTGGCCTCCGCGAGCCAGCACGCCTCCGTGCTGCGCGAGGCGGGCCTGGTCCTGACCCTGCGCCACGGCAGCTCGGTCCTGCACACCCTGACCCCGCTCGGCGGCTCCCTGCTGCGCGGCGGCGCCCCGCTCGCCCTGCCCTGAGCGGCGCTCCCGGCCCGTCGGAAAAATCCGTCCGCCGATCGGCGATGAGTTCCGCGCGGCCCCGCCGTCTAACCATCGAAAGCGCCGGACGGACCACCGCGGGCGCCACGGGACAGAGGAAGAGGAACGACCATGGCTCAGATGATCTTCGTGAACCTGCCGGTGAAGGACCTGGAGACCACCGTGGGCTTCTTCGGCAAGCTCGGCTTCACGACCAACCCGCAGTTCTCCGACGACAAGACCGCGTGTCTGGTCATCAGCGACACGATCTTCGCCATGCTGATGACGGAGGAGCGCTTCAAGGACTTCACCAAGAAGGACGTCGTCGACGCATCGCGGGCGACCGAGGTCATCCTCGCGCTCAGCGCCGACAGCCGCGAGAAGGTCGACGAGATCGCCGACGCGGCGCTGGCCTCCGGCGGGTTCCCGGCGGGCGAGACGCAGGACATGGGCTTCATGTACGGCCGCTCGTTCCAGGACCCCGACCACCACATCTGGGAGGTCATGTGGATGGACCCGGCCGCCGTCGAGGGCCAGGCCTGAGCGGCCCGACCCGCGACCGCGTCAGCCGCGGAACGGCCCCTTCACCTCGTACGTGATGCCGCCGGAGGAGCTTCCGCTCGTCCCGCGCTGCGAGGAGAAGTAGAGCCGGGTGCCGTCCGGCGAGAACGCGGGCCCGGTGATCTCCGAACCGGACTGCCCGGTGATCCGCAGGAACGGGGCCACCGTGTCGTCCGGCGTGATCAGGCAGATCTCCATGTTCCCGCCGTCCTCGGCGATGTAGAGGTCGCCGGATCCGGACCGGGTGACGTTGTCCACGCCGGTCAGCGGGGCGGAGCCGCCCGTCACCAGCGAGTCGTCGTAGGCGAGCGAGATCGACGAGGTGGTCGCGTCGTACGCCCACACCCGGTTGTCGCCCTTGGTGGTGAACCAGCAGGTGCCCGCCGCGTAGAAGCAGCCCTCACCACCGTTGAACACCTTCGCCCCGGACACCTGGTGCCGGGTCTGGGTGGAGGAGGCGGCCGGGTCCGGCACGTTCGCCCAGCTCACCGGGCCGGAGGTGGCCGTGCCCGCCACCAGCACCTGAAGCGTGCCGCTCGACAGATTCCCCCAGGTCGTGGGCCGGAAGCGGTAGAAGCGGCCGTCGCTCTCGTCCTCGGTGAGATAGACGTAGCCGTGGTCCGGATCGGCGGCGGCGGCCTCGTGCTTGAAGCGGCCCATCGCCGGACGCCGCACCGCGGCGTTCACCCCCCACGGGTCGGTCTCGTACACATAGCCCCGGCTGACCTCCTCGCAGGACAGCCAGGTCTTCCACGGGGTGGCGCCGCCCGCGCAGTTGTTGTTCGTGTCGCCCAGGATTCGGTACGCGGAGGTCACCGTCCCCGACGAGGTGAACTTCACCGCGCTCGCCCCGCCCCCGCTGCTCGGGGACACCTCGGCGTTGGAGACGTAGATCCAGCCCGAGCCGTCGGCGTACGTCGCGCCGCCGTCGGGGGCGCTGTGCCAGCGGTAGGAGGTGCCGGGCACGGTCTGCCCGGAGCGGGCGATCACCCGGCTGGTGAAGCCGTTCGGCAGCTGGATGCCGTCGCTGTTGGCCGCCTGGAGGGCGCCGTACGGGCCGGGGGCCGGCTGGGCCGGGTCGGCGAAGGCGGCGCCCCGCCACAGCGTGCCGCCGAAGGCCGCCGCCGAGCTGCCGATCACCGCGGTGCGCAAGAAGGTCCGACGTTCCACGATCACTCCACGCATGAGTGTGGCCCGCCGCTCCGGACGGGTCGGCGGGTCGCGCGTGAGGACTGTAGGAGTACGGAGTTGACGGAGCGTCAAGCGCAGATGAACGGACGGCGGATGGCCTGCGCAGGCCATCCGCCGCCCCCGGAGGGCCCGGGTCAGTCCGCCCGTACGGCGAACACCGGCACCGCCGCGTCCTCGTCGTCCAGGCACGCGCCCGTCGCCAGGTCGAAACGCTGCTTCAGCAGCGGCGAGGCCACGAACGGCCGCCCGCCCGCCGAGCCGAGCAGTCCGCGCGACAGGACGTACGCCCCGGTGAACGGGTCCCGGTTGCCGATCGCGTACACCCGGCCGGCCCGGTCCATGAAGACGGCCGCCTGGTCCCCGTCCGGCAGCAGCACCGCCACCCCCCGCCCGGGGATCAGCAGCTCCCGCTCGCAGACCGTCAGCCAGTCCTCTCCGTGGGCGAGCCGGACGGAACCGGTGCCCCGCGCTGTCGTGATCGTTGCCATGGCCATCAGGATGCGGTCCCTTCGAGCGTGCGGACGGCGAGCACCGGACCGGCGAGCAGCTCCAGATCTGGCTTGATCTGATCCCTCTCCGGAACGAACCTCACCGAGGGGTCGGGGGCGTCGGGCGCGTTGACGAAGGTGACGAAACGGCGCAGCCGCTCCGGGTCGCCGATGGTCTCCGCCCACTCGTCGCGATAGCCCGCGACATGGTCGGCCATCAGCCGCTCCAGCTCCTCGCAGAGCCCCAGCGAGTCGTGGACGACCACGTCCCGGACGTGGTCCAGGCCGCCGTCGATCCGCTCCAGCCACGCGGAGGTGCGCTCCAGGCGGTCGGCGGTACGGATGTAGAACATCAGGAACCGGTCGATCAGCCGCACCAGTTCGGCGTCCGAGAGGTCCTGGGCCAGCAGATCGGCGTGGCGCGGGGTGGCCCCGCCGTTGCCGCCGACGTACAGGTTCCAGCCCTGGGCGGTGGCGATGATCCCGAAGTCCTTGCCCCGGGCCTCCGCGCACTCGCGGGCACAGCCGGAGACCGCCGACTTCAGCTTGTGCGGGGAACGCAGACCCCGGTAGCGCAGCTCCAGATCGATCGCCATCCGCACCGAGTCCTGCACGCCGTAGCGGCACCAGGTCTGTCCCACACAGGACTTCACCGTGCGCAGCGACTTCCCGTACGCGTGCCCGGACTCGAAGCCCGCGTCCACCAGCCGGGTCCAGATCAGCGGCAGCTGGTCGACCCGGGCGCCGAAGAGATCGATGCGCTGACCACCGGTGATCTTCGTGTAGAGGCCGAAGTCACGGGCCACCTCGCCGATGACGATGAGCTTCTCCGGGGTGATCTCGCCGCCCGGGATGCGCGGCACGATCGAGTACGACCCGTTGCGCTGGAGGTTCGCGAGGAAATGGTCGTTGGTGTCCTGGAGCGCCGCCTGCTCGCCGTCCAGCACATAGCCGCTCGCGCCGACCGTGGGCGCCAGCGAGGCGATGACCGAGCCGACCGTCGGCTTGCAGACCTCGCAGCCGTCACCGCCGCGCGCCCCCTCACGGCCGTGCGAGTCGAGCAGGGCGGCGAAGGAGGTGACCTCCAGGGTGCGGACGATCTCGTACAGCTCGCTGCGGCTGTACGGGAAGCAGCCGCACAGCCCCGCGTCCTCGGGCGGCGGCATCAGCTGCCCGATCACCTTCAGGCAACTGCCGCACCCCGTACCGGCCTTGGTGCACTTCTTCACCTCGGGCAGCGTGGTGTGCTCGCAGACCGCGCCCTTGGTCACGTTGTGGCAGGAGCAGATCACCGCCTCGTCCGGCAGCGCGGAGGGACCGAGCGCCACCGGGCCGCCCGCCCCGGCCGGCAGCACCAGCTGCTCGGGCGCGACCGGCAGTACCGTGCCCGTCATCGGCCGCAGCGTGCCGTACTGCTCCGCGTCCCCGACCAGCACCCCGCCCAGCAGGGTCCCGTCCGGGCCCATCACCAGCTTCTTGTAGACGCCCGCCCGGGCGTCGGAGTACACGACGTCGAGCGAGCCATCGGCGCTCCCGTGCGCGTCGCCGAACGAGGCCACGTCCACGCCGAGCAGCTTCAGCTTCGTCGACAGATCCGCCCCGGTGAACGCGGACCGCCCGCCCGCGATCACCTCGGCCGCCGCCAGGGCCATCTCGTAGCCCGGCGCGACCAGCCCGTACACCCGGCCGTCGGCGGCCAGCGCGCACTCGCCGATCGCGAACACCGCCGGGTCGGAGGTCCGGCACTCCTCGTCCACCACGATCCCGCCGCGCTCCCCGACCGCCAGACCGCACTCCCGGGCCAGCTGATCGCGGGGCCGTACGCCCGCCGAGAAGACGACGAGATCGACGTCGAGCGAGGAGCCGTCGGAGAGGGCCATCCCGGTCACCGCGCCGTCCGCGCCCGCCAGGACCTCCTGCGTACCGACCCCCGTGTGCACGGCGAGCCCCATGTCCTCGATCGTCCGGAGCAGCGCCGCGCCGCCGCCCTCGTCGACCTGGACCGGCATCAGCCGGGGCGCGAACTCCACCACATGCGTGGACAGCCCGAGCCCCTTCAGCGCCCCGGCCGCCTCCAGACCGAGCAGCCCGCCGCCCACCACCGCACCGGTCACCGCGCCCTTGGCGTACTCCTCGATCGCGAGCAGGTCCTCGATCGTCCGGTACACGAAACAGCCCCGGGCGTCCTTCCCCGGCACCGGCGGCACGAAGGGGTACGAGCCCGTCGCCAGCACCAGCGTGTCGTACGCGAACACCGCCCCGGACCGCGCGGTCACGGTCCGGGCCGTACGGTCGACGCTCTCGGCCGGGTCGCCGACGTACAGCTCGATGCCGTGCCGGTCCACGAAGTCCGGCTCCACCAGCGAGAGGTCCTCGGGGCTGCGCCCGTCGAAGTACGAGGTGAGCCGCACCCGGTCGTAGGCGGGCCGGGGCTCCTCGCAGAGCACCACGACCCGGGCGCCGCCGGCCGCCGGGGTGAGCCCGCGGTCGGCGAGGGCCTCCAGGAACCGCTGGCCGACCATGCCGTGCCCGACGACCACGATCGTCGGAACGGCGCCGTGCGCCAGGGCGTTCGGGGTGCTGTTCGAGGCGGCGGCGGTGGTGCGCGGCTCGAAGGTGGGCTCCGGCATCTCAGTGGCCTCCGTCGGTTGTCCTCATGCCCCGAGCCTGGGCGGGCGGTGTTACCCGGCCGCATCCCGCCTGTTTCCCGGGCGGAACCTTGCGCTCAGCGGCCGGGCGGGGGCCCTGTGAGGGACCGGGTGAGGAGGCAGGGGCGACAGGCGTCTAATGTCGGTTCGTGCCTGACATAACAGTGACGACCCTGATCCTTCTCTGCCTCGCCGCGGCCGCCGCGGGCTGGATCGACGCGGTGGTGGGCGGCGGCGGCCTGCTGCTCCTGCCCGCACTGCTCCTCGGCCTCCCGCACGTCCCGGCCGCCCATGTCCTCGGCACCAACAAGGCCGTCGCGATCGTGGGCACCTCGGGAGCGGCCGTCACCTTCCTGCGCAAGGCTCCGGTACGGGTGGGGCTTGCGGTGCGGGTCGGGCTGATGGCGCTCGCCGGGTCGATGACCGGGGCGTTCTTCGCCGCCGGGATCAGCAGCGAGCTGCTCCGCCCGGTGATCATGGTCGTGCTGCTGGGGGTCGCGGCCTTCGTGATGCTGCGCCCGTCCTTCGGCACGGCGGCGGCGGGCGACGGCACGGACCGGCCGGTCACCCGGGCCCGGATCATCACCGCGATCGTGCTGGTCGGCGGCGGTATCGGCTTCTACGACGGGCTGTTCGGGCCGGGCACCGGCACCTTCCTGGTGCTGGCCCTGACCGCCGTGCTCCATCTGGACCTGGTGACCGCGTCGGCCACCGCGAAGATCGTCAACGTGTGCACCAACGCGGGGGCGCTGGCGATGTTCGCGTACCAGGGCACGGTGCTGTGGCAGCTCGCGGCCGTGATGGCGGTCTTCAACCTGGCGGGCGGGATGATCGGGGCCCGGATGGCGCTGAGCCGGGGGAGCGGCTTCGTCCGGGCGGTGCTGCTGACGGTGGTGTTCTCGCTGGTGGCGAAGCTGGGCTTCGACCAGTGGAACGCGTAGCGCTTTTCGGGCGAGGAGGTCAGCGCACGTTCGTGAGGTGCGCGTACGCCACCACGTTGCCCTGGTAGCCGGTCTCCTTGGAGAAGCCGCCGCCGCAGGTGATCAGCCGGAGCGAGGCGTGCGGCGAGTCGCCGTAGACGCGCTGGTCGGGGAAGTCGTCGTTGTCGTAGACCTCGATGGCGTCGATCGAGAACACGGCCGTGCGCCCGTCCTTGCGGACCACCTCGACGGTGGTCCCCTTGGTCAGGGCCCCCAGGGCGTAGAAGACGGACGGGCCGTCCGCGTTGTCCACGTGCCCCGCGACGATCGCGGTGCCCCGCGCGCCGGGCGGCACGCCGTCCGCGTACCAGCCCGCGAGGTTGCGGTCCTCGTCCGGCGGTACGTCGAGGCTGCCGTCGGCGGCCAGCCCCAGCCGGGTCATCGGCGCGTCCACCTCGATGCTCGGGATGCGGATGCGGACCGGCTCGGAGCGGTCCAGCGGCTCGGCGACCGGAGAGCCGGGCTGGAGCTGGGGCCCGGCGGCGAAGGCCTGGGCGCTGGAGGGCTGCGGCGGGATCAGCTGGCCGCCGGGCCCGTTCTGGATGAGCCAGATGCCGCACAGCACGGCGATGCCCACCAGCCAGCCCTTGGCCTTCTGCGCGTTGGGGGACACGGCGTCGTCCTCGGTCGGTGGTCCGGTACGGGCGGGGCGCGCTCGGGGACGCGCCCCGCCCGGTCAGAGGGAAGCGGTGGTTCAGCTTCCTTCGGCGCCCTCGGAGCGGCGGCGCAGCAGCCACAGCCCGCCGACGGCCGCCAGACCGATCACGCCGACGCCGAGGGCGACCTGCGTGGAGTTCGGTTCGACGCTGCCGCCGACCCCGGTCCGCACATGGCCGGACGGGCGGTCGTGGATGGGCTTCTCGTGCTTGCCGCCGCCGATCACCTTGAGATCGCCGACCGCGTCCTTGCCGTTGTCGCAGGAGACGACGATCTCGTAGACACCGGGCCGGGTGTCGTGCGGCACGGTGAACTGGCCGACCACGACCTCCTTGTGGGTGCCGGGGCGCATCTCGAAGTCCCCGGCGTCCAGCTCGTTCGCGTCACCGATGCCCGAGCCCTTCTTGCCGCAGGCGGTGGTGTTCACGGTGATGGTGGCGCCGGGGGGAGCGGTCGCCGGGGTGATCTCCAGACGGCCGAAATCACCCGCGTACGCGGACGGAGCGGCGGCGGTGAGACCGAACGCGATGACGGTGAACGCGGCACCGACGGTGCCGGTCACGAGGCGGGCAGGACTGCGCATGGGGATCCTCCGGGCAGACGGCGCGAGCGGGTGTGTCCTGACCCGAGCCAACGGGGACCGGGCCCGCCACGCCTTCTGACGCCAGGTCAGCTTTCACCCGTACGGACCGGCGCGGCACCCTTGCCGGAATGGATCACCGCAGGTCGCGGCGGTGCGACTGGGCCGTTCGGTCCGTGCTGCCGCCCCGGGTGCCGATCGGGTGAGAGGTCCACGGCAAGTGTGACGCAGGTCACATGAATGACCTCGTGGGCCCCGGGCACACGCAAGACACCCCCCACGGGACGGATCACCGCCCCCCACGGCTGTCCCTTAT
>MUNB01000137.1 GCA_002154345.1 Streptomyces griseus
CAGGGGGCACCGAGGGCACCGGCGGGGCGGGCGGCACGGGCGGCCTCACCGAAGGCGCCCGCGGCCCGGACTTCCCGGACGGCCGGCCGGTGTGACCGCCCGGCTCGACCGCTTGACGTAACGCCCGACGTGACCGGCCGGCATAACCGGCCCCGCCCTCAGCACCAGCGCTCGCGCCCGAGCCCGCCCTCAGTGGCCGGACGTCGCCTTCAGGCCGACCACGGCCACCAGCAGCAGACAGACGAAGAAGATCCGGGCGGCGGTCACCGGCTCGTTCAGCACGACCATGCCCAGGATCGCGGCACCGGCCGCGCCGATACCGACCCACACGCCGTACGCCGTACCGATCGGCAGCGTCTTCGCCGCATGCGACAGCAGCACCATGCTCGCCACGATCCCGAGGCCCGTGAACACGCTCGGCCACAGCCGCGTGAACCCCTCGGTGTACTTCATCCCGATCGACCAGCCCACTTCGAGCAGACCGGCGACGACCAACAGAACCCACGCCATGACAGGCACCTCCGACGAAAACCACGCGAACAGAACGGGTGCGTCGTCTTTGCCAACCCGGTACGGCGCGTCTCGTCGGGGTGGTCCCACCGTAGCAAAAAACGGGAAAGGGCCTGGTGACACCGGTCACCAGGCCCTGAACAGCCCCTGCCCCTGCCGCGCGGTCCCGCAGCTGTCCTGAGCCGTCCTACAGATACAGCCCGGTCGAATCCACCGAGCCCTCGAACCGGTCGGCGGCCACCGCGTGCAGATCGCGCTCCCGCATCAGGACGTACGCCACGCCCCGCACCTCGACCTCGGCACGGTCCTCGGGGTCGTACAGCACCCGGTCGCCGGGCTCCACCGTCCGTACGTTCTGGCCGACCGCCACGACGACGGCCCAGGCGAGGCGCCGGCCCACCGCGGCCGTCGCCGGGATCAGGATGCCGCCGCCGGAACGCCGCTCGCCCTCGGCCGTGTCGTTCCGCACCAGCACCCGGTCGTGCAGCATCCGGATGGGCAGCTTGTCGTCGTGGGTGTTCTCGCTCACGCCCGCAACCTACCTGGCGTGCCCGGCACCGTACGCCGCCGGGTTCCGCTCACGCGCGACGCGCCGCTCACCGGCGGCGTTCCACGCACCCGCGACGCTCGGCTCACCCGCGACGGCGGCGCTTGGACACGGTGAGCAGCCCCACCACACCGACCACCAGCAGCGCCGCGGGAATCACGCGCTCCAGCCGCGGGGAACCGTCCTCCGCGACGAACTGCGCCTTCACCTCCGACACCGAGCGGTTCACCGCGACGAAGGCGCGGCCGGCCGTCCGGTCCACGGACTGGGCCGCCTTCGCCTTGGCGTCTCCGATGATCGTCTTCGGGTGTACGCGCACCCCGATCTCGTCGAGCACCACAGCGAGCTGCTCGCGCCTGCTGATGATGTCCGCCTCGATCTGCGCAGGGGTCCTGGCATCCGACACTGCGCCGCCTCCGTGGTCGTCGTCCGGTAAACCTTCGTCTGGGCCTTCGTCGACAGTCTGTCAGCTCGAACCTCCGCACACCCGGCGGCACCCCTATTACCCTCGGTCCCGTCCGACCCGTGCACCACCCGAGGAGAACCACATGAGCGAGCGACTGAAGCCCGGCGACACCGCTCCCGCCTTCACCCTTCCCGACGCCGACGGCAACGAGGTGTCGCTCGCGGACCACAAGGGCCGCAAGGTCATCGTGTACTTCTACCCGGCCGCTCTTACCCCCGGATGCACCAAGCAGGCCTGCGACTTCACGGACAACCTCGACCTTCTGGCGAACGCCGGGTACGACGTCATCGGCGTCTCGCCCGACAAGCCGGAGAAGCTCGCGAAGTTCCGCGACACGGAAAACCTCAAGGTCACCCTGGTGGGCGACCCGGCCAAGGAAACTTTGGCGGCGTACGGCGCCTTCGGCGAGAAGAAGCTCTACGGCAAAGTGGTGACAGGCGTGATCCGGTCGACCGTCGTCGTCGACGAGGACGGCAAGGTCGAGCACGCGTTCTACAACGTGAAGGCGACCGGTCACGTCGCGAAAATCATCAGGGATCTGGGCATCTGACGCCCGCCCGGCCCGGGGTTCCGGCCCCGGGCCGCCCCTCGCACGATTCCGGCGGGACCGGCGATGTCCGGTCGGCGGCCGCCGGGAGAACGTGTTCAGATCATGTGAGGGAGATCGCATCGGCCCAGGAAGTCGGTTTGCGACCGCCATGACTGCGCAGAAGCCTTTCCTGGATACACACTCCGAGGAAAGGACCCGGCCATGGCGGCCCCCGACCCCCACCAGGCGGCCGACCCCGCAGCGGTCAAACGCCACCCCACGCTCTTCCGGGCCATCCGGAAGCGGCGGAATCCTCGGCTGCGCCGGACGGACATCACGGTCACGGACGACGCCGCGGTCAAGCGGGCCGTGAAGGCGGCCTCGCTGGGCAACGCCATGGAGTGGTTCGACTTCGGCATCTACTCCTATCTGGCCGTCACGATCGGACATGTGTTCTTCCCGTCCGGGAACGACACCACCCAGCTCCTCTCCTCCTTCGCGACCTTCGCGGTGGCCTTCCTCGTACGGCCGCTCGGCGGCATGTTCTTCGGCCCGATGGGCGACAAGGTCGGCCGCAAGAAGGTCCTCGCGCTGACGATGATCCTGATGGCGGTCGGCACGTTCGCGATCGGCCTGATCCCGTCGCACGACACGATCGGCGTCTGGGCCGCGGTCCTGCTGATCTTCTTCCGGATGCTCCAGGGCTTCTCGACGGGCGGTGAGTACGGCGGTGCGTCCACGTTCATCGCGGAGTACGCCCCCGACAAGCGGCGCGGCTTCTTCGGCAGCTTCCTGGAGTTCGGCACGCTGGCGGGGTACGTCGGCGCCGCGGGCCTCGTCACGGCCCTGTACGCCCTGCTGAACGACGCCCAGATGGAGGCCTGGGGGTGGAGGATCCCGTTCCTCGTCGCGGGCCCGCTGGGTCTGGTCGGCCTCTACCTGCGACTGCGCCTGGACGAGACGCCGGCCTTCCAGAAGCTGGAGGGCGGCACGGCGCACGCGAGCGAGGCGGCGGACGGCGTCGAGTCCACGGCCAAGGGCGACCTGGCGAAGATCTTCCGGCAGTACTGGCCGACGCTGATCCTCTGCATCTGCCTGGTCGGCGCGTACAACATCACCGACTACATGCTGCTGTCGTACATGCCGACGTACCTCTCCGACGAGCTCGGCTACAGCGAAACCCACGGTCTGCTGATCCTGCTGGCGGTGATGGTGTTCCTGATGCTGATCATCAGCCAGGTCGGCAAGCTCTCCGACCGCTTCGGCCGCAAACCGCTGCTGATGACCGGCATGCTGGGCTTCCTCGTCCTCTCCCTCCCCGCGTTCCTCCTCATCCGGGTGGACGGCATCTTCCCGATCACGGTCGGCATGCTGATGCTGGGCCTCTCCCTGGTCTGCATGCTCGGCACGATGTCGGCGGCGCTGCCGGCCCTGTTCCCGACGAACGTCCGCTACGGCTCCCTGTCGGTCGGCTACAACCTCTCCGCGTCGATCTTCGGCGGCACGACCCCGCTGGTGATCACGGCCCTGATCAGCTGGACCGGCTCCAACCTGATGCCCGCGTACTACGCGATGGCGGCGGCCCTGGTCGGCGTGATCGCGGTCGCCTGCATGAAGGAGACCGCCCAGCAGCCGCTGATCGGCTCCCCGCCATCGGTCGAGACGGACGAGGAGGCGGCGGAACTGGTGCAGGCACAGGCACCCGAACCGAAGTTCTGACCCCGCCCCGTCCGGCGCGCACCTCGCCGGGTTCCCCCTCCGGATTTCGGACGTGACCATCCGATAAACGGTTCGTTACTCCGTACGAGGCTGCGAACGTGCGGCCGGATCGGAGGGGGCAGGGCATGGGGCCGGCTCGCTATACCCGTGAGCTGCTTGAAGAAGCAGCTCGGATGACGACGAACGCCACCGACGCGGTGCGGTGGTGCGGAAGGACACCTACGCCCGGCAGTCGGCGTTATCTGCGCCAGAAGATGGCCGAGGCGGGCATAAGCACCTCGCACTTCGCCGACACACGGGTACGCCACACAGAAGAGAGGCTGCGCGAACTGGTCGCCCGCTCAACGAGCGTGGCCGAAGTCGTGCGCAGACTGGGCATCAGTCCGGTAGGCGGCAACCAGGCACACATCGGCCGCCGCATCACCGCTCTGCGGATCGACACCTCGCACTTCACGGCAGCGCCTCCGGGCGGACGCAGGTCCAAGGGTTCGTCGGGGGATCTCCTGACGCTCCGTACGCCGTCGGACGGCAGAGTGCCCGGCGAGCGGCTCCGCAGGGAGCTCGTGCACATGGGCGTGGAGAACAAGTGCGCCGAATGCGGCAACAACGGCGAGTGGCTGGGGCAGCCTCTCCGGCTCGAAGTCGACCACGTCAACGGCGACTGGTGGGACAACCGACCGGAGAACCTGCGCCTCCTGTGCCCCAATTGCCACGCGGCGACCGACACCTACCGGGGCCGTAAGCGCAGGAGGACGGCGTGAGCGCCAAGTACCCGCGCGACCTGCTGGTGCGGAGGGCCGCGGATGCGAACAGTCTCGTCGATCTCCTGCGCCGCTTGAACGCGCCCCTGGGCAGCCGGACACTCCGGTACGTACACAACCGGCTCGCACACTACGGAGTCGACACGTCCCACTTCGTGGAGGAGGAGCTCCCCGCACGGGAGCGCCGCACGTTTCCGCGCGATCTCCTCGCCGAAGCAGCGGCTCACTCCCACAGCATCCGGGAGATGTTCACGTACATGGGCCTGCCGCCGAGCGACAGCCCGTACGGCTACCTTCGCGGGAGAATGGACCGGCTCGGCATCGACACCTCCCACTTCACCAGCGGACGCAGGTACGGAACACCCTCCACACCACGCACCGCCCTGACCGAGGCCGTCGCCGCGTCCCGCAGCCTGGCCGGCGTCCTGAGGGCCTTGGGACTGGGCAACAACGGCACTGCTCGCGCTCGCGTGAAGCGGGACATCGAAACGTACGGATTGGCCACGGCCCACTTCACCGGCCAGGGCCACAGTCGCGGAACGCGCTCCCCGAACCGCAAGTCCGCGGCGGAGATTCTCCAGCGCCTGGACACCGGAGCGTCCCGGACGAAAACGGCTCAGTTACGACGAGCTCTGGACGACATCGGCGTTCCCCATGCCTGCGCGAGATGCGGAACCGGAGACACCTGGCGGGGCAAACGGCTCGTCCTGGAGATCGACCACGTCAACGGCGACCGGATCGACAATCGCCGCGAGAACCTCCGCTACCTCTGCCCCTCGTGTCACAGCCAGACACAATCCTTCTCGAGGCCGCGCAAGCTCGCACAGTAGAGTGGTGCGCGCGGGTCCGTACCCCAGCTGGCCTAGAGGGCGCCGGTTTAGGTCCGGTGTGTCGTGGGTTCGAGTCCCACCGGGCCCACAGGTGCTGGGCGGCTGCAACCTTCGTTTCGAAGGAAGCAGCCGCCCAGCTCTGTTTGTCACCCCACCAACTCCCGCACCACCGGCACCAGCGCCCGGAACGCCTTGCCCCGGTGGCTAATCGCGTTCTTCTCCGCCGGGGTCAGCTCCGCGCAGGTGCGGGTCTCGCCCTCCGGCTGGAGGATCGGGTCGTAGCCGAAGCCTCCGGTGCCCGACGGGGTGTGGCGCAGGGTGCCGTTCAGGCGGCCCTCGACCACGCGTTCCGTGCCGTCGGGGAGGGCCAGGGCGGCGGCGCAGGCGAAGGAGGCGCCGCGGTGGGGGGTGTCGATGTCGCCGAGTTGGGCCAGGAGCAGGTCCAGGTTGGCCCTGTCGTCGCCGTGGGTGCCGGCCCAGCGGGCCGAGAAGATGCCGGGGGCGCCGCCGAGGACGTCCACGCAGAGGCCGGAGTCGTCGGCGACGGCCGGGAGGCCGGTGGCGCGGGCCAGGGCGTGGGCCTTGAGGAGCGCGTTCTCGGCGAAGGTGACGCCGGTTTCCTTGACGTCGGGGATGTCGGGGTACGCGTCCGCGCCGACGAGGTCGAGGTCGAGGCCCGCGTCGGCGAGGATGGCGTGGAGTTCGGTGATTTTCCCGGCGTTGCGGGTGGCGAGGATCAGGCGCTTCATGGGCCCATTGTCGCCGGGCCGGCGCTCCCGTCGGCCCGGGCCCGCTCGGCCTACGGGCTGCAGACCTTGCCGATCTCCGTCGCCGCGTCCGTCACGGGGGTGATGTCGGGGGTGGCGTCGCCCGCCTCGATGGACTTGCGGACCTCCGTGACGCCCTTCTGGAGGTCGTCGACGGCCTGGGAGAGGTCCGCGTTGTCCGTGGTGTCGTCGAGCTTCTTCAGCTCGCGGTCGATCTCGTCCAGGGACTCGGAGGCCTGGGTGATGTCCTCGGAGGCGTTGGAGACGGCCTGCTGGAGGTTCCCGACGCTGGTGGCGATGGCGTCGGCGGTACGGACGCAGTCGAGCGCCTTGTCGAGTCCGGCGCAGCCCACGGCCGTGGTCAGCGTCAGCAGGGTGGCGGCGGTGGCGAGTGCGAGGCGTTGGTGGCGGCGCGAAGCCATGGTGCGGTCCCTCCCCGGGGATCGTTACGTGGACGGACGCGCGGTTCGACCCGTGCGCCCGTATCCGTGACGACGCTCTGTGGTGCGTATTTGGTTGCTTCTTTACCCGGGGAGGGCGAGTCGTTACGCGTTCCGCGTGGTTGCGAGTGCGTCACGCTGGAGTGCGGCGAGGTCGACGCAGCCCGCGGTGGCGAGGTCCAGGAGGGAGCCCAGTTCCTTGCGGTCGAAGGGGGCGCCCTCGGCGGTGCCCTGGACCTCGACGAAGCGGCCGTCGCCGGTGCAGACGACGTTCATGTCGGTCTCGGCGCGGACGTCCTCCTCGTAACAGAGGTCGAGGAGCGGGGTGCCGTCGACGATGCCGACGCTGATGGCGGCGACGGTGTCGGTGAGCGGCTTGCGGCCGGCCTTGACGATCTTCTTGCCCTGGGCCCAGGAGACGGCGTCGGCGAGGGCGACGTAGGCGCCGGTGATGGCGGCGGTACGGGTGCCGCCGTCGGCCTGGAGGACGTCGCAGTCCAGGACGATGGTGTTCTCGCCGAGGGCCTTGTAGTCGATGACGGCGCGCAGCGAGCGGCCGATCAGGCGGCTGATCTCGTGGGTGCGTCCGCCGATCTTGCCGCGGACGGCCTCGCGGTCGCCGCGGGTGTTGGTGGAGCGGGGCAGCATGGAGTATTCGGCGGTGACCCAGCCTTCGCCGCTGCCCTTGCGCCAGCGCGGGACGCCTTCGGTGACGGAGGCGGTGCAGAAGACTTTGGTGTCGCCGAAGGAGATGAGGACTGAGCCCTCGGCGTGCTTGCTCCAGCCGCGTTCGATGGTGACGGGGCGGAGCTGTTCGGGCGTGCGGCCGTCGATGCGAGACATGGGCCCGACTTTATCCGCTGGCGGGGGTGGCTCCGTTCGGGTGCGGTGGGCGGCCGTCCGGGGGAACCGTCCGCGCCGGGGCGGGATTCCGGGTCGCCGGGTGCGCGTTGCGCCGTCGGCCGTGGCCCCGCACCGGCCCGGCCCGGTACGGCGCAGGCCCCGCACCGGGTCGGGTGCGGGGCCTGCGCGGGCGCGGGGCCGGCGTGGGGTCAGCCGGTCACATCATGTCTTCGATGTCGGCGGCGATGGGGTCGGCGTCGGTGCCGATGACGACCTGGATCGCGGTGCCCATCTTGACGACGCCGTGCGCGCCGGCGGCCTTGAGGGCGGCTTCGTCGACCTTGCTGGGGTCGTGGACCTCGGTGCGGAGGCGGGTGATGCAGCCTTCGATCTCGTCGATGTTGTCGATACCGCCGAGCCCGGCGACGATCTTCTCAGCCTTGGTGGCCATGTCCTTCTCCCTGTTTCACGCGCAGACGGCCGCCCGCTGCGGGTCCGTTTCGTCACGGTAACGCACGGTTGGCCCAACTTCGCGGGCGGGTAACCGGACGATCCCGAAAGATGACGATCACCGGCGCCCTGCCTTCGGGACGGACCCCGGACCGTGACGCAACTGGTCTACACCAGTTTGCAACGCCCGCCAAACGTGAAGTGTTCCGGGAGGACGCCCATGAGTTCGAGCGCCGCTGCGGTACCGCAGCAAAAATGGTGGAACGGACCGGTCCAGGGCCTGCAGAAGGTCGGGCGGAGCCTCCAGCTCCCGGTGGCCGTCCTCCCCGCCGCCGGTCTGCTCGTCAGCCTCGGCAACCTGTTCAGCTCCTATCTGCACGGCGCGTTCTGGGACAAGACCTCCGCGGTCCTGCTCAACGGCGGCACCGCGATCCTCAACGGCGAGCTGGGCCTGCCGCTGCTGTTCTGCATCGGCGTGGCCATCGGCTTCGCGAAGAAGGCGGACGGCTCCACCGCGCTGGCGGCCGTCGTCGGCTTCCTGGTCTACCGGGGGGTGCTGACCGCCTTCCCCATGGACGGCACGGTGACCGACGAACTGCCGGCCGGTCAGCCGCAGAACCCCGGAGTGCTGGGCGGCATCCTCATCGGACTGCTGACCGCCGTCGTCTGGCAGCGCTACCACCGCACCAAGCTGGTGGACTGGCTCGGCTTCTTCAACGGCCGTCGCCTGGTCCCGATCCTGATGGCGTTCCTCTGCGTCATCCTCGGCGTGCTGTTCGGGCTGTTGTGGCAGCCGGTGGGCGACGGGCTGACGTGGTTCTCCAAGCAGCTGATCGACCTCGGCTCATGGGGCGCGGCGATCTTCGGTTTCGCGAACCGGCTGCTGATCCCGGTCGGTATGCACCAGTTCCTGAACACGTTCTTCTGGTTCCAGGCGGGCGAGTTCACGGGAGCCAACGGCGCGACCGTCCAGGGCGACATCACCCGCTTCTTCGCGGGGGACCCGTCGGCCGGACAGTTCACCTCGGGCTTCTTCCCGATCATGATGTTCGGCCTGCCCGCCGCGGCCCTGGCCATCACCCACACCGCACGGCCCGAGCGCCGCAAGGAGGTGGGCGGGCTGATGTTCTCGGTGGCGCTGACCTCGTTCATCACCGGGGTGACCGAGCCGATCGAGTTCTCGTTCATGTTCGTCGCGCCGCTGCTGTACGGCGTGCACGCGGTGCTCACCGGGGCCTCGATGGGCATCACCTGGCTGCTGGGAGTGCATGCCGGGTTCACCTTCTCGGCCGGGTTGATCGACTACGTCGTCAACTGGCACCTCGATACGAAACCCTGGCTGATCCTCCCGATCGGCGCGTGCTTCGCGGTCGTCTACTACGTGATCTTCCGCTTCGCGATCACCAAGTTCAACCTCAAGACGCCGGGGCGCGAACCCGAGGAGATCGAGAAGGAGATCGAGAGGGATCTGACGAAGTAGCAGCACACCGGGGCTTCACCCCCGGCCCCGCAAGGCCCTCGGACCGCCCGGTCCGGGGGCCTTCGGCATGTCACCGAACGTATCGCGTCTGCTACTGCGAATGAGATAGGGAATTGAAGGTTCCTTATCTAACCCTCACCGTGCTAAAACTGGTCTACACCACTGAGTGGTCCAGACCACGGCGCTCTGCCGCAGGGTCTGTCGAGTCGCCGCCTCCCCGCATCAACGACCTGGGCGGCACCGTGTCCCATGGAGGAAGTTGATGACCACGGCTGAGACCGCACCCGCGGCCGAGAAGAAGAAGGGCGCCGGCGCGATGGCCGTCATGCAGCGCATCGGCCGCAGCCTCATGCTGCCGGTCGCCGTGCTGCCGGCCGCCGCGCTCCTGGTCCGCCTCGGCAACGGCGACATGCTGGGCCGCGACTCGTTCCCGACCTTCATCACCAAGCTCGCCGGCTACATGGCCGCGGGCGGTGGCGCGATCCTCGACAACATGGCGCTGCTGTTCGCCGTCGGTATCGCCATCGGCTTCGCGAAGAAGTCGGACGGCTCCACCGCGCTGGCCGCCGTCACCGGCTACCTGGTCTTCCAGAAGGTGCTCGCCACCTTCACCGACAGCAACCTGCCCCAGGTCGCGAGCGTCGTCGACGGCAAGATCGTGATGAACGACGCGCCCGTCAACGCCGGTGTCCTCGGCGGTGTCGTGATGGGCATAGTCGTCGCCCTGATCTACCAGAAGTTCTACCGGACGAAGCTGCCCGACTGGGCGGGCTTCTTCAGCGGCCGCCGTCTGGTCCCGATCCTCTCCGCCTTCGCGGGCCTCGTCATCGGTATCGTCTTCGGTCTGATCTGGCCGGTCCTCGGCGCCGGTCTGCACAACTTCGGTGAGTGGCTCGTCGGCTCCGGCGCCGTCGGCGCGGGCATCTTCGGTGTCGCCAACCGTGCGCTGATCCCGGTCGGCATGCACCACCTGCTGAACTCCTTCCCGTGGTTCCAGGCGGGCGAGTACGACGGCGCCCACGGTGACATCGCGCGCTTCCTGGCCGGTGACCCCGACGCCGGACAGTTCATGACCGGCTTCTTCCCGATCATGATGTTCGCCCTCCCGGCGGCCTGCCTCGCGATCGTCCACTGCGCCCGCCCCGAGCGCCGCAAGGTCGTCGGCGGCATGATGTTCTCCCTCGCCCTGACCTCGTTCGTCACCGGTGTGACCGAGCCGATCGAGTTCACGTTCATGTTCATCGCCCCGGTGCTGTACGCGATCCACGCGGTGCTGACCGGTGTGTCGATGGCCCTGACCTGGGCGCTCGGCATGAAGGACGGCTTCGGCTTCTCCGCCGGTCTGGTCGACTTCCTGCTGAACCTCGGCATCGCGTCGAAGCCGTGGCTGCTGGTCCTGGTCGGCCTCTGCTTCGCGGTGGTCTACTACGTGGTCTTCCGCTTCGCGATCATCAAGTTCAACCTCCCGACCCCGGGCCGGGAGTCGGACGAGGAGCTCGCCGAGTTGCAGAAGGCCGAGGCGAAGTAGCCTCCGCCGCTTCCCCGTACGTACCTACGCCGAAGCCCCCGCCGCCCGAGATGTTCTCCGGGTGGCGGGGGCTTCGGTGTGTCTTTCGTACGGGCGCGTCACCCTTGGCGTACGGGCAGGTCCAGCCGGTAGATCTGGCGGGAGCCGCCCTCCGGGCCGGGCTCGGTGGGCTCGGCGGGCGCGAAGCCGAGCCTCTCGTAGAAGACCCGGGCCCCGCTCGCCACCGCCCCCGGGTGGTCGGGCCCGAAGGTGACCACCTCGACGGTGCCGGGCCCGCTCACGTACCGGCGCATCGCCTCCGCCATCAGCAGGCGGCCCACGCCCGTGCCCCGGCAGCGCTCGGCGGTGACGAGCCAGTGCACGTGGTACGCGGGCGGCTCGGCGCCGAACAGCAGACCGCCGGCCGGGCCGGGCGGGCCGGCGGGGTCCGTGGACTCGGCGAGCAGGGCCGCTCCGTCACGGATGTGGGCGTTCACCGCCCGGTGGAAGCCCGGCTCCCCGACCATCGGCCCGAACCAGTGCTCGACCTGGGACGCCAGGGTCAGGAAGCCGTCGAGATCGCCCACCCGGGCGGGTCTGATCGTGATCATCCCGGGAGTCTCGCAGAGCGGGCCGCGGTGCGGCGGCCGGCGCTCAGATCTCGTACACCGCGCCCGGTACCGCCAGCTCCACCGGGCCCGGGTAGACCGCGCGGGCGTCGGCGACGTTGCGGTCGGCGTCGGTCCACGGCGGGATGTGGGTGAGGACGAGCCGGCGCACTCCGGCGCGGGCGGCCGCCTCGCCGGCCTCGCGGCCGTTGAGGTGCAGGTCGGGGATGTCCTCCTTGCCGTCGACGAACGACGCCTCGCAGAGGAACAGGTCCGCGTCGGTGGCCAGGTCCTCCAGCGCGTCGCAGGTCCCCGTGTCGCCGGAGTAGACGAGGGAGGAACCGCCGTGCTCGACCCGGATGCCGAAGGTGTCGACGGGGTGGCAGACCTTCTCCGTACGGACCGAGAAGGGGCCGATCTCGAAGGACCCCGACTTGAGGGTGTGGAAGTCGAAGACCTCGCTCATCGCCCGGTCGGACGGGGTGTCGCCATGGGCGGCGGTCAGGCGCTGCTCGGTGCCCTCGGGGCCGTAGACCGGGATGGGGACGGGGCGGGCGCCGTCGTGCCGGTAGTAGCGCACGACGAAGTACGCGCACATGTCGATGCAGTGGTCGGCGTGCAGATGGCTGAGGAAGATCGCGTCGAGGTCGTAGAGACCGACGTGGCGCTGCAACTCGCCGAGGGCGCCGTTGCCCATGTCGAGGAGCAGCCGGAAGCCGTCGGCCTCTACGAGGTAGCTCGAGCATGCCGAACCCGTGGACGGGAACGAGCCGGAGCAGCCGACGACGGTGAGCTTCATGGAGCGTGAACCTCCGAGACGTGGGAACGGGGAGGGTTCGTGCGATGCCGCCGGAGCTTCGTACGGTTCCTGCGGTTCCTGCCGGACGGGTTTTGCGGTTTGTCGAGCGTAAGGCGCGAAACTCCACGTCGCTCCTCCGCTGCCCGCCGTTGTGGGGGAACTCACCTGCTCTGTCACCGGTTCGATGGAAGCGCGCCCACGGGTACGGTCGGTGAATGGACACGTTCTGGTGGGTGGCGCTGGCCGCCGTGGTTCTGCTCGCGCTCGTCGCCGCGGTGGTGGACGGGCGGGGGCGCTCGGACCGCGGGCCCCGTTCGCGGCGGCCCCGGCAGCCGGTGGGGTCGGCCCGGCCGCCGTCCCGGCCTTCGCGGCCGTCCCGGCCTTCGGG
>MUNB01000138.1 GCA_002154345.1 Streptomyces griseus
CACCGCTCCGGCGCCGAGCACCGCACCGGCGCCGCGCGTCCTGATGCGTACGGGATCCCAGAGCGACCAGGTGCGGGAACTCCAGGCCAGGCTCCGCCAGATCGGCCACTTCGGGCGCAACCCCACCGGCTACTACGGCTCCGTCACCGCCGACTCCGTACGGTCCTTCCAGGCCAAGCGGCGGCTGCCGGTCACCGGAAGCGCCGACGAGGTCACCTGGAAGCGGCTGCTGGCCATGACCCGGGTACCGACGGCCGCCGAGCTGCACCCGCCGACCGAGCGCCCGGTGGCCACGCCGGACGAACGGTGTCTGAAGGGCCGGGTCCTGTGCATCAGCAAGAAGAGCCGGACGCTGGCGTGGATGATCGACGGCAAGGTCGTCTCCGCGATGGACGTCCGCTTCGGCTCGGAGTACACGCCCACCCGCGAGGGGGTGTTCGAGGTGTTCTGGAAGTCCCGGGACCATGTGTCGACGCTCTACGACACCCCGATGCCGTACGCGCTGTTCTTCAGCGGCGGCCAGGCGGTGCACTACTCCGCCGACTTCGCGGCCAACGGCTACGGCGGCGCGTCGCACGGCTGCGTCAACGTACGGGACAAGAAGAAGGTCGCGGCGCTGTTCGACCAGGTGAAGAACGGCGACAAGGTCGTCGTCTCCTGGTGAACCGGTACCTGGCGATCCGGCGCGAGCACGGTGTGAACAGGGAGGGAGAGGGCGCGGGCGGGACCGGGGGAACGTGTCCCGCCCGCGCCGATGCGCTGAGCCGAAGGTACGGGGGGAACCCCGGCTCGTTGCGCGGCCGATGACCAGTCGGCTCACTCTGTACTGCGCCCGGCCTCCGAAAAACGTCACACCTGGCTGTCCGAGCCGTCCGCCGGACCGCTCACGCTCCCTGGATCCGCAGGTCAGCGGGCGAGCACGGAGGCCGCGCCGGAGCTCTTCGGGAGCGGCGAGATCCCGGCATCCGCCCCGTCGGCGCCGGGCCCGGTCTCCACCGGCTGCTCCGGGGCGAAGCCGGAGCGCGGTACGGGATGGAAGGAGACGGGCGGCAGTGAGCCGCCGCCGCCCGGTCCGCTCTGACCACCGTCGTCGTCATCGTCGTCGTCCCCGCCACCGCCGGAACCACCCGAGCCACCGCTCCCGCCGCTGCCACCGTTCCCGCCGAGGAGGCGGTCGCAGAAGCGCTCCAGGTTCTTCTCACCCTTCGCGAACTCGATCAGCTGCTGTCGGCTCCGGTCGTCCAGGGTGCCGTTGCGGAAGTCCTTGCAGGCCTTGACGGACTTCTCGTACCAGTTCCCGGAGTCCGTACCGTCACCGGATCCGCCGGATTCGCCGGGGCGTTCGTCCCGGCCGTCGCCGCCGCCGGAGGTCTCCTCGCGGCCGTCGCCGCCCGGCCGGTCCGGGGTGCCCGAACGGTCGCCGCCGGACTCCCGGCCGGTGTCGCCGGTCCGTGCTCCGTCGGGGGCTTCGGCCCCGCCGGACTCACGGGTCTCGGGCGAGGAGGACGCCTCCGGTGCGTCGGGCGGGGACGGGTCCGCCGGGGACGAGGAGTCGTCGGCGGGTTCCCTGGAGGTCAGCGGCCCGGGGGTCACGGCGGCCGATACGGAGCTGGCGGGCGCGGGTGAGCCCTGTCCGCCGAAGGTTCCGGTGAACACGCCCGTACCGGCGGCGACCGCGACCCCGCCGAGCGCACAGCCCGCGAGCGAGGCGACCAGGCCGAAGCGGACCGGGCGGCTCCAGCGCGGGCGGCGGGCCGGGGTGTCGGGGGCGGAGCCGATCTGGACGGCGTGCAGGACGCCGGGGCGCCCGGGGACGGCGGCCCCGGCGTCGCGGCCGGCGAGCCGGTCCACCCCGTTGCCGTGGCCGGCCTGCCGGAACGCGGCGAGGACGGCGTCCTCGCCGGGAAGTTCGCCTGTCGCGGTACGCAGCCCTCCGCGGGCCGTGCCGAGCGCGTCGGCGAGCCGGAGGGCGTCGGTGCGGGCCTGGTCGCCGACGGGGACGACAGGTTCGCCGCGGAGCAGTCTCTCCGCCGCGTCCTTGTCAAGCCACTCGTAGTGCTCGTCGGCCATCACATGTCCTTCTGCGTCCACGGTCGCGAATGCGTCACACCGGGAGTGACCCCGGCGGGCGCCGCCGGACCGCCCCGGCCGGGCCGCTGGGAGGGCACGGCGCCGAGCCCGGCGCCCCCGCCCGCGTCGGAACCGGCCTCGCCTCCGGCGCCCTGTGCCGGGCCGGCGGCCGGGGCTCCGTCCGAGGCGAACGCGCCGTCGGCGGCCCGGGCCGCCGCGAGCTGCTCGTCGGCGCCGAGGAGTTCGGCCAGTCGCTTGAGGCCGCGGTGGGCGGCGGTGCGTACGGCGCCGGGCCGCTTGCCCAGGGTCTGCGCCGCGCTCTTCGCGTCGAGCCCGACGACCACCCGGAGAACGACGGCCTCGGCCTGGTCCTGGGGCAGCTGGGCGATGAGGGACATGGTGCGGTCGGTGTCGAGCGCCTCGATGGCGTCACCCGCGGTGTCGGACTCGGCGGCGCGCGCGGTCAGCTCGGTCTCGTCGCCGCCGATCGCGGGCCGGCGGCTGCGCATCCGCAGATGGTCCAGCGAGCGGTTGCGCGCGATCCGCGCGGCCCAGCCCCGGAACCGGTCGGCGTCACCGCTGAAGCGGTCGAGGTCGCGCGCTATCTGCAGCCACGCCTCGGACGCCACGTCCTCGGCGTCCGGTTCCCCGACCAATGTCCGTATGTACCCCAACAACCGTGGCTGCACCGCGCGGTACACAGCACGGAAGGCGTCCTCGTCCCCGTCCTGTGCCGCGAGCACCGCGGCAGTCAGCTCCGCGTCGTCCCCCAGCACTCCCTCAACCCGCCCTGCCGTCCTCAATCGCAGCTGGTCAACTGCTGCGCAACCCTGCGCGAACCAGCACGCTACGTGCTCGGCGGGGGCCACGTCCATGACTTGTACAACCCGCAACAATTCGTCGGGCGTCTTCCGGTGTGACAGAAAACGCAGTCATGGCGCTGAGATGAGTACGGGGTCGTGCTGCGACCCCGTGGAAGACGGCCGGGGCCTCTCCTGTGGGGGGTGGCGGCCCCGGTCGTCGCTCCTCTTCGCCCTGTGCCCCGACCAGGGCTGCCCTGCGTGCAGACCCCCGTGCGATCGACGGCGTGACCAACACCGCACGGATTCCGCCCGGCCGACCGGAGCTCCTTAAACTGCGCCGGGTGAATACCGCGTCTCGACCCGCCTCCGCCTTCCGCCTGATCGTGACGGGAGGCGGCACCGGCGGCCACACGTACCCCGCTCTCACCGCGATCCGCACCTTGCAGGCACGTCTGGCGGCTTCCGGCCGCACCCTCGACGTCCTGTGGATCGGCACGGCGGAGGGCCTGGAGGCCCGGGTCACGAGCGCAGAGGGCATCCCGTTCACCACCGTGGCCACGGGGAAGGTCCGGCGTCACGCGAACCCGCTGAAGATGGTGTCGCCCGCCAACGTCCGGGACATGGCACGTGTGCCGCTCGGGGTCGCCCAGGCGCGCAGCGCCGTCTCCGCCTTCCGGCCGGACGTCGTCCTCGCCACGGGCGGTTACGTAGCCGTGCCGGCCGGGCTCGCCGCGCGGATGTGCCGGGTCCCGCTGGTCCTGCACGAACAGACCGTCCGCCTCGGCCTCGCCAACCGCAAGCTCGCCGGCTCCGCCACGCGGATCGCCGTGTCCTCGGAGTCGACCCTGCCGCTTCTGCCGGAGAGCGTGCGGTCGGCGGCGGTGGTCACCGGCAACCCCGTACGACCCGAGGTCCTGACCGGCCACCCGGACAAGGCCGTGACGGCACTGGGTCTGCACGCGTTCGACCGGCGTCTTCCCACGGTGTACGTCACCGGCGGAGCGCAGGGTTCCCAGCAGATCAACGACGTGGTCGGCGGCGAGCTGCCGTGGCTGTTGGAGCGCGCCAACGTGGTGCACCAGTGCGGTCCCGCCCACCAGGAGGCGCTGTCCGCGCGCGCCGCAGGGCTTCCGGCCTCCCTGGCCGCCCGGTACCACCTCACAGCCTTCATCGGACCGGAGCTGCCGGACGTCCTGGCCTTGGCCGATCTCGTGATCTCGCGCAGCGGCGCGGGCACCCTGGCCGAGCTGACCGCCCTGGGCAAGCCCGCCGTATTCATCCCGCTCGCCACGGCGGCCGGGAACGAACAGGCCCACAACGCCCGTCACCTGGAGAAGTCCGGGGCGGCGGTCGCCCTCCTCGGCGAGGTCACCGGCGGGCACCTGCGCGAGGCGGTCGGCCCGCTCCTGGACGATCCGGAGCGCCGGGGCGCGATGGCAGCGGCAGCCAGGGCACATGGGCGCCCGGACGCTGCGGAGAGGCTCGTGGACGTGATCCTTTCCGCAGCGTCCCGGTAAACAGCTTGGCCCGGCCACCCGTGCGCGCTGTCGGCGAACTCCTGGACCGCAGCTATACAGCGTCCTTGACAGTCATTTGAATTGCGCGGACGACAACTCCCCCCGAGCGGGAGACAATTGCGCATTCGAAAAGCAGGCCGATCGGAACAGTGAGTTCAGGCGACGGGCGTGAAGCCTCGGACGTTCCGCAAACGGCCCGTGAGAGGCCTCACTTTACGGTGAATTGAACTGTCACCAGTTGGGCGTTAACGTCTTTCACGCCCAACCGGACTGGTCCAGGCCATTTCGGAAATATGACGATGCACGGGGGGAGGCCGGCGATGCCATCAGGTTTCGCAGGCCACGACAGCATCACCGGGCCTCACCTCGTGCGCATACAACGCACTAAGGACTGTACGTGAACCGCAGCGCAATGCGCTTTCGCACGACTGTGATTTCCACCGTGGTGGCCGGTGCTGTCACCTTCACCGGTATCGGCACCGCGCACGCGGCCGAGGCGTCCGGGGCCCGGGACAACGGCGCCGGGGCCCAGAACACCGGTGTCGGCAGCGAGCCCACCGCCGAGCAGGTCGACGAGCTGGCCCGCTATCTGCAGGCCCTCGACAGCGGCGACGTCCTGGATTCCCAGGGCATGTTCGACTACGACAAGACCCGCGCCGAGTTCGGCGTCGAGTTCGCCGACGCGATCCAGGCCAAGCTCAGCGGCGACATTCCCGTCGGCGCCTACGGCAGCTACACCTCGTGCCTGCTCAAGGGCGTCGGTCTCGGCGGCCTGGGCGGCGCCACGGCGGCCATCACCGCCAAGCTGAAGAAGAAGCACTTCACGGACGCGGCCAAGCTGATCATCAAGGAGGCCGCCAAGCGCGGCATCAAGGTGGGCGTCAAGGGCGGCGTCGCGGGGCTGGCCGCCTCGCTGGGGACGTACGCCGTGTGGTGCGCCACCCCGTGGGCCTGAGCCGCACGGTGAGCTAGTCGCCTGATCCGGCGTCGGCGAAGGGGGTGCGACCGTGGGGTCGCGCCCCCTTTTCTTCTCCGGTCACCTTTTCTCCGGTCCTATTCTCCGGCGCCTTTCTCCGGCGCCCATTCTGCGATGCCCTTTCTGCGGCACTGGGGCCGTCAGCCTCCGGAGGCCGTCAGCCTTCGCCGACCAGGGCCCGCAGGTGCGTGAGGTACTCCTCGAAGCGCTCCCGCCCTTCGTCGGACAGGCGTACGAAGGTGCGGACACGGCGTCCCTCGCCGCGCAGCTTGGCCAGCTCCACCACGCCCGCTTCCTCCAGGACCCGCAGCTGCCGTGAGAGCTCCGGCGAATCCAGTTCGAGGGCTTCGCACAGATCGGCGAAGGACGCGTTGTGCACGCGCCGCAGGGTGCCCAGCACGGCCAGGCGGACCGGCGAGTGCATCAGAGTGGTCAGAGCCTGCCGGTGGTGCCCGTCCTCGCCCATCAGGCCCTCCACCGCGACACCAGGTAGCCCAGCAGGACCAGCGCGGAAGCCGCGGCCGGGACCACGATGCCGATGGTGGAGTCCGGGGTGTCCCACAGAACGTTGCCCGCCGGGAGGCCCAGCAGGAAACCGGCCGCAATCCCGGCGCCGCTCTCCAGCCGGGTGTGCGGACGGCGCAGCGCGCGCTCGCGGTGGTAGTAGTTCCAGCCGACCACCACGGCCAGCGCCGCCAGACACACCGGGACGCCGAGCGCGAGCGGCACCCGCTGTTCGGCGGCCACCCACAGGGCGCCGAACAGGGCGGCCGCCGACACCACTCCCCCCACGCGTTCGCCTGTCGTGGCAGGCCGGTTGAGGGCGGGTGCGCCCTCGGCGGCGGCGAGCTGGTCAGCTGCGGTCTGCGGGTCCATCACGGAAATCCCCCCAGGTCGTGCGGATCTTTCAGTTGCGATACTCGCACTCACTTGGCAAAACAGCAAGTAATGGGCAGGAGAGGACCCGCCCCCAGCGCCCGCGCCGCCCGAGCACCCGGGACCCGGGACGTCATCCCGTCCGGTGGCCAGCGCCCAGCCAGGGGCTCACCCCTGGGCTCACCCCCGAGTTCACCCCCGCCCCCGCGCCCGACGCGACATCACCGCGCGCAGCACCCGGCGGCCCTCCGTGGACAGGTCCAGCGCCTTGCGGAGGCCGGCGCCGCTGCCTGCCGTGCCGGTGGTCTCCGCGAGGATCTCCAGGATGCGGACCTGCCGCTCCAGCTCCCCCGCGACCAGCGGGCCCACGGCGGCCGGTTCGCCGCTGCGGGCCGTCTTGAGCAGGTGGTCCCCGTCCGGCGGTACGTCCTTGTCCGGGGCGTCGAACCGGCCGTGGACCCTCAGCGCGACCAGCGAACAGGCGTCGGCCCACTCCCGCAGCGGTACGGGGGTGAAGTCGGAGGGGGCGGCGCCGAGCATCGACCGTACGAGCGCGGCCGGGCCGTCGGGGACCGGCGCGTGCTCCATCTCCGTCCGTACCGCCGCGAGCCGGATGGCCCAATCCTGTCCGTCTCCGCAGCTCGCCCAGAGCGGGCGCAGAGGCTCCGCGTCCGGTCCCGCGAGCAGCGGCAGGCAGCGGTCCAGGCAGGCCACGGCGGAGGCGGCCAGGGCGCGCTCGTCGGCTCGTTCGATCAGTTCCAACAGACTCATCGACGTCTCCCTCGGTCTATCGGATACTGCGCCGAATGGCTGAAAATCGTCACTTCGGAGCCGTCGTCGGCACGGAGCGGCCTTCGGTCGGGCAGCCGTCTATCGCGCGGCGGCCGTCACCGGTGGGCGCCCGGGACCACCGTGGCGGGAAGCACGCCGAGCGCGGCGCGTTCGACCTGCATCCGGGTCACCGTGCGGACGAAGAGGATCGCGAGCACCGCGGCGACGACGTCCAGCGCGTCGGAGGCCGCCACCAGGCCCGCCGCCCGCATGATCTCCGCCGGCTCCCCGGCCCGCTCCCACAGGCGCCCGGTGACGCGGGAGGCCAGGAGCGTCGCGACCCACGCGGCCCACCAGAGGTTGAGCGGGGTGCGGGGGACCGTGCGCCAGGCGCCGTCCGCGCGGGTCTGCGCGGACGCCTCCCAGACGCCGCTCGCCACCCGGTACGGGAACCAGAAGTTGGCGACCGGGACGAACCAGCCGCCCACCGCCCAGCCGGGGCCCATCCGCTGCACCCCGGCGTCGAAGACCTCGGCGTTCCGGCGGGTCCGGTGGAACCAGACGATGAAGACGACGCCGGTGGCCACGAGCGCCGCGCCCTGGGCGAGGGCCGCGATGCCGTACAGCCGCTCGGCCGTCTCGCCGTCGCCGCCGTAGACGTCCAGGGCGCCCTCCGTCGCCAGCCGGTCCCAGAGAGCGCGCACGCGCAGTCCGGTGCCGATGGCGAACAGGTCGGCGGCGATGGCCACGCCGAGCAGCGCCGTCACCGCGTGGGACAGGCCGACGGGTGAACGCGGCCAGGTGCCGACGCCCCAGCCCCCGGGTCCGGCGGCCGGGGGCTGGGGCGTCGGCAGCGGGGGCCGGGTGCCCGAGCAGAAGGTGCACAGGCCGTCGTCGGTCACGGCCGTTCTGATACGGCAACGGGTGCAGAGCATGAAGAAGTCCCCCCAGGACGCGGTGTCGGTGCACGGCCGCGCGTCCCTCCCCAGGAGCGCGCGGCCGACGGTGCGCAGGCCGGCGACTGCCGGGCTGTCCGCCTCGCATCCTCGCAGGTGGGTGAGGGTGGGGACAGCCCTTTCAGCGGCGGCTCACGGTCACCCGGCGCTGCCGGTCCGCTTCGCCAGCTCCTGGAACTGCGCCCAGCTCAGCGCGGGCTTGCGCGGGTCCCACAGCTTCTGCGAGGTCGCCACCAACGGCATCCTGATGCCGTTCGCCACCTGCTGGGTGGTCTGCGCGTTCGGCAGGTCGCCCCAGACCGCGAACCGGCCGCCGAGGATCTGCTTCGAGTAGCGGTCGGCGACGGGCTCCGTGCCGCGCAGGACCATCGGGGTCCACTGCTCGTAGATCCGCTCGCCGGTCGGGTAGACGAACGCGTTGGGCTCGCCGAGCACGTAGTAGAGGAACTCGTCGTTGAGGTTCAGCATCTTGTAGCCCTCGGCGAGGTACTCCTGCGGCGGGCGGGCGCCGATCTCCTTGCCGGTCCAGTACTCGATCTCGATGTTCTCGTCGGCCTTGACCTTCGTGCCCCGGAACAGACCGTCGTTCCAGGCCTTCGCGGTCCGGCCCTTGGGGACGACGACGTCCGCGCGGTCGTTCAGCCAGCTGGTGGCCAGGTCCTCGATGGTGGCGTCCGCGCCGTGCCGCTCCTCGGCGGCCCGCTGGAGCTGGGGGTAGGAGGCGGCCGGGTTCCGGACGGTCAGCGCCTGGTACTCGTCCGCGCCGAGGTGCCAGAAGCGGCCCGGGAACAGCTCGGTGTACTCCTCCAGGAGTTCGTCGATGAGCTTGGCCGCGGCCGGCTTGGAGATGTCGATGGACCCCTTCGACACGACGCCCGCGGTGTTGCGGAGCTGGAGGTCGGGGTGGGCGGCCAGCACCGCGCCGAGGTGTCCGGGCGAGTCGATCTCGGGGACGACCTCGATGTGCCGGCTGTTGGCGAGGCCGACGATGCGGCGGACCTCGTCCTGGGTGAGGGCCTCGTCGGAGACCACCTCGGGGTGGGACTTCGACTCGATCCGGAAGGCCTGGTCGTCGGAGAAGTGCAGGCCGAGCTGGTTGAGCTTGAGGTCGCCCATCTCGCGTATGCGGTCCTCTATCCACTCCGCGCTGTAGTGCTTGCGCGCGATGTCGAGGTTGAGCCCGCGCTGCGGCCGGTCCGGCCGGTCGTTGACGACGCCCTCGGGGAACGTGCCGTCCGCCTTGAGCGACTGTTTGAGCGTACGGGTGCCGTAGAAGACGCCCGATTCGTCGGGTGCGGTGATCTTCACCTTCGCGTCCCGCACGGTGAGCGTGTACGACTCGGCGGGGCCCGCGTCCTTGGCGCCGAGCGCCAGCTCGACGTCCCCGGTCCGCGCCGGTTCGGCGCCCCGGTAGCGGATCTTCAGCTCCTTGGCGAGCAGCTCCGCCTCGTCGGCGAGCACCTGGCTGCCCTTGGCGATGACGACCGTGCTGTCCTTGCCCGGCTGCCAGCCCGGCCCGCGCGCCGCCGTGTGCTCGCGGACCGCGGGGATCACACTCGGCGTGCTGGACATCGGGTAGCTGCGGGAGGGCGACGGGGCGGCGGCCTCGGCGGAGGTGCCGGAGGGCGACGCCGTGTCGCCGGACGGTCCGCTGCCGGACCCCTCCGGCCAGACGACGACGGTGAGGACGACGGCGGCCGCGGCCGTGACAGCCGCGCCGGTGACAAGGGCACCACGCGAGGGCGACATCGGGCAGATTCCTCCGTTGAGGGGGCAGGGACGGGTGAAACGGGTGAAGAGGGTGCAAGGTTGGCATTTTTGCCGTGGCCTCGCCCATCGAGGGCTCCGGGGGATCGGACAGGACCCCGGCCGATGCAGGTCAGACGTCCATCACACGTTCCGAAACCCTCCCGTTCGGGTGATTTTTCTCCGGTCCTTCGGACGGCCGCCGACCGGTCTCGCTAGCGTTGCGACACATTCGTCTCTCCCTTCACTCCCTCCCCGCGGAACCTGAAGACGCTCCGGCCGGTCTTTCAGGAACGGAGGGCCCTTTTCGGGGCCACAGGGTCATAGATGTCGTCGATGTCATGGATGTCGTCGCATGGATACGAGGAGTCCCCGCTGTCCAGGTCCAGCGAGTCCCCCGCCGGCCTGCCGAAGCGATCCACGCCCCCGGCCGGCCGGTCGGCCGTGCCCGTGCAGCCGCGCCACCCGGTTCCGGCCGACGGCCCGGAGGCGCCGCACACCGGCGGGCCACCGGATGATCATGCCGTCGGTCTGGCCCATTTCAACAGCCTCCCCTTCGCCGCCGCCGAGGCGGCCTTCCTGGAGTGCTGCGGAAGTCTCCGCTGGGCCCACCGGATGGCCGCCCACCGCCCCTACCCGGATCTCGGCTCCCTACTGGCCGCCTCCGACGAAGCGGGCTACGACCTCGCGCCCCGGGACATCGCGGAGGCCCTGGCCTCGGAACCGGCCCCCTGCCTGCATCACGACGCCCCGCGCGCCGCCCATCTGGCGCTGCGGGCCGCGCACGCGGCGTACGAGAGCAGGTTCGGCCACGCCTTCGTGATCTGCCTGGACGCCTACCAGCCCTCCCAGCACGTGGACCAGGTGCTGGCCGGGATCCGGGTCCGGCTGGCGCACGACCCGGACGAGGAGCGGGCGGTGACCGCCGAGGAGCTGCGACGACTCGCCCGGAGCCGGATCGTCGAGCTGGTGACCGCGGACCTCGGACGATAGCGCCCGGGGGTCTCGCAGGACCGGGGCGATCAAGACACTCTCTAGCCCGTACGTGCCCCTTTGATTGCCACTTTGATCACACCAGAGGCCCCGGCGCGAACGAACCGACAATGCGTCGCTACGATGGCCGGGGCCGGTGGACCGTACCCGGCCGGGTCAGACCGACAGTCAAGCCGGCCGACCCCAATCCCCGCTCCCGGAGGGTTCTTCCGTGCCGGCTGGAACGCTGTACCGCGGCCGGGAAGGCATGTGGTCCTGGGTGGCTCATCGAGTCACCGGTGTCCTCATTTTCTTCTTCCTGTTCGTACATGTCCTGGACACCGCTCTCGTCCGCGTCTCCCCCGAGGCCTACGACGATGTCGTGGCCACGTACAAGACGCCGATCGTCGCGCTCCTCGAATACGGCCTCGTGGCCGCGATTCTCTTCCACGCGCTGAACGGTCTCCGGATCATCGCCGTGGACTTCTGGGCCAAGGGCCCGCGACTCCAGAAGCAGATGCTCTGGACCGTGGTGGGCATCTGGATCGTGCTGATGGTCGGGGCCCTGTACCCCGTCCTCGGTCACGCCGTACGCGACGTCTTCGGGAGCTGAGGCCCATGTCCAGCGAGACTTCTTCCGCAGCCGCGATCGGCGACGTCGAGGGCGTGAGCCTGTTCGACGTCGACCACCCGGCCCCGGTGATCGAGGCGCCGCGCAAGCGCACGGCCAAGACGCCCAAGGGTTCGCGCACCAACTTCGAGATGTACGCCTGGCTCTTCATGCGCCTGTCGGGCATCGTCCTGACCGTCCTCGTCATCGGCCACCTGCTGATCCAGCTGGTGCTCGATGGCGGCGTCTCCAAGATCGGCTTCGCCTTCGTGGCGGGCCGCTGGGCCTCGCCGTTCTGGCAGGTCTGGGACCTGACGATGCTGTGGCTCGCCATGCTCCACGGCGCCAACGGCCTCCGTACGGTCATCAACGACTACGCCGAACGGGACAACACCCGCTTCTGGCTGAAGATGCTCCTGTACACCGCCACGGTGTTCACCGTCCTGCTGGGCACGCTGGTGATCTTCACCTTCGACCCGAACATTCGCTAGGCGCCGGGACAGAGGGACCAGAGGAAACCATGCAGATCCACAAGTACGACACCGTCATCGTCGGCGCCGGCGGCGCCGGCATGCGCGCGGCCATCGAGTCGACCAAGCGCAGCCGTACCGCCGTGCTGACGAAGCTCTACCCCACCCGCTCCCACACGGGCGCCGCGCAGGGCGGCATGGCCGCCGCGCTGGCCAACGTGGAGGAGGACAACTGGGAGTGGCACACCTTCGACACGATCAAGGGCGGCGACTACCTGGTCGACCAGGACGCCGCCGAGATCCTCGCGAAGGAGGCCATCGACGCCGTCCTCGACCTGGAGAAGATGGGCCTGCCGTTCGGCCGCACGCCCGAGGGCAGGATCGACCAGCGCCGCTTCGGTGGTCACACCCGTAGCCACGGCGAGGCCCCGGTCCGTCGTGCCTGCTACTCGGGCGACCGCACCGGCCACATGATCCTCCAGACGCTGTACCAGAACTGCGTCAAGGAGGGCGTGGAGTTCTTCAACGAGTTCTACGTCCTGGACCAGCTGATCACCGAGGTCGACGGGGTCAAGAAGTCCGCCGGCGTCGTCGCGTACGAGCTGGCGACCGGCGAGATCCACGTCTTCCAGGCGAAGTCGGTCATCTACGCCTCCGGCGGCACCGGCAAGTTCTTCAAGGTGACGTCGAACGCCCACACCCTGACCGGTGACGGCCAGGCCGCCTGCTACCGGCGCGGTCTGCCGCTGGAGGACATGGAGTTCTTCCAGTTCCACCCGACGGGCATCTGGCGCATGGGCATCCTGCTGACGGAGGGCGCCCGCGGTGAGGGCGGCATCCTCCGCAACAAGGACGGCGAGCGCTTCATGGAGAAGTACGCGCCCGTCATGAAGGACCTCGCGTCCCGTGACGTCGTGTCCCGCTCCATCTACACGGAGATCCGTGAGGGCCGCGGCTGCGGTCCCGCCGGTGACCACGTCTACCTGGACCTCACCCACCTGCCGCCGGAGCAGCTGGACGCCAAGCTCCCGGACATCACCGAGTTCGCGCGGACGTACCTCGGCATCGAGCCCTACACGGACCCGATCCCGATCCAGCCGACCGCGCACTACGCCATGGGCGGCATCCCGACCAACGTCGAGGGCGAGGTGCTGGCCGACAACACCACCGTCGTCCCGGGCCTGTACGCCGCCGGCGAGGTCGCCTGTGTCTCGGTGCACGGCGCCAACCGCCTCGGCACCAACTCGCTGCTCGACATCAACGTCTTCGGCAAGCGCTCGGGCATCGCCGCCGCCGAGTACTCCGTGAAGAACGACTTCGTCGAGCTTCCCGAGAACCCGGCCCAGCTGGTCCAGGACCAGGTCGAGCGGCTGCGCAACTCGACGGGCACCGAGCGGGTCGTCGACCTGCGCACGGAGCTGCAGGAGTGCATGGACGCCAACGTGATGGTGTTCCGCACCGAGCAGACCATCAAGACGGCGGTCGAGAAGATCGCCGAGCTGCGCGAGCGGTACCTCAACGTGTCGATCCAGGACAAGGGCAAGCGGTTCAACACCGACCTGCTGGAGGCCATCGAGCTGGGCAACCTGCTCGACCTGGCCGAGGTCATGGCGACCTCCGCGCTCGCCCGCAAGGAGTCCCGCGGCGGTCACTACCGCGAGGACTACCCCAACCGCGACGACGTCAACTTCATGCGCCACACCATGGCGTACCGCGAGGTCGCGGATGACGGTTCCGCGTCGATCCGGCTCGACTACAAGCCGGTCGTCACGACCCGCTACCAGCCGATGGAGCGTAAGTACTGATGGCTACCCCCACCCTGGACAAGACCGACAACGCCGAGGCCGGCTTCGCCGACTCGCCGTTCATCACGGCCACGTTCCGGATCCGCCGCTTCAACCCCGAGGTGTCGGACGAGGTCCAGTGGCAGGACTTCCAGATCGAGATCGACCCGAAGGAGCGTGTCCTCGACGCCCTTCACAAGATCAAGTGGGAGCTCGACGGAACCCTGACGTTCCGCCGTTCCTGCGCCCACGGCATCTGTGGTTCCGACGCGATGCGGATCAACGGCAAGAACAGGCTCGCCTGCAAGACGCTGATCAAGGACATCAACCCGGACAAGCCGATCATGGTGGAGGCCATCAAGGGCCTCACGGTCCTCAAGGACCTCGTGGTCGACATGGACCCGTTCTTCCAGGCGTACCACGACGTCATGCCCTTCCTCATCACCAAGGGGAACGAGCCGACCCGCGAGCGTCTGCAGTCCCCCGAGGACCGCGAGCGGTTCGACGACACCACCAAGTGCATCCTGTGCGCCGCGTGCACGTCCTCGTGCCCGGTGTTCTGGAACGACGGCCAGTACTTCGGCCCGGCGGCGATCGTCAACGCGCACCGCTTCATCTTCGACTCGCGCGACGAGGCCGGCGAGCAGCGTCTGGAGATCCTCAACGACCGTGACGGCGTGTGGCGTTGCCGCACCACGTTCAACTGCACGGACGCCTGCCCGCGTGGCATCGAGGTCACCAAGGCGATCCAGGAGGTGAAGCGCGCGCTCATCACGCGTCGCTTCTGACCCGCTCGTAGCACCTGTTACGTCGACAGGCCCCGTTCCCGCAGCCTCATCGCCGCCGGGAGCGGGGCCTGTTGCTGCGCCCGGGACGCGTGGGCGGTACGGTTCAGCGGAGCTGAAGACCGAAAGAGAAACGGGGATCGCCGTGAGCGAGCCGAATCCGTACGCGGACGACGCGTACAAGTGGGGCCCGCCCCAGCAGCCGGGCCACCAGCCGACCGTCGCCGACGGTCAGGCGTACGGCTATCCGGCGCCGGGCGCCACGCCCGCGTACGGCTATCCGCAGCAGCTGCCGGAGTCCGCGGCCCAGCCCGGCCCCGGTTACGGGTACCCCAACGCGGCGCAGCCGACGATGCCCGGCCAGTACCTCCCGGTGCCGCAGGGCGTGCCCGGCCAGGGCGGCGTGCCGGTGCTGGCGATCGGCGACATCACCGTGATGAGCGACGCGATCGTCACCCCGTCCGGCTCGATGCCGCTCAAGGGCGCGGTCTGGACGGCCACGGACATGTCGCGCACCGAGGAGAAGATCCCGACGCACGCGGTCGTGCTGGCGATCATCTTCGCGCTGTTCTGCCTGATCGGGCTGCTGTTCCTGCTGATGAAGGAGAAGCGGACCACCGGCTTCATCCAGGTCACGGTCACCAGCGGCGGCCGGCACCACTCCACGATGATCCCGGCCGTCGGCCCCTACACCTTCCCCGCGGTGATGGGCCAGCTCAACCAGGCCCGTTCCATGAGCGCCTGAGTCGCGCGTCGCCCATGGCACGGTTCGAGCACACGGTCTGCGTGGCCGCCCTGGACCGCGACTGGTTCGAGGAGGCCGCCGGACACGTGGTGGACCTCTTCGAGGCCTCCCGCGAGCAGGGCGGTGCGCTCCTGCTGCCCGACGGGCGCCCGGTCCACGGCCTCCGGCTGCTGAAGGGGCGTCATCTGCAACCGGGGGCGGAGTACGGGGAGACACCGGATCCGGAGAAGGACGGGGCGGGCGCCCCGGAGACCGCCGTCCTGCGTGAGTGGCGGCCCTCCCGCGCCGTCGAGGTGGAGAGCCTCGTGGCGGAGGAGGGCATGTCCATGCGGGTACGGATACGGCTCCGCGAGCCCCGGACGCCCAGGGCCCTGGAGCTGTCCCTCGACGGGCACAACCCGAAGGGCGGTTCGCTGTACCGCTTCTCGGGGCGCGGCAAGGCCGACCTGCACGCCTGGTGGGCGGCGCTGGACCGGCCCGCCGCGGCTCCCCCGGCCGCCCGGGCCCCGGTCGTCGGCAAGGCCGTGCACCGGCTGGCCAAGGCCCGTCTGACGGTCACCCCGCGCCCGGCGGAGGACGGTTCCTGGCAGGTCCGTGCGGTGCTGGGCGTGCGCGGGCGGTGGCTGCTGCGGCCGGTGGGCGCGGTGGCGCTGTTCTTCGCCCGGGGCCCGGTGGCGCGGGGCTTCCGCGAGGCGGTGGAGAGCGCGGCCGAGGAGTGGAACACGGCGCTCGCGGAGCTGACGCCGCTGCACGGCGAGGCGTTGCGCGCGGAGATCGCGGACGCGCTGACGGAGCCGCCCGAGCGGCCGGAGCGCGCGGAGCGGCCCGAGCCGCCCCGGCCGGAAGAGCCCAAGGTTCTCTGACCCACTCCCTGGAGACCCCTGTAGTCCTCTGTAGACCTCCGTAGACCTCTTCTTGAACATGTTCAAGAAGAGGTCTACAGTCATGCCCGAAAGCATTTTTGAACGCGTTCAAGGGAGGGTGGGGCATGGACCTCACTGTTGTCGCGTACGTCATCTATCTGCTGATCACCGTGGCGCTCACCATCTGGGTCGCCCGTACGCTCAGCCGCAACGGGCGGATCTTCCTCGCCGATGTGCTGCACGGGAACGAGAAGCTCGCCGACGCCGTCAACCACCTGCTGGTGGTCGGCTTCTATCTGGTCAACCTCGGGTTCGTCACGCTCTATCTGAAGAACGCCGACGGGGTGGCCGACGCCCGCGAGCTGTTCGAGGCCCTCTCGGCGAAGGTGGGCGTGGTCCTGCTGGTCCTCGGCGTCATGCACCTGGGCAATGTGTGGGTGCTCAGCCGGATCCGCCGCCGCGGCGCCCTGGAGCGCGAGCAGACGCCGCCCGTGCCGCCGCAGGGCTGGACGCCTCCGGCCGGCCAAGGCCCGTGGGCCGCGCCCACGCCCGGACGGTGAGTCCGGTGACCGGGGCGCCACCCGCCCCCGTACGGCCCGGGCCCGCCCCCGTACGACGGCTCACCGTGCTCTACGACGCGCAGTGCCCGCTCTGCGTCCATCTGCGGCACTGGCTCCAGCGGCAGCGGCAGCTCGTCCCGCTGGATCTCGTACCGGCCGGATCGGCCGAGGCCCGGCGGCGGTTCCCGGAGCTGGACCACGCGGCGACGCTGGCGGAGATCACCGTGGTCGGCGACCTGGGGCAGGTCTACCGGGAGGCCGCCGCCTGGATCGTCTGTCTGTGGGCGCTCGCCAAGTACCGCTCCAGGGCCCACTGGCTGACCACCCCGGCGGGCCGGCCCTTCGCCCGGGGCACCGTGCTGGCCGCCGCCCGCTACCGCGCCAGGGCGCTGCCGCCCTGCGCCCCCGGGGCCCGTGAGTGCGCCGCCCCGCCCGGCGGACCGTGGGGCCCCCGTTAACCTTGGGCCCGTGGTGAAGGAAGAGAAGAACGTGCAGGAGAACAAGCCGGCCAAGGCCGCGAAGAGCGAGCAGACCCGCACGCTGATTCTCGAAACGGCGCTCCGGCTCTTCGCGGAGCGCGGCTACGACCGGACGACCATGCGGGCCATCGCCCAGGAGGCGGGCGTCTCGGTCGGGAACGCCTACTACTACTTCTCCTCCAAGGAGCACCTGGTCCAGGGCTTCTACGACCGGATCGCCGCCGAACACGCCACGGCGGTCCGGCCCGTGCTGGAGGGCGACGGCGATCTGACCGTACGGATCAGGGGGGTACTGCTCGGCTGGCTGGACGTGGCGGAGCCGTACCACCGCTTCGCCGCGCAGTTCTTCAAGAACGCGGCCGATCCGGACAGTCCACTCTCCCCGTTCTCCGAGGACTCGGTGGCCGCCCGCGACGCCGCGATCTCCATCCATGAGCGCTGCATCGCCGGGGCGGACGTCAAGAGCGATCCGGAACTGGCTCCGCTGCTGCCTCAGTTGATGTGGCTGATGCAGATGGGGCTGGTGCTGTTCTGGGTCTACGACCGGACCGAGGGCACCGAGCGCAGCCGCCGGCTGGTCGAGCGCACCGCGCCGATCGCCGCCCGGGCCATCGCGCTCTCCCGGTTCCGGGTGCTGCGACCGCTGGTGCGGCAGATCCACGCGCTGCTGGTGGAGTTTCTGCCGGGTACGGCGACGGCCGGACCCCGGGACGCTGCCCGGGGCCCGGCCGACTGACGTACCGGTCGGATCCGTCGATCCGTCAGATCCAGCTCAGCTCCCACAGGCGCCAGGTGCCGGTGCCGTCGGAGAGGTACTGGGAGCCGGCGACGTCGGACTTGGCGACGACGTAGTCCTTCTTCTGCCACAGCGGCAGCAGCGGGACGTCCTCGCCGACGAGCTCCTGCATGTCCTTGAAGTCGCCGGAGGTGCGGCTGCGGTCGCTGAACTGCTGGGTGGCGGCGATCAGCTGGTCCATCTTCTTGCTGGAGTAGCCGCTGTGCAGGACGTTTGCGGTACCGACGAGCGGCTGGCTGAAGGTGTCGGGGTCCGGGAAGTCGGGGAACCAGCCGACGGTGTACATGTCGTACTTACCGGCGGCGTACCCCTTCTGGTACTTCGTCCACTCCACGGCCTCGACCGAGACCTTGAACAGACCGTCCTTCTCCATCTGACGGCGCAGCTCGGCGGTCTCCTTGGTGTACATGTCGCCCTCGCGGTACGCGAACTTGATGACGACCGGCGTCTCCACCCCGGCCTGCTGCAGCAGCTGCTTGGCGCGCGCCGGGTCGGAGGAGGGGTACGCGTCGAAGAACGGGGTGCTGTGCCCGATGAAGCCGGTGGGGATCAGCGAGTACAGCGGGTCGACCGTGCCCTGGTAGACCTTCCGGACCAGGGGGCCCCGGTCGAGGAGCGCGGCGACGGCCTGGCGGACCTTCTTGTCGCCGAACGGCGAATCGGTGCGGGAGTTGAAGATGATGTTGCGGATCTCGGCGCTGGCCGCCTCGGTCACCCGTACGTCCGGGTCGTTGACGTTGAGGTCGGCGAGCGTCTCGGACGGCAGCTGGCGGTGGGCGATGTCCACGTCACCGCTGTCCCAGGACGTCTGCAGTTCCTCGGAGGTCTTGAAGTAGCGGATGGTGACCGCTTCGCCGGTCTTCTTGAGCGCGCCCTTGTACTTCAGGTTGGGCACCAGCTCGGCGCGGTTCCCCGACTCGTACGACTTCAGGACGTACGGACCGGAGCCGTCGGCCTCGTTGCCCGCGCGGAGCTTGTCCTCGGGGTACTTGGTCGGGTCGACGATCGCCGCGGCGCCGGTGGCGATCTTCTGCGGGAAGGTCGCGTCCTTGCCGGACAGGTTGAACGTGATCGTGCGGCCCTCGGTCGTCACCGACTCGAGGGTCGGGAAGAGACCCGCGGGGCCGACGTCCGACTTGATCGTGAAGATCCGGTCGAAGGAGTGCTTGACGTCCTCGGCGGTGATCTTGCGGCCGTTGGAGAAGGTCAGGTCGTCACGGAGCTTGCACTGGTACGTCTGGAGCTTCTGCCCGACGAACCCGCAGCTCTCGGCGGCGTCCGGCTCGGGCGTGACAGCACCGGGCCTGAAGGTCAGCAGCGACTGGTAGATGTTGCTGTAGATCGCCCAGGAGCCCGCGTCGTACGCGCCGGCCGGGTCGAGCGAGGTGACGATGTCCGACGTCCCGACGGTGATCGCATCGGTCTTCGCCTCCCCCGACGGGAGCAGTTGCCAGGCGCCGACGCCCGCTATGACCAAAACCGCGAGAATCGCGAGAATCCGTACCCGGACCGACCGCATTGCCGTGCTCTCCCTTACCAGCCCCACCTCGGCGGTCGCGTGGTGACGCGCACATCGCCGCATGTTCGCGCTTACCCAATCACACGATTTTCACATCTGGAAGAGTAAATGGGGCACTCACAGCCTTTTGTTGGACACGTACGGGAACCCCTGTCCGAAAAGGCTGTTTCCTGCCTCCTACCTGCGGGTTTCCGTAGCTGACGGTGACCCTCCGGTGTGGATTTCATGATGGTGGGCCGGAGCGTTCCGGAACGTCGCACCCGCAACGCTCCTAGGCCTGACGGGAGGCGAGCTCCACGACGGTGATGTCGGACGGGGCGCCCACCCGGACCGGCGGGCCCCAGGCGCCCGCGCCGCGCGAGACGAAGAGCTGGGTGTCGCCGTAGCGTTCGAGCCCGGCGACGGTGGGATTGGCCAGCTCGGCGAGGAGGTTGCCGGGCCAGAGCTGTCCGCCGTGGGTGTGGCCGGAGAGCTGGAGGTCGACGCCGTGCTCGACGGCGTCGTGGATGACGACGGGCTGGTGCGCGAGCAGGACGGCGGCGCGGCCCCGGTCCCGGTCGCCCAGCGCCTTCACGAAGTCGGGCCCCTGGCCCTCGGTCTCGCCGGCCACGTCGTTGACGCCCGCGAGGTCGAAGCCATCGATCTCCACCCGGGCGTTCTCCAGCGGGTGCAGACCCAGCTCCCGGACGTGGTCGACCCACTGCTCGGCGCCGGAGAAGTACTCGTGGTTGCCGGTGACGAAGAAGCTTCCGTGCCGGGCGCGCAGGGCCGCCAGCGGTTCGGCGGCGGAGCCGAGGTCGGCGACGGACCCGTCGACGAGGTCGCCGACGACGGCGACCAGGTCGGGCGAGGTCCGGTTGATCGTGTCGACGATCCGGCGGGTGTGGGCGCGGCCGAGGATCGGGCCGATGTGGATGTCGCTGACCACGGCGATCCGGAAGCCGTGGGCGGCGCGGGGCAGTCTGGCCAGCGGGACGGTGATCCGCCGGACGCTCGGCCCGCGCAGCACGCCGTACGTGCCGTACCCGACGGTGGCGAGTCCGGCGGCGGCCGCCGCGCCGCCGACGACCCGGGAGACGAAGAGCCGGCGGGAGGGGTTCGGGGCGAGGGCGGGCGGGGCCTCGGCGGGGTTCGGAGCGGGTTCCGTATCCGGTCCGGTGGAGGGTTCCGCTTCCGCACCGGTCGTGGCTTCCGTTTCCGGTTCCGCCTGAGGTTCCGTCGCCGTACGCACTGCCGCGTCCGAGGTGCCGGCCGAGCGGGACGGAACCAGCTCCTCGGTACGGGGACGGGTCTCTTCCGGGACCTCGACGAGCGTTCCGGAACGCGGTGCGGAGGACGCTCCGGAAGGCGTTGCGGAAGGTGCTCCGCTTTCGGCCGTGGCCGCCTTCCGGTCGCGCCCGGAGAGGACCCGCAGGAGAACCGGACGTACAACCTCGCCCACGAGCAGCGCCAGCGTCAGGTACAGCAGGCAGGCCAGCCACAGGAAGCCCGGCCACGCCAGCACCTGCTGGAGCCAGAAGGGCGCGCCCACCCGGCCGGACGTCATGGCGCCGACGCTCAGCAGCGGCAGGACGAAGGCGGCGACGGTGCCCGCCCGCCGCAGCGGGCTGCCCGGCGCCGTCGTGTCACCGACGAAGCGCCGCCACAGATACCGGTGCACGGCGCCGAGCAACGCCAGCACCACGAGCCCCACCAGGGCGAAGACCACTGCAGCCATCCGAGCTTCCCCATGTTCCCGTCGTCATGCGCGCCTGTCGCGCAAAGCCCGGACTCCACGCAACCCGATCACGCCGACCGCCGTCCCCAGAAGAAAGGACGTGATGGCGAGCAGCAGGTGCACCCAGAAGTACCCGGTCGGTTCGCCCGCGTCGTCGAAGGCGAGCCCGCTGCCGTCCTGCCACAGGTTCTTGACGAAAGTGATCCAGATGAACCAGCTCCACACCCCGAACGCGAGCAGGAACCAGGACACGCGGCGGCTGAGCTTCATGGGTCCAGTATCGCCGCCGTCCCCCGGCCCCCTCCCCCGGGGTGGCGTCCGAACGGGGCTGTCCCGGCGTTCCCTGCGGCGGGTCAGGCGGTCCGGCTCCGCATCCACATCTTCGCCCTGTACGTTTCCGACCGTGCCTGCTCTGAAAAAGATCGCCTTGACGGTCACCTCCGCCGCTTTGTTGTCCGGTTTCGTCCTCAGTCCCGCCGCGGCGGCCGACAAGGACAAGAGCGACGACAAACAGCCCAAGCCGCCGGGCGTCATGTCCAGCCTCGGCGGGGAGCGGCTCAGCATGTCCGGCACCCAGGTCAATCTGGGGCCGGGGGTGCCGGTGCTGCCCAAGGAGCTGACCGGCCGTTCGTGGATCGTCGCGGACGCGGAGAACGGGGACGTCCTGGCGGCGCACAACTCGCACTGGCGACTGCCGCCCGCCTCCACCATGAAGATGCTCTTCGCGGACACGGTGCTGCCCGCGCTCCAGCCCACCACCACCCACAAGGTGACGGAGAGCGAGCTGGCCGGGGTCGGCGAGGGGAGCAGCCTCGTCGGGATCAAGGAGGACCACACCTACACGGTCCACGACCTGTGGCTCGGGGTGTTCCTGCGGTCGGGCAACGACGCGGTGCACGTCCTCTCGGAGATGTACGGCGGCGTTCCGGAGACGGTGGCCGCGATGCAGAAGCACGCCGAGGAGCTCCAGGCCCTGGACACGGTGGTGATCTCGCCCGACGGGTACGACGCGCCGCGCCAGGTCTCCAGCGCCTACGACCTGACCCTCATCGCCCGCAGCGGGATGCAGAAGAAGGACTTCCGCGAGTACGCGGCTACCGCGTCGGCCGACTTCCCCGGTGAGAAGAAGAAGGGGAAGAAGCGCGAGTCCTTCGAGATCCAGAACACCAACCGGCTGATCACCGGGGACATCGGTGTGGATCCGTACCAGGGCATCGCGGGCGTCAAGAACGGCTACACCACCCAGGCGGGCAACACCTTCACCGGCGTCGCGGAGCGCAACGGCAAGGTCCTGCTGGTCACCGTGATGCACCCGTCGGCGGACGAGAGCCACGCCGTCTACAAGGAGGCCGCCCACCTGCTCGACTGGGGCTTCGCCGCGAGCGGCAAGGTGACCCCGATCGGTGAGCTGGTGCCGCCGAAGTCCGTGGACACCGGCACCGGCACGGACACCGGGACCGGCGGCAAGGGCTCGGCGCCCGCCGCCGGCGCCGACCAGGGTTCGGGCGGCCGGGCGGAGGCCGCGCACGCGTCGGCCGCGAACGGTTCCAGCGGGGTCGGGATCGCCCTGGCGATCGTCGGCGGGCTGCTGGTGCTCCTGGCCGGCGGGGTGTTCCTGGTCAACCGCCGCTGGCCGCTGCCCGGCCTGACCCGCCGCACCCCGGCCGCGAGCGACGACTCGGCCGGGGCCGCCGGGACCGCCGGGGCCGCCGGGACCGCCGGGACCACGGAACCGGCCGGGACCGCCGAGCCGAACGAGCCGACCGCCTCGACCGACTCGGCCTCATCTGCCTCCTCGGCTTCCCCGGCCGACAAGTCCTAGGCGCGAGTGGAGCCGCCGGGCGCCTCGGCCCCGGCGGCATCTCCCGCGCCCTCATCGTCCTCCTGGTCCTCCGCACCCTCTTCGTCCTTGCTGCCGGTCGCCGTCCAGGCGGCGCAGAACAGCAGCAGTTTCGCGGTGAAGTTGATCCACAGGAGGAGCGCGATCGGCACGCCGAACGCGCCGTACATGCTCTTGCCCGCGACCTCCCGCATATAGCTGCCGAGCAGCAGCTTGAGCAGTTCGAAGCCGACCGCCCCGAGCAGCGCCGCGACCACCAGCCGCCGCCGGGGCGGCTCCACCCCGGGCAGCAGCGTCAGCAGATAGAGCAGCAGCAGGAAGTCGGCGACGACCGCGACCGCCAGCGCGGCCACCCGCAGCAGCACGCCGCCCGCCCCGCCGTCGGGGATGCCGATCAGGTCGGCGGTCCGGCCGACCGCGATCGAGCCGATGCTGGAGACCGCCACGGTGGCGAGCACCGCACCGCCGAGGCCGACCAGCAGCACGGCGTCCTTCACCTTGGCGACGACGGGGTTGGCCTTCTGGACGTCGTCCAGCTCCCAGACCGCGCGCAGGCACTCGCGCATCGAGCCGACCCAGCCGACACCGGTGAACAGCAGCAGCGCACCGGCCACGAGACCGACCGTGCCCGCGTTGGCGACCAGGCCGTCGATGCCCAACTGGTCCGAGATGCCGGGCACCTGGTCGGCGAGCTTGTCCTTGATGGTGTCCAGCTGTTTGTCGCTCAGCAGGGCGGCCGCGACGGCCGCGCCGACCGCGATCAGCGGGAAGAGGGCCAGAAAGCTGATGAAGGTGATAGCCGCGGCGAGCCTGGCCCAGTGGACCCGGTCCAGCCGCTCGTAGGAACGCCACGCGTGCGTCTCCATCAGCCGGGCGACCAGGGGCCCGATCACCGGGAGTTTCTTGAGCCAGTCCATGACGTAACGCGTACCCTCCTGGGCCCGGAACACCAGCGGCCCGCCCCGGACTCTCCCGGACCCGTCCGGCGGATCTCCGTCACGCTTCGCTGACACTCACTCCATCACCCGTTCCGGTGAGCGAATTCACCAATGCCGCGAAGGGGATTTCCCAGACGATACGGTCACCCTCATGTCCGTCGACACGGTGTCCTTGACCGGCTGGGGCCGCACCGCCCCGACGACCGCCGTGCGGTTCCGCCCCCGTACGTACGAGGAGGCGGCCGCCGTCGTCCGGGGGCGCGGACCCCGGGGGGTCGTCGCGCGCGGGCTGGGGCGGTCGCCCGGGGACGCGGCGCAGAACGCGGGCGGCTCGGTGCTCGACACGACGGGTCTGGCCCGGATCGGTGCGGTCGACGCCGCCTCCGGTGTGGTGCGCTGCGACGCGGGGGTGAGCCTGGAGCGGCTGCTGCGGGTGCTGCTGCCGCTCGGCTGGCTTCCGCCGGTCGTGCCGGGGACCGGCAGGGTGACCGTCGGCGGGGCGATCGGCTCCGATCTGACCGGCCTCGACCACCGCCGGTCCGGTTCGTTCGCCCGGCAGGTGAGCGCCCTGGAGCTGCTCACCGCGGACGGCGAGGTGCGTACGGTGCTGCCGGGCACCGCCCTGTTCGACGCCACCGCCGGGGGCCTGGGGCTGACCGGGGTGATCCTGGGCGCGACGCTCCGGCTGCGGCGCGTCGGCACGGCGCTGATGTCCGTCTCCACCGAGCGCGCCGGGGACCTGGACGAGCTGCTGGCCCGCTTCACCGCGGGCGGCGACCGGCTGCCGTACGGCTCCGCCTGGATCGACCTGATGGCCCGGGGCCGGGCGACCGGGCGCGGAATCCTCACCCGAGGGGAGCATGCGTCCCCGGATGTGCGCCCGGCGCACGCGGGGCGCACTCTGCTGGGGACGCGCTCCGGCGGGCTCCGGGGCCGGGGCGCGCTCCCCGGCCTCCCGCCGCTGCCGGGCGGGCTGCTCGGCCCGGCGGCGGCCGCCCTGTACAACGAGGTCCGCTATCGCGGCGCACCCCGCGCGCGGACCGGCGAGCCGCGCCCGCTGCCCCTCTTCTTCCACGCGTCGGACGCCCTTCCGGACCCGCGCCCGCTCTACGGCCGCGGCGGCCTGGTGCGCTACCGGTTCGCCGTCGGACACGGCCAGGAGGAGACCCTGCACCGGGTGGTGCGCCGGATCGCGGCGCGCCGGAGCCCCGCCGTGCGGGCGGTGCTCCAGAGGTTCGGGGCGGCGGACCCGGGCCTGCTGTCCTTCGCCGCGCCCGGCTGGTCCCTCGCGCTGGATCTGCCCGCGGCCCTGCCCGGTCTCGCCCGCTTCCTGGACGGCGTCGACGAGGAGGTGGCCGCCGCCGGGGGCCGGGTCTGCCTGGCGAAGGACTCCCGGATGCGGCCGGAGACGGCGGCCGCGATGTACCCGCGTCTCGCGGAGTTCCGGGAGCTGCGGGCGCGGCTGGACCCGACGGAGGCGTTCCGCTCGGACCTGTCGCGCCGACTCGGACTGTGATCAGCCTCCAGCGAACCCAACCCCATCTGACCAGGAGTTTTCCGTGAAGGATGCCTTCGGCGCCCCACAGTCCCTGCTCATCCTCGGCGGCACCTCCGAGATCGCCCTGGCCACCGCGCGCCGGCTGATCGCCCTGCGCACCCGCCGGGTCTGGCTGGCCGGGCGCCCCTCCCCGGCCCTGGAGTCGGCCGCCGCCGAGCTCCGCGGCCGGGGGGCGGACGTGCGGACCGTCGACTTCGACGCGCTGGACTCCGGCTCCCACGAGGTCGCCCTCGGCAAGGTCTTCGCGGAGGGCGACATCGATGTGGTGCTGATGGCGTTCGGCGTCCTCGGCGATCAGGCGCGGGACGAGGAGGAGCCGATGGCCGCGGTCCGGGTCGCCCAGACCAACTACACGGGGGCGGTCTCGGCCAGCCTGGTGTGCGCCGGCGCACTGCAGGCCCAGGGGCACGGTTCGCTGGTGGTGCTGTCCTCGGTGGCCGGGGAGCGCGCCCGGCGCGCGGACTTCATCTACGGCTCCAGCAAGGCGGGCCTCGACGCGTTCGCGCAGGGGCTCGGTGACGCGCTCCAGGGGACCGGGGTGCAGGTGATGATCGTCCGCCCCGGTTTCGTACGGACGCGGGCCACGGCGGGGCGGCCGGAGCAGCCGTTCGCGACCGGCCCGGAGGAGGTCGCCGCGGCGATCGTCACGGGGCTGCGGCGGCGCTCGGAGACCGTATGGGTGCCCGGCTCGCTCCGGGTGGTGATGGCGGCGCTGCGGCACGTGCCGCGCCCGCTGTTCCGCAGGCTGCCGGTCTGAGACGCTCCCTGGCGGACCGGGGCCGTACGGCGGCTGTCGCGGCCGCTCAGGGCCGCAGCGACGGGGCCGACGAGGACGCTTCGATCGTGTAGCCGCCCTGGGCGGGGACGGCGGGCGTCCCGCCGCCCGCTCCGAACGGGAAGTCCCGGAGCTTGCGCCAGACCGCGTCCGGGCCCTGCTCGTACAGCGCGAAGGAACCGCAGGTCCAGGCCGCCTCGTAGTCGGCGAGCTCCTCGTAGGCCCGGTCCATGGCCTCCTCGGCGATGCCGTGGGCCACGGTGACATGCGGGTGGTACGGGAACTGCAGCTCGCGCACCAGGGGCCCGGAGGCGTCCCGCACCCGCTTCTGGAGCCAGGAGCAGGCCGAGGCCCCCTCGACGACCTGGACGAAGACGACCGGCGACAGCGGGCGGAAGGTGCCGGTGCCGGAGAGCCGCATCGGGAACGGCCGGCCGGCCGTGGCGATCCGGTCGAGGTGCGCCTCGACCGCCGGGAGGTCCGCCGACTGCGCCTCGGTCGGCGGCATGAGGGTGACGTGGGTGGGAATGCCGAAGGCGGCAGGGTCCCCGAAGCTCGCGCGGCGTTCCTGGAGCAGGCTGCCGTAGGGCTCCGGGACCGCGATCGAAACGCCGAGCGTTACGGTCCCCACGTCGTTCTCCTCCGTCGTCGATGGTCGATTTCCGGTCATGCCGCGCGGGCCGGATGTCCGGCCCGCGCGTTCCGTCGCCGCAAGTGTGACCCCTGCGGCCATGATCTCGCCAGGGTCCTTGGACTCAGTGCTTCGCGGGCAGGAAGCCCATCCGGTCGTACGTCTGTGCCAGCGTCTCCGCCGCGACGGCCCTGGCCTTCTCCGCTCCCTTGGCCAGGATGGAGTCCAGCGTCTCCGGGTCGTCCAGATATTCCTGGGTGCGGGTCCGGAACGGAGTGACGAATTCCACCATGGCCTCGGCCAGGTCGGTCTTCAGCGCACCGTAGCCCTTGCCCTCGTAACTCCGTTCCAGGTCCTCGACGGGGCTGCCGGAGAGGGTGGAGAGGATCGAGAGCAGGTTGCTGACGCCCGGCTTCTTCTCGGCGTCGAAGCGGATCACCGTGTCGGTGTCGGTGACCGCGCTCTTCACCTTCTTGGCGGTGACCTTCGGGTCGTCCAGCAGGTTGATGAGGCCCTTCGGCGTGGAGGCCGACTTGCTCATCTTCACCGCCGGGTCCTGGAGGTCGAAGATCTTCGCCGTCTCCTTGAGGATGTACGGCGCGGGCACGGTGAACGTCTGTCCGTACCGGCCGTTGAACCGCTCGGCGAGGTCGCGGGTCAGCTCGATGTGCTGGCGCTGGTCCTCGCCCACCGGGACCTGGTTCGCCTGGTAGAGCAGGATGTCTGCGACCTGGAGAACCGGGTAGGTGAAGAGACCGACGGTGGCCCGGTCGGCGCCCTGCTTGGCGGACTTGTCCTTGAACTGCGTCATCCGGGAGGCCTCGCCGAAGCCCGTGAGGCAGTTCATCACCCAGCCGAGCTGGGCGTGCTCGGGCACATGGCTCTGGACGAAGAGCGTGCAGCGCTCCGGGTCCAGACCGGCCGCCAGCAGCTGCGCCACCGCGAGCCGGGTGTTGGCCCGCAGCTCGGCGGGGTCCTGCGGGATCGTGATCGCGTGCAGGTCCACGACCATGTAGAAGGCGTCGTGGCTCTCCTGCAGCGCCACCCACTGGCGCACCGCGCCCAGGTAGTTGCCGAGGTGGAACGAGCCCGCGGTGGGCTGGATCCCGGAGAGCACGCGCGGACGGGCGGCCGCACCGGTGCGGCCCGTCTGCGGCTGGTCGGTGGGGAGCGAAGGGCGATCAGAGGCCATGGCCCCATTGTCTCAGGTGTCCGGGGCATCTCCGGCAGCCGGTGCGGGGCGGGAAGGGCGCGTCACTGCACGGTCCCGGAGCACGGGAGCGCACGGCTGAGACGAACCCCACATTCCGGCCGCCCGGCGTGCGACGGCGGGCGCGCCGGGCGGTGGAGGTTTCCCGGCGTGGGATCCGACCGACGATACAAAGTGGGCACCACCCCCGCCCACGCCGCACGACGAACGGAGATCCCGTGTCGACCACGGAAACCGCCATCGCCTCCGCCGAGGCGCACAGCGCGCACAACTACCACCCGTTGCCGGTCGTCGTGGCCACGGCGGAGGGCGCCTGGATGACCGATGTCGAGGGCCGTAGGTATCTGGACCTGCTGGCCGGATACTCGGCGCTCAATTTCGGCCATGGCAACCGGCGTCTCATCGACGCGGCCAAGGCCCAGCTGGAACGGGTGACACTGACCTCCCGGGCCTTCCACCACGACCGGTTCGCCGACTTCTGTACGGAGCTGGCGGCGCTCTGCGGCATGGAGACGGTGCTGCCGATGAACACCGGGGCGGAGGCCGTGGAGACCGCGGTGAAGACCGCCCGCAAGTGGGGCTACCGGGTCAAGGGCGTGCCGGACGGCATGGCGAAGATCATCGTGGCCTCGGACAACTTCCACGGCCGCACGACGACGATCGTCAGCTTCTCCACGGACCCGGAGGCGCGGGCCGACTTCGGCCCGTACACCCCGGGGTTCGAGATCGTGCCGTACGGGGATCTCACCGCGATGCGGGAGGCGATGACCGAGAACACGGTGGCGGTGCTGATCGAGCCGATCCAGGGCGAGGCCGGGGTGCTGGTGCCGCCGGCCGGCTATCTCTCCGGCGTACGGGAGCTGACCCGCGAGCGGAACGTGCTGTTCGTCGCGGACGAGATCCAGTCGGGCCTGGGGCGGACCGGGAAGACGTTCGCGCTGGACCACGAGGGGGTGGTGCCGGACATGTACGTGCTCGGCAAGGCGCTGGGCGGCGGTGTGGTGCCGGTCTCCGCGGTGGTCTCGTCGGCGGACGTGCTCGGGGTGTTCCGGCCCGGCGAGCACGGCTCCACCTTCGGCGGGAACCCCCTGGCCTGTGCGGTGGCGCTGGAGGTGATCGCGATGCTGCGGACCGGTGAGTACCAGCAGCGGGCGGCCGAGCTGGGCGACCATCTGCACCGGGAGCTGGGCCTGTTGACGGGCGGCGGCGCGGTGGAGACGGTGCGCGGCCGGGGCCTGTGGGCGGGCGTGGACATCGCACCGGCGCTGGGCACCGGCCGGGAGATCTCCGAGAAGCTGATGGAGCAGGGGGTGCTGGTGAAGGACACCCACGGCTCCACGATCCGGATCGCCCCGCCGCTGGTGATCTCCAAGGAGGACCTGGACTGGGGGCTGGACCGGCTGCGGGCGGTACTGGGCGCCTGAGCCGGTCCCGTACCCACGGAGCCGGAGGGTTCAGAGGATGACGTGGGGCAGGAAGCGGGCGTACTCGTCCGTGACCGGCCCCGCCGACTCCCGGATGCCGAGCCCCGCCGCCTCGTCCTCGACGATCCACGCGCCGAGCACCACCCGGTTGCCGTCGATGTCCGGCAGCGGGGCCAGCTCCTGGTAGCAGCACGGCTCGTCGCGCAGGACGGGCGGGGAGCCGGGGGCGTGGATGTCGACCCCGGCGCCCTCGCGGCCGAGCAGCGGTTTGGAGACGTACCCCGCGCCGCCCGGTCCGGCCAGCTCGCGCGGTCCGTCGAGATGGGCGGGGAGCAGGTTCGGGTGGCCGGGGTAGAGCTCCCAGAGGATCGCGAGGAGCGCCTTGTTGGAGAGCAGCATCTTCCAGGCGGGCTCGATCCAGCAGGTGGTGCCGGAGCCGCCGCCGTTGTCGAGGGTGTCCAGCACCTGCGGGCCGAAGCGGTCCGTGGCCAGCCACTCCCAGGGGTAGAGCTTGAAGCAGCTGCGGATGAAGCGGAGCCGGTCGTCGACGAACCGCCCGGAGAGCCGGTCCCAGCCGATCTCCTCGACGGAGAGCGCCTCGGTGTCGATCCCGGCCTGCTGGGCGGTCTCGCGCAGATACGCGACCGTCATCAGGTCCTCGCCGATCTCGTCGCCGTCGGAGTGGACGAAGTGCAGCGGCCCGGGCGGCAGCAGGGGCGCCTGCCGCTTCCAGGCGGCCACCAGCCGCTCGTGCAGGGAGTTCCACTGGTCGGCCCCGGGGAACCGGTCCTCCATCCAGAACCACTGCGCGCTCGCGGCCTCCACCAGCGAGGTCGGGGTGTCGGCGTTGTACTCCAGCATCTTCGCCGGGCCGCTCCCGTCGTAGCGCAGGTCGAACCGCCCGTACACGGAGGGCAGTTCGGCACGGCGGCGCCAGGACTCGGCGACCAGCGCGGCGAGGCGGGGGTCGGTGATGCCGAGGTCGGCGAAGCGGTCCTGTTCGACGATGTGCGCGGCGGCGGCCAGGCACATCGTGTGCAGTTCCTCGACGACCTCCTCCAGGGCCTCGACCTCGGGCAGCGAGAAGACGTAGTAGGCGCTCTCGTCCCAGTACGGGCGCAGCGAGTCGTCCGGGTAGCGGGTGAGCGGGTAGACGACGCCCTGCGACTCGACGGTCTCCTGCCAGCCGGGGCGCGGCTCGGTCGTGCGGCGTTCCACGGCGGTCAGCCGCCGCCGGAGCCGGAGCAGCCGAAGCCGCCCCGGTCGACGGCCGACTTGTCGAAGCTGCCGCCCTGGACCTTGCCGCTGTCGCTCTTGCCGCCGTAGTAGTACGAACCGTTCCCGCCACCGCGGCACTCGGAACTCGGCAGGGTCTTCTGCGTCGTGCGGTCGGCGCAGCGCCGGTCCGGCTCCGAACCGCAGGACGTGATCGTCAGGGCGAGCAGCCCCATACCGCCGAGCACGACCGTGCTCGACCTCAGCCTTCGTGTCGCCATGTTCGGTTCTCCCCCGTGGTACGCGATCGGATCCGGCGTCTCTTTTCCGCCACCGGACCTCTTGTCAGATTAGTGGGAGGGGTGGCCGGTTCGGAACCTGGCCCTCGGACAGGTCTACGGCAGCACCCGGCACAGGGCGTCCAGCGCACCCGCCCAGGCGCTCTCGGACGGTGAGCCGTAGCCGATCACCAGGGCGTCGCGGGCGGCCGGGGCGTCCGGGTGGCGGTAGCGCGCGAGGCCGTCCAGCGCCAGGCCCTGGAACGCCGCCGCCTGGATCACCGAACGCTCGGCGCCCGCCGGGAGTTCGAGGACCGCGTGCAGCCCGGCCGCGATCCCGCTGACCTCGATGCCCGGCGCGCGCTCCGCGAGCGCCGCGACGAGCTGGTCGCGGCGGCGGCGGTAGCGCAGCCGCATGGAACGCACATGCCGGTCGTACGCCCCCGAGGAGATGAACTCCGCGAGCGTCAGCTGGTCGGGCGAGCCGGACATCCACTCGGACACGCCCTTCGCCGCCACCACCTCCCCCACCAGGCTCCGGGGCAGCACCATCCAGCCGAGGCGCAGCGCCGGGGCCAGCGACTTGCTGGCGGTGCCGAGATGGACCACCCGCTCCGGATCGAGGCCCTGGAGCGCGCCCACGGGCTGCCGGTCGTACCGGAACTCCCCGTCGTAGTCGTCCTCCAGGATCAGCCCGCCGGTGGACCGGGCCCAGTCGACGGCGGCGGCCCGCCGGTCCGGGTGCAGCGGTACGCCGGTGGGGAACTGGTGCGCCGGGGTCAGCAGCACCGCCCCCGTGCCGCGCATCGCGGCCAGCTCACCGGTGCGCGAACCGTGCTCGTCCAGCGGCAGGCACGGGGTGCGCAGCCCGGCCTCGGTGAGGAGATTCGTATGCAGGTCGAGGCCGTACGACTCGACGGCGACGTCCCGGACCCGGCGGCCGCGCAGCACCCGGCCCAGCAGCGAGAGCCCGTGCGCGAAGCCGGCGCAGATCACGATGCGCTCCGGATCGGCGTACACCCCGCGCGCCCGCGCCAGATACTCGGCCAGCACCGTGCGCAGTTCGAGGCGGCCGTGCGGATCGCCGTAGCCGAAGGCCTCGTCGGGTGCGGCGGTGAGCGCCTTGCGGGCGGCCCTGAGCCAGGCCGTGCGCGGAAAGGCCGACAGGTCCGGCGAGCCGGGCTTCAGGTTGTACCCGGCTCCGGACCGCGCGGGCCGGGCGGGGGCCGCCGCCGGGTCCTTCCGGCGCGGCGCGGACCGCTGGGCGACCCGGGTGCCCGAGCCCTGGCGGGCGGTGAGCCAGCCCTCGGCGACCAGTTCGGCGTAGGCGTCGGCGACCGTGTTGCGGGCGACGCCCAGGTCGGCGGCGAGCACCCGGGAGGACGGCAGCCGGGTGCCGGGCGTCAGCCGGCCGGTGCGCACCGCCTCCCGCAACGCCTCCATCAGCCCGCTGCGGAGCCCCTGGCCGACCGGCTCCAGATGCAGGTCCGCGCCGAAAGTGGCCCAGGAATCCGTCATGGCAATGGACCATACCGGGGTGCCATCGGGACCGTAGCGTCGTCCTCATGACCTCGACACACGGACACCACCACGCCCCCGCCGACCTCGCCCCCGAGCACCCGGCCCGGATCTCCGTCTCCCAGCTCCTCCCCGACGTCTACAAGGCGATGATCCGGCTCGACATCGCCGCCCGGAAGGGCCTGGACCCGGTCCTGGTGGAGCTGGTGAAGATCCGGGCCTCGCAGCTCAACCGGTGCGCGTTCTGCCTGGACATGCACAGCAAGGACGCGCTCGCGGCGGGCGAGTCCGCCGAGCGGATCGTGCAGCTCAGCGCCTGGGAGGAGTCGCAGCACTTCTACACCGAGAAGGAGCTGGCGGCGCTCGCCCTGACCGAGGCGGTCACCGTCCTGACCGACGGCTTCGTCCCGGACGAGGTGTACGCGAAGGCCGCCAAGCACTTCGAGGAGACCGAGCTGGCCCAGCTGATCGCGGCCATCACCGTGATCAACGCCTGGAACCGCTTCGGCGTCACCGGCCGGCTGGCGCCGGGCCACTACACGCCCGGCGACCACAAGAGCTGACCCCGCCCGCGTGGCGACCGGACGCCGGACGCCGGACGCCCCCGGCAGCACAGGCTGCCGGGGGCGTCCGGTGTGGTGCGGGTGCGGATCAGATGAGGCCGAGCTCGCGGACCGCGTCGCGCTCCTCGGTGAGCTCCTTGACCGAGGCGTCGATGCGCGCCCGGGAGAACTCGTTGATGTCCAGGCCCTGGACGATCTCGTACTTCCCGTCCTTCGTGGTGACCGGGAAGGAGGAGATGATGCCCTCGGGGACACCGTAGGAGCCGTCCGACGGGATGCCCATCGAGGTCCAGTCGCCGGCGGCGGTGCCGTTGACCCAGGTGTGCACGTGGTCGATGGCGGCGTTGGCGGCCGAGGCGGCGGAGGACGCGCCACGGGCCTCGATGATCGCGGCGCCGCGCTTGGCGACGGTCGGGATGAAGGTGTCGGCCAGCCACACCTCGTCGTTGACGACCTCGGCGGCGTTCTTGCCGGCGATCTCCGCGTGGAAGATGTCGGGGTACTGGGTGGCCGAGTGGTTGCCCCAGATCGTCAGCTTCTTGATGTCGGAGACGGCGGCGCCGGTCTTGGCGGCCAGCTGCGAGATCGCGCGGTTGTGGTCCAGGCGGGTCATCGCGGTGAAGCGCTCGGCCGGTACGTCCGGGGCGGCGGCCTGCGCGATGAGCGCGTTGGTGTTGGCCGGGTTGCCGACGACGAGGACCTTGATGTCGTCCGCGGCGTGGTCGTTGATGGCCTTGCCCTGCGGCTTGAAGATGCCGCCGTTGGCGGCGAGCAGGTCGCCGCGCTCCATGCCCTTGGTGCGCGGGCGGGCGCCGACGAGCAGGGCGACGTTCGCACCGGCGAAGCCGACGTTCGGGTCGTCGGTGATCTCGATG
>MUNB01000139.1:0-15153 GCA_002154345.1 Streptomyces griseus
GGCGAACGGGTGACGCGAGGGGGCGGGGTGCCCCTATGGATTTGGTCAAGCGTTCAAGGTCGACACTGGGCATCGACTGTCTCGGTGGGGGAATCGATGAATGCGTGGGCAGAGGTCGGGTGGGGTGTGGTCTTTGGTACCGCCGCTTTGATGGTGACGTTCAACTATCGCGATGTCGCGTGGCGGATCCATGGCTTCATGGCGAACACGGTGGGGGTCAATCGGCTCCTGACACCGGCGATGGTCAGGTTCACCTGCGGTGTTCTGGCCATCGCTTCGATGGTGAGCGTCGTGGTCGGTCCGGCCCGGCCCTGAGCGACTGGCGAGGATCCGTGGATTGCCCTGGTCGACCTTCTTGTCGTAGTAGGCCCGGGAGGGCTGGGTCGGCGTTCCGCCGCATTGTCAGCCGGGCAGGTAGGCGAGGGGCGGCCCCTGTCCCGGGCCACCGTCGGCCGCAGCTCCGATCGAGGCCGGCCGGTCGACCACCAGCACCGTCCGGTGCTTGGCCTGGAGTTTCGCGAACGGCTCGCGGAGCTTGGGCTCGGTGTTGGGCAGGCGTTTGTCGAACGCCTTCTTCCCGGCCGGAGCCGGCTCAGGGCACCCGGGGCTCGGCGGACACCGCGGGGCGGGAGTAGTCCGCGGAGGCGGACGGGGCGGCGCCCGGCTTGTCGACGCCGCTGGTGACGGGTGGCGGCATCTGGTCCTGGCGGTTGTTCGATGCGCCCCGGTAGACCGCGGTGAAGGCGAGCGAGACCATGCCGACGCCCATCACCAGCGCCAGCAGCCAGGCGACCGGCCGGTGCCAGCGGGCGGAGTTGCGGTAGGGGCGCAGGGAGCCGCCGTGGCGGCCGTAGGGCCCCGGGGCGAGGTCGTCGTCGTCCTCGTAGCCGTGGTCCGGGTCGTAGTCGAGGTCCTGGGGGTCGTGGTAGCCCCGGGAGCGGCCGTAGGGGCCGTATTCGTCGTCGTCGGCGCGACGGCTCCGGCGGGCACGGGCCGCGTCCGCCTCGGCGCGGGCCTCGGCGGCGGCGAGCAGGCGCTCCACGGCGGTGGGTTCGTGGACGGGCGCCGACCGGACGAAGTCCTCGTCGAACACCACGGAGGCGAAGTCCTCGTCCGCGCCCCCGCGGTCGTCGTCGGGCTCCCAGCCGTCCGGGAACGGCTTGCCCCCCACGTCGTCCGGCACGGTTTCAGCGTAGCCCCGTCGGGACCTTTTGGGCAGGGACCCCGCAAACTCCCCCGGATCGACGCGGGCGAACATGTGGTCGGCCCCACCCGGCGGGCGGGGCCGACCACGTGTGGCGCGGAAGGGCCGGGAAGGGCGTCTAGCGGATGTGCCCGTCCCCCGTGACGATGTACTTCGTCGAGGTCAGCTCGGGCAGGCCCATCGGACCGCGGGCGTGCAGCTTCTGCGTGGAGATGCCGATCTCGGCGCCGAAGCCGAACTGCCCGCCGTCGGTGAAGCGGGTCGAGGCGTTCACGGCGACCGTGGTCGAATCGACCAATTGGGTGAACCGGCGGGCGGCCGCCTGCGAGGTGGTGACGATCGCCTCGGTGTGGCCGGAGGTCCAGAGCCGGATGTGGGCAACCGCCGCGTCCAGGGAGTCGACGACCGCCGCCGCGATGTCGTAGGAGAGGTATTCGGTCTCCCAGTCCTCCGTCGTCGCCGGGACCACCGTGGCCTTGGTGGCGTCCGCGTGCGCGAGCACCCGTTCGTCGCCGTGGACGGTGACCCCGGCCTCGGCCAGGGCGTCCAGGGCGAGCGGCAGGAAGTCATCCGCCACGTCCTTGTGGACGAGCAGGGTCTCGGCCGCGTTGCAGACGCTGGGGCGCTGGGCCTTGGAGTTGATCAGGATGTCGACCGCCATGGCCAGGTCCGTCTGCGCGTCGACGTAGACGTGGCAGTTGCCGGTGCCGGTCTCGATAACGGGGACGGTGGACTGCTCGACGACCGTGCGGATCAGCGAGGCGCCGCCGCGCGGGATGAGGACGTCGACCAGGCCGCGGGCCCGCATCAGCTCCGTCACGGAGTCACGGCTCTCGCCGGGGACGAGCTGCACCGCGTCGGCCGGCAGTCCGGAGCCGCCGACCGCGTCGCGCACCACCCGGACGAGGGCGGTGTTGGAGGCGTAGGCGGAGGAGGAGCCGCGCAGCAGGACCGCGTTGCCGGACTTCAGGCAGAGGGCCGCGGCGTCGACGGTGACGTTGGGCCGGGCCTCATAGATGATGCCGACCACGCCGAGCGGGACACGCACCTGGCGGAGGTCGATGCCGTTGGGCAGGGTCGAGCCGCGGACCACTTCGCCGACCGGGTCGGGCAGCGCGGCCACGTCCCGTACATCGGCGGCGATGGCGCGGATGCGTTCCGGGGTGAGGGTGAGGCGGTCGATGATGCCTTCGCTCGTCCCGGCCTCGCGGGCGCGCTCGACGTCCTTCGCGTTGGCCTCGACGATCTCGCTCGTACGCACTTCGAGGGCGTCGGCGATGGCCAGCAGCGCGTCGTCCTTGGCCGCGCGCGGAAGTGGCGCGATATCGGCGGCGGCGGCACGGGCCCGGTAGGCGGTCTGCGCGACCGGGGAGAGGTTGTCGTAGGGCGAGAGCGTGGTCATGCCCGCAGAGTAATGCGCGCTCTGCGGGCATCCGTCACGTATCCCGTGATGCGAGACGGCCGACCCGAGGGACGGACGCCCCCGGATCGGCCACGGATCAGCCCGGATCGGCCACGGATCCGCCCGGATCCGCCCGGATCAGCGACGGGTATGTCCGGACCGATCGCTGATCGGCACGGATCGCCCGGGATCGCCCCCGGTCCGCCCGGATCAGTAGGGGTGCACACCCACGGGGGCCGCGGGCGGTGGTCCGTACCCCTCGGCGATCCGCAGGTGGTAGGTCTCGCGGTCGATGACTTCGAGGCCGACGATCTCCCAGGGCGGGAGCTGTGCGCTGGAGCGGTGCTCGCCCCACAGCCGCAGCGCCACCGCGGCCGCGTCGTGCAGATCGCGGGCCTCTTCCCAGTAGCGGATCTCCGCGTGGTCGCCGGCGTAACGGCTGGTCAGCAGGAAGGGATGGTCGTGGGCGAGCTGTTCCAGACCGCGTCTGACCTCCCCCAGCGGGGTCTCGGTGCCCGAGACGCTGAGGGTGATGTGCCAGAGCTTCGACTGCGGGGACTCCTCCTTCGCCGTCGTGACCGGCTCCCGTCCGACGGTGTCCGCCGGGAGGGGATTCCGGTCGAAACCCGCCCCCGCTCCGACACTCGTCAGGGCGCGGTTGGCCGTGCCTCGGGGCGGCGCCCCCGGGCGCGCTCGTCTCACCGGCGGCCTCCTGTGATGTGTTGCTGTGCGGTACCCCTGTTTCCCCACTACAAAGTGGACCAGTCCACAGCCTGGCGTGGGGTGGTTTTGGTAAAGGTCCCTGCCGGAGAGCGGGACTTTCAGCCGATTCAGGTGGTGAGACGCGGTGCGAGGAGGACCAGATCGTCCCTGTGTACGACCTCGCGTTCGTAGGCGGGTCCCAGTTCGCGGGCCAGATCCCGGGTGGAGCGGCCGAGCAGCTGGGGGATCTCCTTCGCGTCGAAGTTGACGAGTCCGCGGGCGATCGGGGTGCCGTGCGGGTCGCGCAGTTCGACGGGGTCGCCGGCGCTGAACTCGCCCTCGACGGCGGAGATTCCGGCGGGCAGCAGCGAGGTGCGGCGTTCCACCACGGCGCGTACGGCGCCCTCGTCGAGGGTGAGCGAGCCCTGCGGGGTGGAGGCGTGCGCCAGCCACAGGAGCCGGTCGGCGGAGCGGCGGCCGGTGCGGTGGAAGTACGTGCCGGTGTCGCGGCCCGCGAGCGCGTCGGCGGCCCGGCTGGCGGAGGTGAGGACGACGGGGACGCCGGCGGCGGTGGCGATGCGGGCGGCCTCGACCTTGGTGACCATGCCGCCGGTGCCCACGCCCGCTTTCCCGGCGCTGCCGATGGTGACGCCCGTCAGGTCCTCGGGGCCGGTGACCTCGGCGATCCGGGCGGCGCCGGGGGTGCCGGGCGGTCCGTCGTAGAGGCCGTCGACGTCGGAGAGGAGGACCAGCAGGTCGGCGTGGACGAGGTGGGCGACTAGGGCGGCGAGCCGGTCGTTGTCGCCGAAGCGGATCTCGTCGGTGGCGACGGTGTCGTTCTCGTTGACGACGGGGACGGCGCCCATCTCCAGGAGCTTGTCCAGGGTGCTGTAGGCGTTGCGGTAGTGGCCGCGGCGGCTGGTGTCGTCGGCGGTGAGGAGCACCTGGCCGACGCGGACGCCGTAGCGGGCGAAGGAGGCGGTGTAGCGGGCCACGAGGAGGCCCTGTCCGACGCTGGCGGCGGCCTGCTGGCGGGCCAGGTCCTTGGGCCGGCGGACGAGGCCGAGCGGGGCGAGTCCGGCGGCGATGGCTCCGCTGGAGACGAGGACGACCTCGCGTTCGCCGCCGTCCCTGACCTTGGCGAGGACGTCGACGAGGGCGTCGACCCGGTCGGCGTCGAGGCCGCCGGAGGCCGTGGTGAGCGAGGAGGAGCCGACCTTGACGACGACCCTGCGGGCGCCGGTCACTGCCGATTCGCGGCCCGACGGCCTCTGCTCTGCCACGTGCTTCCCCGCTCTGGATCGCCCCGGTGTACGGCGGGGGCCCTGGAGCCGGTCGGCCCCGGTGTCGCCCCCGGCACGCAGGGTACGCGAGCGGCCGCCCCCGCCGCCCGCCGGTTTCGGCCGGTGGACAGCGGCGGGGGCGGCCGGTGGGTTCAGCTCTGCTGCTCGTCCTTGACGGCGAGCATCCGGTCCACGACCCGGGCGGCGGCGCGGCCGTCGGAGGGCTCGCAGAAGTCGACCCGGAACTGGGCGTACTTCTCCTTGTACTCCTCGCTGACCGCGTCGATGTTCCGGATCGCGGAGACCAGGTCCTCGGAGGTCTTGATCAGCGGCCCGGGGGCGCGGGAGGTGAAGTCGAAGTAGAAGCCGCGCAGGGTGTCGCGGTAGTGCTCCAGGTCGTACGTGAAGAAGAGCATCGGACGCCCGGAGTGCGCGAAGTCGAACAGCACCGAGGAGTAGTCCGTGATCAGCACGTCGGCGATCAGGTAGAGGTCGGCGATGTCCGGGTAGTACGTGACGTCGTAGACGAAGCCCTGTCCGGCGCCGGGGATGGAGTCGAGGACCTTGTGGTGCTTGCGGTAGAGCAGCACGTGGTCGTCGCCGAGCTCCCGCTTCGCGGCCTCGACGTCGATCTGGTTGTCGAGCTTGAAGCGGCGTCCGCCGTAGCGCTGGTCGTCGCGCCAGGTGGGCGCGTACAGCACGACCTTCTTGCCCGCGGGGATGCCGAGCTTCTCGCGTACGGCCGCGGCGCGCTTGACGCGGTCGGGGGCGTGGAAGACGTCGTTGCGCGGGTAGCCCGCCTCCAGGACCTCGCACTGGAGGCGGAAGGAGTTGGTCATGATCGGGGTGGTGAAGGCGTTCGGCGTGATGAACAGGCTGTACTGGCGCGAGCGCTGCGGGAGGCTCGCGATGTAGGCCAGGTTCGCCTTGGGGGTGCCGAGGAGGTCGGCGCCGATGCGCTTGAGCGGGGTGCCGTGCCAGGTCTGGACGACGACCTGGCCCTCGCGGCGGACGAACCACTCGCGGATGCCGCCGTTGGTGACGACGTACCGGCTGCGGGCCAGTGCCTCGTACCACTCCTTGCTGCCCCACTCGACGCCGCGGACGCCGGGCGGCAGGACGACCTGCTGGTCGTGGACCATCGCGATGTGCTCGACCTCGGTGCCGCGGCGCTTGAGCTCCTCGTAGACCGCGCGGGGCGAGTCGGAGAACTGCTTGCCGCCGAAGCTGTTGTAGAGCACGGCCTCGCGCAGCGGCAGCTTGCGCTGCTCGGGGGTGTAGACGTCGCGCATCAGGCGCTGGCGGTAGGCGCCGCGCAGCTCCGGGTCGAGGACCGGGCCGGACTCCACGAAGATCCGGTCGAAGTCGAGCCGTTCGACGGTGTACGTGCGGTGCTCGCCCCGGTGGGCCAGCGGCAGCGTGCCGACGAGGTCGGGGCGGATCGTGACGGGGAGGTCGCGGGTGTGGTCCCACTCGGTGCGCAGGCGCAGCCGCGGCATCCAGCGGCCGGCGCGCAGCGGCACGGTGCCCTCGTAGGTGGGCATGGTGTCCGGGCGCAGCCGGGCGGTGAAGCGGCCGTCGGCGAACTCGACGGGCAGCGGGCGGTCCTCGTTGCGGCCGGTGTGGCGCAGGACCATCTTCATCTGCTCGGCGGGGCCGGTGTAGACACCGGAGAGGGTCAGCTCGCCGTCGGCGCTCCACTCGACGCTGTCGACCAGCGGCTGGACCGTGCGGACCTGCGGGGTGAAGTTGCCCGCGCCGTCGGTGAGGATCGCGAACTCGCGTCCCTCGGGCAGCGGGTGGACGCCGGTGACGGGCTCGGCTCCGTTGGTGGCGCGGCGGGTGGTGCCGTCGGCGAAGACGATGAGCGCGCGGTACTTGACGGCCTTGCCGGGCCGTACGCCGTCGACGGGCAGGTCCGCGAAGTCCAGGCGGGCGGTGTGGCGGAGCCAGCCGTCGGCGCCGGTCTCGCCCTGCTGGAGCGGGAGGTCGGTGGCGAAGCCGCTCGGCTCGTGGTCGATCCGCAGGGCGGTGGGGTACTTGCCCGCGGGGGTGGTGACGCGGGAGCGCAGGGTGACGGTGAGGGTGTCGCCGTCGGCTTCCTGGGCGATGATCTCGGCGGGGACGACGTCCACGGAGAGTTTGAGGCGGTTGCGGTCGAAGCCGGCGACGAGGCGGACGCCGTCGTCGAGGATCCGGGTGGCGCTGTGGCCGGCCGCGCCCGCGTTGTTCTTGGTGATGCTGCCGACCGACATGCCGCCGGGGCGCGGGATGCCGATGCCCAGGCGCCAGGTGCCGGGCTGCCACTGGCCGCGTACGCGCAGCCGGGACGGGTCGATGCCGATCTCGAAGCCGGACCAGTCGTAGTTGTGCAGGGCGCCCTTGGCCTCGGCGGTGGCGCGGGGCTCCAGGACGGTGCGCAGGCGCAGCGGGAGGGTGGAGCGGCTGCCCTGGCGGCGGAGCACGGCGACGCGCAGCGAGCGCTTGCCGGTGGCCGAGGGGACGTTGGGGATGTAGGCGTAGCCCTTGACGAGGAGCTTGCCGTCCTCCCAGCCGAGGTCCAGGAGCTTGCCGCGTACGGGAAGTTCGCTGCGGTTGAAGTTGCGCACGGAGGAGGGGAGCGAGGAGCTCTCGACGCCGGGCAGCTCGATGCGGGCGCGCCGCAGGCCGCGGACGGAGAAGGCTCCCGGGTTCTCGCGCTCGTAGTGCAGCAGCTCGACCAGTTCGTCGCCGCGGCCGCTGGCCGCCAGGTGCCACTTGACCCGGGCCATCGGGGAGAACTGCCGTACGACCTTGGGGGCGGCACGCGCCAGGAAGTCCTTGGCCGCTCGGTGGAATTCGGGGCGCTCCTCGACCGGAGTCTCCGGGAAGTACTTCATGAGCCTGCTGAGCTCGTCGGGGATCGCTTCGAGGGACGCCACGGGGGGAGGGCCTTTCCGGGGGGACGTGCAGATGATGAACCCCAGGAGGACGGGGCGTTAATGAGACCTCTCCAACGGTCTCATGGTTGCCCAACAGTATGACGTGACACCCCTCACAGGACGAACCCGCCCCGGTCGTCGCCGGGGCGGGCGGAGGTGTCCGGGGCTCCCCCGGATCCGGTCAGACGCGGTGTGCGCGCGGGGTGCGCAGGGCGCCGAGCACGGTGCGGCGGGCCTTGCGGACCACGCGGCGGGCGAAGGAGACGCGGGGGCCTGCCTGCGGGGCCTCGATCCGCCGTCCGCCGACCCATTCGGTGACGGTGACCTCGTACGCCCGGTCGGGAAGCACGGAGCTCTCGCCGAAGTGCGGGTAGGCGAGGTGGAGCCGGGGCGGGTTGCCGCGGCGGACGAGCTCGGGCTCCTTCTTGTCGCGCAGGAAGGCCGCGATGTCCAGGAGCAGGTCGAGCCGGCCCTCGGCGAGGCACATCAGCCGCAGCCGTTCGTTCACCTTGAGATTGCGGCCCAGATCCGGCGTCCAGTACGCCTTCATCAGGGGGGCGGCGAGCGCCATTTTGCGGGCGCGGACCTCGTCCTTCTGCTTCACCAGGCCGGGGCCGAACTGGGGCAGCAGCGTGATGACGAAGGGTCGCACCATCAGGGCGTCGCGCCGGGGGCCCGGGGGCACGTACTCGGCGATGAGCCCCATGAGGGCGCGGGCCGAGTCGAAGCGGCGCTTGTAGCCGCCCTTCTTGGTCATCTGGTTGCGGTCCTCGCGGCCCACCAGGTAGTAGCAGGTGTAGTCGGCGACGACGGAGATCCCGTTGCCGCGCAGATACGCCTCCATCGTGAACAGGGCGTCCTCGCCCGTCTTCAGCTCCTCGTCGAAGGTCATGCCCAGGCGTACGAGGAGGTCGCGCCGGAACAGCTTCTGCGCGCTCAGGGTGAATTTGATGTTGGAGGAATACAGATCGGCGCGCTCGACGGTCTCTTTCCACATCGACTTCGCGGCACCGCGATTGACGCCGACGATCTTTCCGAGCACCACGTCGGTGCCGGCCCGGTCGCCCATGGCGACCATGCGCTCCAGGGCTTCCTCGCCGAAATAGTCGTCCGCGTCGAGAAAGAAGACGTACCGTCCGCGGGCGAGAGCGAGGCCGCGATTGCGCGGTCCGCTGGGTCCGCCGGAGTTCTCCTGCCGGACGACGCGCGTGGGGATCGCGGTCCGGGCGGCGAATTCCTCCAGGTACGCGCCGGTGCCGTCGGTGGAGCCGTCGTCGATCGCGACGATCTCCATGCGGTCCGCGCCGATGGTCTGTGCCTCGACGGACTCCAGGCACCGGACCAGGTAGGGCATCGCGTCATAGGCTCCGATGATCACACTGACATCGGGCTCGTCGTTCGTCCTGGGCATGTCGGGCATGTGCACCTGTCGATTTGATCACGAAAGAAGGCGGATTGCCCGACTCTGCACTTTTTGTACATCGACATGCCGAACGACCCGTACATCCCTCCCTCAGGAGAGACGTACGGGTCGCGATCGGGGTTGCCTGCTTTTCAGCCAGTTCGATCAGTTGTGCGGCGTTCGGGCGTCCGGTCGTTCGAAGCCCGGACGGATGCCGTTCAGCGCACGGACGAGGAACCCTCGGTGACGGCGGTCTCCGCCGTGGCCTCGGCCGCCACCTCGGCTTCGGCCTCGGCCGCGGCGACCGCCTGCGGGTCCTCCGTACCGACCCCGCTGGAGACGGCCTCCTCGTCCGGCACCGCGACGGCCTGGTCGCCGAGCCGCTGGGCGACGCCCTGGTTACGGGCCTCCGCCTTGGCGGCCAGCGCCCGCACGGCGGCGTTGAACTGCTCCATGGAGGTCGGCTCGTCCGGCCCCAGGAGGTAGGTCTTCAGCTCCCGGCGGGCGTCCGCCAGCGTGTCCGCCGCCGGGTCGGCCACCGCGGCCAGCAGAGCGTCGAGCTCCTCGGCCCCGTTGGACAGGATGACCGCGGCACGCACCGCGGTGTTCTGCCGCTTGAACTCCTCGGCCCCGAGGGCGGCGGAGTCGGTCACCGCGTACGGCTTGCCGCTCGCGATGAAGTCGGAGACCACGCTGGAGATGTCCGAAACCATCGCGTCGGACTCGTTGAAGCAGTCGTACAGCTTGGGCTGTGCGCCGGTCACCGTACGGTGCTCCCACCAGCCGAAGGAGCGCCAGTAGGCGTCGTTCCACTCGGCCCGCAGCCGGGCGGTCTCCGCCTCGCGGGCCGGGTCGGCGAGCGAGAGCCGCGACTCCTCCGCCTCGTCGCCGCCCGAGCGGCCGGTGGACGCGAGCTGGGCGAGCCGCGCCTCGATCCGGACCAGCTCGGCCTTGGCGGCGCTCTGCCCGGCGGCGGCCGAGGAGGCCTCCTTCGCCCAGCGGGGGTCGGCGGCGCGCTCGGCGGCGGCCTTGTCCAGCATCGCCCGGATCCGGGCGTTGACGGCCTTGGCCTTGGCGCTGCGGATGCCGGTGAAGGGGTGCGGCTTGTAGATGATCCGGACCGGGTCGGCGGCGTTCAGCAGCCGGCGCACGATGTTCTCGCCCGCCAGCAGCAGCGAGGTGTTGCCCGGGTTGTCGTCCCAGCCCTCCCAGGTGGGCGCGTACAGCACGGTCGGGATGGGGTTCTTGACCGCGCCCGTCCAGCTCTTGATGGGCTCCAGCTGCGGGCGGCCGACCTCGGCGATGTCCTGGTCGAGGACGCCCACGTCGGCCAGCGCGTACCGGTCGCGGCCGGCCCGGCCCGCGGTCCAGACCTCGTCGTAGACCTTGGAGTACGGGTTGACGCTGGCGAGCTTGTCGCTGTCGCCGTGGCCGATGAAGACGTGCTTCATCGTCGGGACCCGCAGGATGTGGATGTTCTTGCCGACGTTGGCGGGATACAGGCAGACCCGCACGGTCGAGAGGTCCAGGTTCATCAGGTGGGTGCCGGCCGGGACGCAGATGACCGGGACGGAGGTCTCGGCCAGCTGCGGGACGAGACCGCGCTCGCGCATGATGATCAGCGGCCGGCCCTCGACCCGGGCCATGGTCTCCAGCCACATGTTGCCCTGGTAGGCGGACTCGTTGGAGCCGGAGAAGTAGAGCACCACGGTCGGCTGGTATTCGCGCAGCCAGGTGTCGACGGCCTTCAGCACGGCGGGCGCCGGGGGCGCCAGCCGGCCGCGGCGCATGTAGGGCACGAGCGCCACGAGGTAGAGCACGGCCAGCAGCAGCGTCACGCCGATGCCCACGTAACCGATGACGTCCTGGCCGGTACCGGCGGCGATCAGGATGCCCACCACGGCCGGGATGTCCAGGTGCAGCATCTTCTCGGCGGAGCGCCGCAGCAGCGATCCGGGCGGGGCGTCGGGGATGCGCACCGCGTGCAGGTCCACGTTGCGGGTGACGACCGGCATGGTGCGGCGGAGCCGGATCAGCGTGGTCAGGGCGCCGTGCGGCGCCTGGAGCCCGTAGAAGACCAGGAAGCAGGCCACCGCCGAGTAGAACAGCGGCTGCTCGGCGAGATCCAGGCGGGCGAGCAGCAGGATGACCATCAGCTGCCGCAGCAGGAAGCGGATCGACAGCCCGGCGCGCACCTTGCCGAGCCGGTTGATCAGATAGCTCCCCCGCTGGTGCAGATACCAGTCCGCGACGTACGTGACAGCCGTGGCCGCCGCGAAGAACCAGACGTTCGGAATGAGCGCGGCGAGCATGACGCAGGGATATCCCAGCCCCATCAACAGTGCTGCCGCCAGTTCTGACCTGCTGCCCACACGGGCCAGGCGAATGGCTGTCGAGATCACGAAGAACCTGCTCCAGGGGGTGCCGGTTGATTCACGTATTGGCGGAAATGTGAAGGTGCGGCTTCACGCATTCGGGCCTCTGCCATCGCGGAAAGCGACAACAGAGGCCCGGAAAAGCACATTTGTCAAGAATTATTACACATCTGCTTGACGGTCCAGCACGGAGGCCAGCGCCTGCTCGAACCCGGAGGAGTCGGCGGCGCCCGCCGTCGGGTCCTGCTGCCGTACGTCGATGACGTGACCGGTCAGCGCGGAGAGCAGGACGTCCAGCGAGGTGCGCGCCACGGCCTCCGAGGAGAGCAGCGAGCCCTCGGGCTCCTGGCCGAACGCCTTGGTGCGCATCGGGGTCGCGGTGCGCTCCGGGTTCACGCAGTTGACCCGGATGCCCTCGCCCGCCCACTCGTCGGCGAGCGCCTGGGTGAGGTTGACCATGGCGGCCTTGGTGGAGGAGTAGAGGCTGTACTCGGCACGGCCCCGGGTGTAGCTGCTGGAGGTGTAGAGCAGCAACTGGCCCTGGGTCTCGGCGAGGTACTTGTACGAGGCGCGGGCGATCTGGACCGGCGCCAGGTAGTTGACGTTCAGCGCTTCCTGGATGGTCGTGTTGTCGGTCTCGGCCAGCTTGCCGATCCGCAGCACGCCCGCGGTGTTGATGACGTAGTCGACCCGGCCGGTCTCGGCGTACGCCTTGGAGAGCGCGTCGTCCACGTGCTCCGGGTTCTCCACGTGCGTACCGGTGGTGGAGCGGCCGAGCGCGTAGACCTTGGCGCCGTAGCTCTCGGCCAGGGCCGCGATGTCGGCGCCGATGCCGTACGAACCGCCGAAGACGACGAGGGTCTTGCCGGTGAGGAGCTCCCGGTAGGCGGCCTCGTCGGCCTGGCGCGGGGCGGCGGTGGAGGCCAGCTGGAAGAGCTTGTCGGTGATGAAGACGTCGACCGGCTGGGTCACCTTCATGTTGTACTCGTCGCCCGCGACCACGTAGATCGGCACGTCGGGGAGGTACTTGAGGACCACCGAACAGTCGTCGGTGGCCTGGAAGTTGGGGTCGCCCGCCGCGATCTCGTACGCCCTGCGGATGGTGGAGAGCTTGAAGGCCTGCGGCGTCTGGCCGCGGCGCAGCCGGGAGCGGTCGGGCACCTCGGTGATGAACTCGCCGTCCTCGCCGTGCGTGCGGGTCACGATGATCGTGTCCGCGGACGGGATGGCGACGTCGACGGCCTGGTAGCGCTCCAGCGCTTCGACACAGTCCGTGATCACACGCTGTGACAGCAGGGGGCGCACCGCGTCATGGAAGAGGACGTTGCGGTCCTCACCCTCGGCGAGACCCTCGCCGAGGGCCGCGATGGCACGCTCGGTGGTCTCGTTGCGGGTGTTGCCGCCCTCGATGATCCGGGTGACCTTGGTCAGTCCGGCCTTCGCGACGATCTTCTCGACGTCGGGCACGAAACCGGGCGCCATCAGCACGATGACGTCGTCGATGCCCTCGGCGTTCTCGAAGATGGTGAGCGTGTGCTCGATGACGGCCTTGCCGGCGATCTTCAGCAACTGCTTGGGGATCGACAGGCCCACGCGCTGGCCGGTCCCACCGGCGAGCACGACCGCTGTGGTCCGGGGCTTGGCTTCATGCGGCACAGACACAGACGACCTACCTTGCTATGACGGGGGAACAGTGTGATGGTCGCACTCTCCGTGACCGTCTCGCAAGGTGGACGTCGTCCGCCGCTCGTCCCGCGGATACCCGCAGTTCACCCTCTGGCCAGGGAGGTTGGGCGCTGCCGGGTGGTCGCCCGGGGTGACCGACCCCACAGATGTGTTGCTCAATCCGCACATCTGCAGCACGTTCACCCGGCGTGACCGGCGGAAACCCGCCGGTGCCCGGGCCCGAGGCTACCGGACGGCCCGCCTCCGCAGAGACGGGCCGGGGTGCGGAGCGTTCGCCGCCGGGGGTGCGGAGCGTTTAGAAGGGGTCGAACTCGTCGTACTCCTTCTCCGCGTCGTCGCGCTCGGCGTCGCGGTCCCGGCGGCGCTGCGCGGCGGGGCGCGGCTCCTCCAGACGGTGGTCCTCGCCACGGCGGCCGAGCATCTCGGCGCCGGCGCTCACGGTCGGCTCCCAGTCGAAGACGACCGCGTTCTCCTCGGGGCCGATCGCGACGCCGTCGCCGGCCCGGGCGCCCGCCTTCATCAGCGAGTCCTCGACACCGAGGCGGTTGAGCCGGTCCGCGAGGTAGCCGACGGCCTCGTCGTTGTTGAAGTCGGTCTGGCGCACCCAGCGTTCGGGCTTCTCGCCGCGCACGCGGTAGATGCCCTCGTCGTCCAGGGTGACGGTGAAGCCCGCGTCGTCGACGGCCTTGGGGCGGATGACGATCCGGGTCGCCTCCTCCTTCGGCTTGGCGGCACGCGCCTCGGCGATGATCCCGGCGAGCGCGAAGCTCAGCTCCTTGAGGCCCTTGTGCGCGATGGCGGAGACCTCGAAGACCTGGTAGCCGCGGGCCTCCAGGTCGGGGCGGATCATGTCGGCGAGGTCCTGGCCGTCCGGGATGTCGACCTTGTTGAGGGCGACGATCCGGGGCCGGTTCTCCAGACCGCCGTACTGGCGCAGCTCCTCCTCGATGATGTCGAGGTCGGAGACGGGGTCGCGGTCGGACTCCAGGGTGGCGGTGTCCAGGACGTGCACGAGCACCGAGCAGCGCTCGACGTGCCGCAGGAACTCCAGGCCGAGGCCCTTGCCCTGGCTGGCGCCGGGGATGAGCCCGGGGACGTCGGCGATGGTGTAGACGGTCGAGCCGGCGGTGACGACGCCGAGGTTCGGTACGAGGGTGGTGAACGGGTAGTCCGCGATCTTCGGCTTGGCCGCGGAGAGCACCGAGATCAGCGAGGACTTGCCCGCGCTCGGGTAGCCCACGAGCGCCACGTCGGCGACGGTCTTGAGCTCCAGGACGATGTCCCGGCTCTCCCCCGGCTCGCCGAGCAGCGCGAAGCCCGGGGCCTTGCGGCGGGCCGAGGCCAGCGCCGCGTTGCCGAGGCCGCCGCGGCCGCCCTGACCGGCCACGAAGGTGGTGCCCTGGCCGACGAGGTCGGCGAGCACGTTCCCGGCCTTGTCGAGGACGACGGTGCCGTCCGGCACGGGCAGGACCAGGTCCTGGCCGTCCTTGCCGGAGCGGTTGTCGCCGGCGCCGGGCTGGCCGTTGGTGGCCTTGCGGTGAGGGCTGTGGTGGTAGTCCAGCAGCGTGGTCACGGACTGCTCGACGACGAGGATCACATCGCCGCCCCGTCCGCCGTTGCCCCCGTCGGGGCCTCCCAGCGGCTTGAACTTCTCACGGTGGACGGAGGCGCAGCCGTGGCCTCCGTTACCCGCGGCGGCATGCAGCTCGACGCGGTCCACGAAGGTGGTCATGGTTGGTGCCTCCAGATAACAGGTGCAGGTACAGCAGGAAAATGCGGAGTTGTCTCTGTCGTAACACGCCGAGGGCGGACCCGCTTCCCCGTTCGCCGGGAAAGCTGAGATCCGCCCTCGGAAGGTGCTGTGTGCCGTTACGCGCGCGTCGAATGGATCAGACGGCGAGCGGAACGATGTTCACGACCTTGCGGCCACGGTGCGTGCCGAACTCCACCGCACCGGCGGTCAGCGCGAACAGCGTGTCGTCGCCGCCACGGCCGACACCCGTGCCCGGGTGGAAGTGGGTGCCACGCTGGCGGACCAGGATCTCACCGGCGTTGACGGCCTGACCGCCGAAGCGCTTCACGCCGAGCCGCTGAGCATTGGAATCGCGCCCGTTCCGAGTGGACGATGCGCCCTTCTTGTGTGCCATGTGTTCTCAGTCCCTTACTTCGCAGCCGCGG